>CAZWVP010000075.1:0-6076 GCA_964636635.1 uncultured Candidatus Peribacteria bacterium
GTTATGCCCGCGGTGCTTCCGGCCGTGCGTGGCCTTACGAACTCCAAATTGGACACGGAGCACGTAGTTGTACAGCTCCAACTGAACGATTTGACAGGTCTTCAGAACGGCATGACTCTGAGTATTAACGACGTACCCGCAACTGTGTTGCCGGGTAGCAACGACGGTATTTTGCAGGGCTACAACGGCGTGTACGCTTTGGTGCCGGCAAACATGCTGGATCGTCCGTTTAACGTGAAGGCCTCCTTCAGTTTGCAAGGCAGCGAGGCTTTGGAATTCATGCCTTACGCCGACAAGGTGAACGTACAAGTAAGCGGTACCTGGCCGGCGCCGAAATTCGGCGGCAGGTTCTTGGCCAAAGACGTGGACTTGAACGAAAAGACGGGTGCGTTTGCCGCCAATTGGGAACTTTCCTCACTGGCAACCGGCTGGACGCCCGCCCGCGAATCGCAGACAAGTTCGTATGAAAGCGACCTCGCCTTCGGCGTGACGTTCTTGGAAGCAGATCTCGGTATTTATGCGCAAACCGAACGAGCCATAAAGTACGCCGTGCTCTTCATTTTCCTCACGTTCGGCTCGCTCTACCTGTTTGAAATTCTGGCGCGCGTGCGGGTGCACGTGGTGCAGTACATACTGGTGGGAGCCGCGCTCGGTCTCTTCTACTTGCTGCTTTTGTCCTTTGCGGAAGTCATTGGCTTCTTGCCTGCGTACCTCGTGTCCGCGGGTGCCATCGTGGGACTCATTTCGTTCTACGCTCGCTACGTGCTGCAGGCCGCTTCACGCGCTTGGTTGCTCACCACGTTGCTGGTGGTGCTGTACGCTTACCTGTACATACTGCTGCAAATTCAGGACTACGCGTTGCTCATTGGTTCCGTCTTCCTCTTCTTGGTGCTTGCGGCCGTCATGTTCGTGACCCGTAAGGTTGACTGGTACGCGGCAGGCAGGGGATAGTGTGCGACCAATGTCCGAAGTCGCCAAAACCATAGCCGATTTGGAAGCCCTGCGCGTCATACCGTGTGCGAAGGCGCATGAGGCCAGCCCCATCGATATCTCGCGCTGTCCGCACCGCCGGACAAACTTGGTGTGCGGGCATCCGGAGTTCGTTTCTCTCACATTGCAGAACGCCCAGCGCATTGCGGAGAATTTGGGCTTTGAATCTCCGCTTATTCGAGGCTTGCCGACCGAAATCATCATCGGGTTTCGTCTGGATGCCGAAGCGTCGCGTTTGGATGATTTCGCGTTGGACTTGTATTCGCTCGATGGCAATACGCCGGCGGCGCGCGAGGAGGTGAGAGCGCAGGAGCGAGCGTTTGGGGAAGAGATGTTGGAAGTGCGCAACGCCCTTTTGTCTTTCCTGCGTTCCGTTTCCGCATGATTTCCCAGACGACGAAATTGTGGCAGTTCGTGAAAGATGACACGTTCGCATGGCGCGATACGCAACAAGCTTGGCAGGTGGAAATAGGCGGTATGTGTCATAAAATGCCGAATACGAATGCGACTATCGGCAGTTTGATTGAGGATTTGCGGGGGTTGACCGTGAAATTGTGCGGGAAAAATCATGAGCGGGACCTTACGCATTTTTCCTCGTGCAAGGAGAATAAGACCAACATGGTATGCGGCCATGCTGCCGTGCCGTTTACCGCCCTGCGCGAAGCGTTGCAACTCGCTCGGCAAAATGCTTGGTGCACGCCCGAGCAGTTGGCAGGTTACCGGCAAGAACTCGATGCATGCTGGAAGGAATTGAAGGTGCTTGATGAGGCTGCGGCGGATGCATACGGAGATACCGAAGAGGGAGAAACGACTCACCCTCAGGCGAGAGAAGCGATCGTGAGGCAAGAACGCGTCATCGCTCGACGTCTGTTACCCGTTCGCAAAGCATTGGTGGCCATGCTGATGACGTATGCGCGAGACGCAGAATCGGACGGAAGAGAAACACTGCCAAATGCTTGACCCCAAGCGACAAATCCCTAAAATTCGCGCACATATCGCAGTGGCTTTCGATTGTGTTTTGAGTGCTGCGACCGGTTCACCCCCTCTGGTTTTGAGTGGGTTTTGTACTCATTTCTTCTCTCGCTATGGCCAAAAAGCCAGCTCCCAAGAAGTCTGTGAAAAAGGTTGTTAAGCCTGCAAAATCCAAACCCGCACCCGCCAAAAAGAAAGCGGCTCCGGCCAAAAAGCCGGCAGCCAAGCAGAAGCCCGTCGCCAAGAAACCGGCGGCAGTTGCCAAAAAGGCACCCGCTGCAAAAGCAGCCGCCAAGCCCGTCGCGAAAGTTGCGGCGAAGCCCGCCGCCGGCAAGCCTGTAGTTTCGGCGAAGGCCGTACCGGCCGGCAAGAAAGCCGTGGCGAAGTCCGTTGCCAAGAATTTCGGTTCGTCCAAGGAATACCGCATAGACGTGCCGGAAGGCGTTCTGCCCGTGGTGGTTCCGCACAGCATTCAGAAAATGACCGCACCGTCCCAGGCGTTGCAAAAGAAGCTGTCCGACGACATTCAGCTGAAGGCCATGCGCGGACCGCGCGCGTTTTTGGTGGAAGACACGGCCGTGACGGACATGGTGGACTCCATGATTGAAATGCAGATTGAAAGCTACAAGTGGTTTTTGACCGACGGTATCAAGGAACTCTTGCAGGAAGTGACTCCCATTACGGACTTCTCCGGCAAGAAGATGGAACTGCGCGTGCTCGGCCACACGTTCGACGTGCCGAAGTACGACCCGGAAACGTGTCGCCGCCGCAACTTGAGCTACGAAGCCGTCATGAAAGGCTACGTCCAGCTCATCAACAAAGAGACCGGTGAAATTAAGGAACAAGACGTGTTCCTCGGCTCCATTCCACTCATGACCAACCACGGCACGTTCGTGGTGGATGGCATCGAACGCGTGGTGGTGCACCAGTTGGTGCGCAGCCCGGGCGTGTTCTTCTCCAAAATGCCCGGCGTGACCAAGCACCATGCCGCCAAAATTATTCCGAAGCGCGGCGTGTGGTTGGAAATTGAAACGGACCGCCGCGGCCAGCTCAGCTGCAAAATTGACCGCAAGCGCAAGATTCCGGTGAGCCAGTTGCTGCGTGTGTTCGGCTACACCACGGACAGCCAGATCATGGACTTGTTCAAAGACGTGACGAAGGAGAAAGACTACATCTTGGCCACCCTGGACAAGGACCCCGCTCGCACGGTGGAAGACGCGTACCAGAGCATTTACCGCCGCGTGCGCCCGGGCGATTTGGCCACTCCGGAGAACGCGAAAAACCTCATCGATTCGTTGTTCTTCGACTTCAAGAAGTACGACTTGGGCGCCATTGCCCGCTACAAAATGAACCGCCGCTTCAACGTGGATCTCCCGAACGACGAGGAGCACCGCGTGTTCCAGGTGAAGGACTTCGTGGAAATTCTCCGCGAGCTCATTCGCTTGAACAACGGCGAAGGCGTGGCCGACGACATCGATCACCTCAGCAACCGCCGCGTGCGTTCCGTGGGTGAATTGGTGCAGAACAAGTACCGCGTCGGTTTGGTGCGCACCGAGCGCATCGTGAAAGATCGCATGACGGTCATGGACCAGGAAACCGTCACGCCCACCCAGCTCATCAACTGTCGTCCCATTACGGCGGCCATGCGCGAGTTCTACGCTTCCTCGCAGCTTTCCCAGTTCATGGACCAAACGAACCCGCTCTCCGAGCTGGCGAACAAACGTCGCCTTTCGGCCATGGGTCCAGGCGGTCTCTCCCGTGAACGCGCGAGCTTCGACGTTCGCGACGTGCACGCCAGCCACTACGGACGCATTTGTCCCATTGCCACGCCGGAAGGACCGAACATCGGTTTGGTGGTGCACTTGGCGGGCTTCGCTCGCGTGAACCAGTATGGCTTCCTCGAAACCCCGTACTTCCCGGTGAAGAAGTCCGTCCCGCTCGACGTGGACAAGCTCCACGGTCGCATTTTGGACGGCACGGTGAAGGACGGTCGCAAGATCATCGCCCGCGAAGGCGACGTGGTGACCACGAAGGAATTGGCACGACAAGTGATTTCCGCGCTCAAGAGCGAAGGTGCCAAGGAGGTGCCTGTGCGCGCGTACGTGGACGGCAAGCACGTGTATGTGGATGCCGAACAAGAACGTCGTTTGACCATCGCTCAGGCGCAGCGCGTGTACTCGGACATGGGAGAAATTCTTACCAGCCGCGTTTCCGCCCGTCTCGGTGGCGAGCCACTCATGGCCCACTCCCGCGACATTACGCACGTGGACGTTTCGCCGAAGCAGATTCTTTCGGAAACCACGTCCATGATTCCGTTCTTGGAGCACGACGACAACACCCGCGCATCCATGGGAACGAACATGCAACGCCAAGCAGTGCCTCTCATTCGCCCGAGCTCGCCGGTGGTGGGTACGGGTGTGGAAGCCTTGGCCGCAGCCGCCACGGCAGACACCATTTTGGCCGACGAAGACGGTGAAGTGATTTCCGCCGACGCCACGCAAATTTCCGTCATCTACAAGTCCGGTCGCAAGCACATCGTGAACTTGCATGCGTTCGTACGCACGAACCAAGCCACGTGTACGCTCATGCGCCCGCGCGTTCGCACGGGAGACAAAGTGCACCGCGGCCAGAGCTTGGCCGACGGTTCTTCCGTGGAAGACGGTGAAATGGCGTTGGGCCAAAACCTCATGGTGGCCTATATGTCCTGGAGCGGATACAACTTCGAAGACGCCGTCATCATCTCCAGCCGCGTGGTGGAGAACGGACTCTTCGATTCCATTCACATCGAATCCTACGTCACGGACGTGCGCGATACGAAGCTCGGCGCCGAAGTGGTGACGCGCGACATTCCGAACGTCGGTGAGGCGAAATTGAAAGATTTGGACACCTCCGGCGTGGTGCGCATCGGTGCCACCGTGCACGAAGGCGACATCCTCGTCGGTAAAATCACGCCGAAGGGCGAAACCGAACTCACGCCTGAGGAGCGCTTGCTCCAGGCCATCTTCGGCGACAAAGCCAAAGACGTGAAAGACAGCTCGCTCCGCCTGCCGGGCGGCGCCGGCGGCAAAGTCATCGACGTGCAGGTGTTCGACCGCGCGGAAGGCGACGAATTGCCCACGGGCGTCATCAAGCAGATAAAAGTCTTCGTCGCTCAGACCCGCAAGGTGCAGGTGGGTGACAAGATGGCCGGTCGTCACGGTAACAAGGGTGTGGTGGCACGCATCGTGCCGGTGGAAGATATGCCGTTCATGGAAGACGGCACGCCGGTGGACATCATCTTGAACCCGCTCGGTGTCACCTCTCGTATGAACATCGGTCAGGTGTTGGAAACGCACCTCGGTTGGGCCTGCAAGGCGCTGGGCATCAAAATTGCCACGCCGGCACTCAACGGTATTTCTCCCGAACAAATCACGTCATTCCTCAAGGCCGCCGAATTGCCGAGCAGCGGAAAGGTACAGCTCTTCGACGGTCGCACGGGCGATGCCTTCGCGCACAAAACCACGGTGGGCATCGTATACATGTTGAAACTGCTCCACTTGGTCGAAGACAAAATCCACGCTCGCAGCGTCGGACCCTACTCGCTTGTCACGCAGCAACCGCTCGGAGGCAAGGCACAGCACGGTGGTCAGCGCTTCGGAGAAATGGAAGTGTGGGCCCTGGAAGCGTACGGCGCCGCCTACACGCTGCAGGAAATGCTTACCATCAAGTCCGATGACGTCATCGGACGCAGCAAGGCATACGAAGCCATCGTCAAAGGCGAAACCATTCGCCGCCCGTCCATCCCCGAGTCGTTCAACGTGCTTGTGAAGGAATTGCAGGCACTCGGCTTGAAGGTGGATCTCCTGAAATTCAAGGAAGAAGTCGAAGCTCAGGAACGCGTGACGGTGGAAGAAGGTGAAGTGGAAACGGTGGAACTCTCTTCCCGCGTGGAAGCGGAGGCCGAAGCCGAAGACCTCATTCCTTCCTCCGACCAAATCGTGGAACTGGTGGACGAACCTCTGGAAAGTGACGGCGACCTCATCGCCGGCATTGAAGAAGGTGAGGAAACCGAAGGCGACGGCGGCCTTTCCGCCGAAAAAGAAGTGGCCGATTCCACCTCGGAAGAAGCCATGGA
>CAZWVP010000076.1:0-6036 GCA_964636635.1 uncultured Candidatus Peribacteria bacterium
AGTGGTGAGGGACTTCACTTCGAACGTACCGGCGGGTACCCAGGTGATTTTCGACGGCATTCCCCGCGACATGGACCAAAAGCGTGATTTCGATGCCATTATGACGCAGCAGGGCAGGGAATTTCGTTGTGTGAACTTGGTGCTGGACGAAGACAAGGCTTTCCAGCGCATCATGGAACGTTCTCGTGTGGAAGGTAGGGCGGACGATGCGTCCGTGGAGAAAATTCGCCGTCGTTTCGACATTTTCAACGAGAAGACCAGTCCGGTTATTTTCTCGTATTACGAAGCCGGCAAAGTCACGGAGGTGGATGCCGACAAATCCGTGGACGCGGTGTACGAGGAGTTGGTTTCAGATCTCGGTCTTTCCGCTTAAGTTCGTGTCGCGCATTGCCATTCTCACGCCGGCCGAACAGGAGTCGGCGCGCAAAAGCGGCCGTATTTTGCGAGCGTGTTTGGACGCTTGCGCTCTGCACGTGAAAGCCGGCATGACCACGCGCGAGCTCGATGACTTCGCGTACGGCTTCATTACCGACCACTCGGGCGCCACTCCCGCCTTCAAAGGCTACCGCGGATACCCGGGCACGCTCTGCACGTCGCTCAACGACGTTTGCGTGCACGGCATTCCCGGCTCCGCCGTCATCAACGAAGGCGACATTCTCTCCATCGATTGCGGTGTGCGCTACGAAGGCTACTGCAGCGATGCCTGTCTCACGGTCGGCATCGGCCACATTTCCGACGAAGCGGCGCATTTGCTCACCGTGACGGCCGAAGCCTTGGACCACGCCGTACACATCATCACCGCCGGCGTGAAAGTGGGCGATATTTCCTACGCCGTTCAGGAGTATGCGCGAGCGCACGGTTGTGAACCGGTGCCTTCGCTCACGGGTCACGGCTTGGGCAAGAGTGTGCATGAGTATCCCGATATCCCGAACGTGGGCGAAGAGGGAACCGGCCCCGCATTGCCCGCCGGAGCACTCATTGCCGTGGAGCCCATCATTACGCTTGGAGACGGCCGCGTGACGCAAGACAAAGACGGCTGGACCATTCGCACGCGCGACGGCTCTCTCTGCGCACATTTCGAACACACCATTTTGGTGGGGGAGGAGGGGTGTGAGGTGCTGGCGTGAGTTCCGGAGATTTTCTCCACCTTTTTTCTTGCACCAGACTTTTTAGCTCTATAGCATGCCTTGGCTCTAAAGCTTGTGTCACGTGATGTTATCGAGTTCATCGGCATCGTTGAGGAAGCCTTTCCCAATGCCATGTTCCAGGTTCGCATCCTCAGCAAGCAAGCTCGCGGGCATGTGCTGCTCTGCCACTTGGCAGGGCGCATGCGTGTCCACCGTGTGCAAATTTTGCCCGGAGACCGCGTGCGTATGGAGATGACGCCCTACGATCTGCAGAAAGGACGCATCACCTACCGTTTCAACTCCAACATGCCGTTGCCTATAGATGAAGAAGGCAACCCCGTGGAGCGCCAACCTCAGCAACCCTCTCCTCCTACCAAGTAATCCGTTCATCCCATGAAAGTTCGCCCCTCCGTCCGCCGCATGTGCAAAGATTGCCGTCTGGTGATTCGTCGCAACGGTAAGGGCAAGCCTGTCCGCCGCATGGTGTGCAAGAACCCCAAGCACAAGCAGCGCCAAGGTTAATCTCCGCATTCTTCTCACTCTACCTTTCCCGTCCATGCTCCGTATCTCCGGTATCGCAGTCCCGGCCCAGAAGCACATTGCCATCGCCCTCACGGCGATCAAAGGCGTGGGTCGCCCCATGGCCCGTCGCATTTTGGACGAACTGAAGATTGCGCACACGACGAAAACGCAAGATCTCACCGCCGAACAGGAACTTCTCATCCGTACTCGCGTCGAGCGTGAAACCATCGAAGGTGACCTCGGCCGCAAGGTGTCCATGGATGTGAAGCGCTTGCAAGACATCGGTACCTGGCGTGGCAACCGTCACCGTCGCAAATTGCCGGTGCGCGGCCAGACCTCCCGCCGCAACGCCCGCACCAAGCGCGGTAAGCGCAAGACCGGTCTCTCCGGTCGCGTGACCCTCACCAAGACCTAAACCTTCTTCCATACCCTTCTTCATGGCGAAAGAAACCGCCCCCACCGAAACCGCTGCAGCCGCTGCAGCCGCACTGGAAGCTTCTACGGAAGCGGCTCCGAAAGTGCGTCGCAAGAAAACCAAGTTGAAGGTGCCTTTGGCATATGCCTGCATTTTCGCCAGCGAGAACAACACGCTGGTTACGTTCACCGATCTCAACGGCAACAAAATCGCCGGTTGCAGCTGCGGTGCCGCCGGTTTCAAAGGCGCTCGCAAGTCCACGCCATACGCCGCCAAAGTCACCGCCGAACAGGCTGCCGCCAAGGCTTTGCCCTACGGAGTGGAGAAGTTGCATGTGCGCGTGAAGGGCATCGGGCCCGGACGCGAACAGGCCATTCGCGGTTTGCAATCCGCCGGTTTGAACCTCGAATCCATCGTGGACGTCACGCCCATCGCACACGGTGGCTGCCGCCCTCGCCGCCGCCGCCGCGTTTAATCTTTCTCGCTTTCGTTTCTCTTTTTTATGAAGTACACGGGTCCCAAAGCCAAACGTTGCCGCCGCCAGGGTACAAACCTGTACGGCTCCGACAAGTACGACAAAATCCTGCAGCGCAAGCCGCACGGACCGGGCAAGTCGCCCAAAGCTCGTCAGGGCAAGCGTTCGGAATTCGGCACGCAGCTCTTGGAGAAGCAGAAAGTGCGCGATATCTACGGCCTTTCCGAAAAACAGTTCCACCGTGTGTACGTGGAAGCCTCCCGCATGCCCGGCCAGACCGGCGACACCATGAAGCAGCTTCTGGAGCGTCGTTTGGATAACACGGTGTACCGTGCCGGCTTCGCCATGACGCGCTTGCAGTCCCGCCAGTTCGTCAGCCACGGCTTGTTCTACGTGGACGGCCGCCGCGTGAAGACCCCATCCTACCTCGTCAAACCCGGACAGAAAATCACCGTCCGTCCCCAGGCCAAGCAGTCGGCCGTGTGGTCCAACATCCAGTCGGCGCACGAAAAGTACGCCACGCCGAACTGGCTGAAGGCCGATACCAACAGCATTTCTGCGGAAGTCATGTCTTTGCCCACGGCGGATCACGCCGAGCAAGGTCTCGGTCTGCAGCAGGTCATCGAGTTCTACTCTCGTTAATCGAGAGCGGTTCACACACTCTTCTTTTGTCTTCGTTCTCCACCGTTTCCTCCCTACCTCTCCTATGCATATCATTCAGGAAGAAATCGGCCTCCCGGTCTTCTCGGCTCAGCCGGCGAAGGAGGGGGGAAAGAACCATATGATTTTCACCATCGGACCCTTGCCTCCCGGTTACGGCATGACGCTTGGCAACGCGCTTCGCCGCGCTCTGCTCAGCAGCTTGCCGGGTGCCGCGGTCACTTCCGTGCGCATCAAGGGTGTTCAGCACGAATACGCCACGCTCAAAGGCGTGCGTGAAAACGTGGTGGATATCTGCTTGAACCTCAAGCAGCTCCGCTTGAAGAAATTCAGCAAGGAACCCGAAATCATCACGCTCAGCACGAAGAGTGCCGGCGTGCTCACGGCCAAGGATTTGGTCGTTTCTTCCGACATTGAAATCATCGACGGCGACACGGAAATCGCCAACGTGGAGAAGGGCGGCGCCTTGGACATGGAAATCACCGTCGAGAAGGGCGTCGGTTACGTGCCCGCCAGCGAACGCAACCGCAAACAGAACGAACCGGGCCTCATTTATATCGACGCCGTGTACAGCCCGGTGACGAAGGTGAAGTTCGACGTGGAGCCCGCTCGCGTGGGTCAGAACACGAACTTGGACAAGCTCATTCTCGACGTGGAAACGAACGGTGCGCTCACGGCCGAAGAGGCGGTGCAGTTCTCCGCTCAGTTGCTCAAGAGCTACTTCGAGTACTTTACGTCCAGCGACAAGGTGGTGGAGAAGGAATTCATCGCGGACTTCAGCCGTTCGGCCGCTCAGGCAGGCTTCGACGGCGATGCCACCCCGGTGAAGGAAAGCTACACGCCCATCGAAATTTTGAACTTCTCACCCCGCACGCTCAACGCCCTTATCAACGCCGGCGTGGGCAGCATTGAGCAGCTCACCAAGTGCACCGAATCCGCTCTCAGCAACTTCCGCGGCTTCGGCGCCAAGGCGCTCGACGAAGTGAAGAAGACGTTGGGTGACCGCGGCCTCAAGCTGGCCGATGAAACCGATCATTTCCTCGGATAACTCGTTGCGCGTATTCCATTCTTTCTTACACTAGGACCCCATGCGTCACTTAGATGCCAGACAACGGCTCGTACAGAAACCCGCTCACGCGCGGTTGCTGAAAAAGAACTTGCTCACCTCCCTCGTGTTGTACGAGCAAATTCGCACCACGCTGAACCGGGCCAAGGCCGTTCAGCCCATGTTGGACCGTATGATGTCGCTCATTCGCGGCAAGCAGCCCCAGGCTGCCGTACGCGTCATGCAGCAGTACTTGCTGGATGACAACGCTCGCAAGAAGGTCATGGAAGTGCTTCTGAAGCGTTACGAGAAGCGCACGTCCGGTCTTTCCAGCATCAAGGCTCTCGGTGTGCGCCAAGGCGACGGCGCCAAGTTGGTATCGCTCACGCTCATGGAGGCCGTTCTCCCCGGAGACGAGCCCGCCGCCAAGCCGGTGAAGAAATCCAAGCCCGCCGCCAAGTCTTCCGTTTCCGCAACCAAATAGTCATGCGTACGTCCACCATTCCCGTCTCGGCTCCCAACTGGCTTCTCATCGACGCCACCGGTCAGCGCATCGGTCGCTTGTCCGCCTACCTTTCGCACGTGTTGAAGGGCAAGCACAAGCCCACGTACTCCCCGCATCAGCTGTGTGGAGACCAAATCGTCGTCATCAACGCTCGCAAGCTGGACATAGACCAGCGCAAATTGCTCCAGAAGGAGTACTTCGAACACAGCGGTTACTTGGGCAGCGCCAGCTACGTGCGCTTGGAGAAGCTCTTCGCGGAGCACCCGGAGCAGGTGATTGAGCGTACGGTGAAGGGCATGTTGAAAAACAGCCGTCAGCGCAGCGCCATGCTCAAGCGTCTACATGTCTTCGCCGACGACGTTCACCCGTACGACGGTCAGAAACCGCAACCCATCTCCCTCCCTTAAGTCATGGCTACGTCCGCATCCAAAGGCTCGTATTTCTACGGCGTCGGCAAACGCAAGACCGCCGTGGCCACCGTGAAGTTGCTGGAAGACGGCAACGGTGAACTGAAAGTGAACGGCAAAGACTTCAAGAAGTACTTTTCCGCTTTCCAAATCGAAAACGCCGTGGCGCCTTTGGCGATTACGGACAACAAGAAGACCTTCGACGTGGAAGCCGTGGTGGCCGGCGGCGGCAAGTCCGCTCAGTCCGACGCCATTCGTCTCGGTGTCAGCCGCGCATTGCTCGTGTTCCAACCGGACAACCGCCCTGCGCTCAAACGCGAAGGGTTCCTCCGCCGCGACGCACGCATTAAAGAGCGCAAGAAGCCTGGTCTCAAGCGCGCTCGCCGTGCACCGCAGTTCAGCAAGCGTTAACCTACGATCCGTTCCGCAGAGCAGTCGCCTTTCAGTATTTATTGACTGCTTGTATTTTCCACTTTTGCGGATTCAAAAATCTTGTGCACGGTGTCGGCATCTACGGTGCTGTCGAATGTCATGGAACAGTAATCAGTAAATGTCTCCATCGGGTTTTCAGTGGCATCTTGGAATGTACCTTTGTGCAAAAACATGATGTAGAACGCTTTCGTGTCTGCTCCGGATTTCGGCACAAGTGACCAGAGTGTGGCTCCGTATTCACCTGTTCCTTTTTCTGGGTGCAGAATGCGTTCTTCCGTTTTCACGTCATACGCCATGCCGTAGCCGACACCTTCTTCGGGGCAACGGAGCGTGGCAACGCGGTTGGCGCCTTTCATGAAGGCCACAGTCATACCGAAAGGGCTGCCTGCGGAATGTTCACTGGCGGTGAGCCATGTTTGGAACGGATAATCGAAAGAGTACACGTTGT
>CAZWVP010000077.1:0-5997 GCA_964636635.1 uncultured Candidatus Peribacteria bacterium
AGGGGTGTGTTCCGTACCGGTCGTCACCTGCGCCCTTACGCACGGTTTGCGCGTGGCGGCCGATGTGTTCATCAATCCCGGCGAGGACATCCTCTTGCCGGATTTGTTTTGGGGAAACTATCGCTTGCTCTTTGAGGAATTGGGAGGTGCGACGTTGCGTACGTTCAATACGTTTGCCGGAGGAGGGTTGGATATTACCGCCATGCGTGCGGCGCTTTCGCAGTCGGTGGGAAAGAAAGTGTTGTTGCTCAATTTCCCGAACAATCCCTGCGGCTACACGCCCACGGAAAACGAAGCGAAGGAGATTTGCGCCCTGCTCTTGGAGCGTGCCGAGGCCGGTGACGATGTCGTCGTGCTGCTGGACGACGCGTACTTCGGTTTGGTGTACGAAGAGGGGGTGTATCGAGAATCGTTGTTTGCGCCACTGAGTACTCTTCACGATCGCATCTTGGCGGTGAAGTTGGACGGTCCAACCAAAGAGGATTACGCCTGGGGACTGCGCGTGGGGTTCATTTCCGTCGCAGGCAAGGCGCTTTCGAAAGAGACGGCCGAAGCCTTGGCCGATAAAATCGCCGGTGCCGTGCGCGGTTCCATTTCCAATGCGGCGCATGTCTCGCAGTCGTTGCTTTTGCGCGCGTACAAAGACCCCGCGTACAAGTCGGAAAAAGCGCGCGCATACGACTTGCTTGCCAAGCGATACGAGGCGGTGAAGCGAGCGTTGCAAAACGAGCACTACGCCAAGTTTTTTCGCGCATTGCCGTTCAACTCCGGGTACTTCATGTGCGTGGAATTGCTTGACGGCTTGAAAGCGGAAGCCGTGCGCAAGCATTTGCTTGAGCGGTACGAAACCGGCGTCATCGCCACGGGAAATGTGTTGCGCATCGCGTTCTCCGCCGTGGCCACGGACCAAATCGAAAACGTCTTCGCCAACATTCATCGCGCCTGCGATGATCTCTCCGCTTCCTCATAACGCGCATGTCTTCATCCGTACAATCATTGCTTGATGTACATTCAAATGTACATACGCTTTCGCGTGAAACACTCATTCAAGCGGTCATTGATTCTCGCGAGGCATTCGTCTCGCCTTCGGGCGCCTTGGTCACGTGGAACCCCAAGGCAGCCACGGGCCGCATACCGAAAGATACGTACATGGTGAAGGATGCCGTCACGAAAAACACGGTCGATTGGAGTTCGGCATTTTGCAATGCCATGACGGTGGAAACATTCGACGCTCTTTGGGGTGATGCGCTCGCCGTTTTGCAATCGAAGTCACACTTGTATGTTGGTGATCGTTCCGTGGGGGCGGACCCGACCTGTACTTTGGCCGTGCGTACGATGAGTGATTCGCCGCTGTCCGTTCTTTTCGCCGACACCATGTTCCGTCCGTCGGCAGATACGTCCGTTAGCGTTTTGGGAAGTGAGCCATTCACGCTTTTGGTGCTGCCGTACGACGCGGTGGATACGGTGAAGCACAAAGCGGTGTTGCGCGAGGACAAGGGCAAGACCGTGCCCATACTGCTGGCCATGGATTTCGAGCGCCGTCTCGGAATCGTCTACGGCACCTGCTACAGCGGCTGCATCAAGAAGACGCTCTTCACCGTCATGAATTACCTCTTGCCCGCCAAAGGCGTGTTGCCGTTGCATGCCAGCGCCAACCAAGGGGCGGACGGAACCTCGGCCGTGTTTCTCGGTCTTTCCGGCACGGGCAAAACCACGCTTTCCACGGACCCCGCTCGTCCGCTCATCGGCGATGATGAAATGAGTTGGACATCCAGCGGCATCGGCAACTTGGAGAACGGTTGTTATGCCAAGCTCATTAATTTGCGCCAAGACAAAGAGCCGGAAATCCACCGTGCGGTGTTTGCGAAGCGACCGACTCTCGACAACGGCTGCATCATCGAAAACGCCATGTATTACCCGCGAGGCGAGTTCGATTTGACGGACGATCGTCTGACGGAAAATTCCCGCGCCGCCTATCCTTTGAGATTCCTCGAAAATACTGTGCCGACTGCGCGCAGCGGGCATCCAAAAACCATCATCTTTCTTACGGCCGACGCTTCGGGCGTGTTGCCTCCGGTGGCCAAGTTGAACCCCGGTCAGGCCATGCTCTGGTTCATGATGGCCTACACGAGCAAGTTGGCCGGCACCGAAGTGGGTGTGGTGGCGCCCACGCCGAACTTCTCTCGTTTCTTCGGCGGACCGTTCATGCCCAGGCACCCGCGGGACTACACCGAGTTGTTCGGCAAGAATATGAAAGAGCACGGTTCCGAGGTATTTCTCGTGAATACCGGCTGGAGCGGCGGAGCATATGGCACCGGCAAACGCATGGATATCGCTCTCACGCGTTCCATTGTCACTGCGGCTCTGAAAGGAGAGCTTTCGGGGGTGCCCCTGCGTCGCGATGTCGTTTTGAAGCTTGATGTACCGACTTCTTGCCCTGGGGTGGAAGCGACGCTGCTCGACCCTCGCTCCACGTGGGCGGATGCTTCTGCCTACGAGAAAGCCGCTTTGGAACTGGCAACGCGTTTTGCCGCGCATTTCGAAAAGGAATACGGCAAGGCGGGTTTGCCGGCCGAAGTGGAGGCAGCCTGCCCCGGGCGATTATTGTAAAAAAAGTAAAATGTGATATAATATATATACAAACCTTTCACCCTACAACCATGGATAAATACGTCGCCTCCCTTCCGAATGATTCCATTCGTTACGAGAAGGGTAACCGTGTTTTACGAAAGCCGAATGATCTGCGTACGGGTGATTTGTTTCTGTTGGCGGGCCCAGGCGACAGCGATTCTTCGGAGGTGTATCAGTATTTGACTCCCGGCACTTGGCAATTGGTGGGGCGCATTGCAGGAAGGAATATAGGAGATGACGGTGATTATGTGCCGTACACGGAAGCGGAGTTGGATGCTCTGAAGAAAGAGGGCAATGAGCGTCGCGTGAATCCCAATACCAGCGGCTGGAACCCCGATGTCGTGTTATTGCGACAGTCGGCACCGCAAGATGTGAAAACGATCGAAAGTGAATGGATGAGGGTGCACAAACCGCAGGATCACAGTTTGATTGATGCACGCGACATGTTTGCTCATCAGTTCAGAGAGGTGATGGGACGAACTGCCAAGTCGGCAGACTTCAAAAAATAGTCGATCTTTGAGATTTTTCATCAAGGAACGCTATACTTTTTTGGAATGTCCGACCGACAGAATTCACTCGGCGAGAACCTGGCAAAAATGCTCAAGGGCGGTGTGATTATGGATGTGACGAACGTCGAGCAGGCGAAAATAGCCGAAGCTGCGGGGGCTTGCGCCGTCATGGCGTTGGAGCGCGTGCCGTCCGACATTCGTCGTGACGGCGGCGTGGCACGCATGAGTGATCCGCAAATGATCAAGGCCATCCAAGGTGCGGTCTCCATCCCTGTCATGGCGAAGGTGCGAATCGGGCATACGACCGAGGCCATGATTCTCGAGGCCTTGGAGGTCGATTTCATCGACGAGAGCGAAGTGCTCACCATCGCCGATCCTTTCGATCATATCGACAAGACCCCGTTCAAGGTCCCGTTCGTCTGCGGTGCCACCAATTTGGGAGAAGCTCTTCGTCGTATTCAGGAAGGCGCGGCCATGATTCGCACGAAAGGGGAAGCGGGTACGGGCAACGTGGTGGAGGCGGTGCGTCACTTGAAACAGATAGAACGTGAAATCGCTTACTTGGCGGCGGGCTCGGCAGCGGAGTTGCAAACCTATGCCCAACGGGAACGGGTGACGAGTGAGTTGGTGGAAAGCGTCTGCCAAGCAGGACGCTTGCCCGTGGTCACATTCGTGGCAGGAGGCATTGCCACGCCGGCGGATGCCGCATTGGTCATGCAAATGGGCAGCGAAGGGGTCTTCGTCGGCTCAGGCATCTTCAAGTCCGCCGATCCCGCTCGCATGGCAGCGGCCATCGTGCAGGCCACCACGCACTTCCGCGATGCTCATTTGTTGGCGAAGGTATCGGAGGGTTTGGGCGACGCCATGGCTGGACTGGAAGTGTCGACGCTGGACACCAGAATGCAGGAGCGGGGACATTAGTCGGGTATGCAGTATTGTGTATTAAGTATGGGTTTTTCTAGATACCAAATACCAAATACCAAATACTGTGCGCATGCTCGTCGGCATCCTCGCCGTTCAAGGCAACTTCGCGGAACACGAGAGCATCGTGCGTTCGCTGGGCGTACCTGTCGTGCAAGTGAGAGCGCTTGCCGATCTCATTCCGTGCACCCACCTCATCATACCCGGCGGCGAAAGCACGGTCATGGCGAAGCATTTGGTCATTTCCGGATTGGATGAGGTTATTCGTAAGCGAGTGACGGAGCAGAGTTTGTCGGTTCTCGGCACCTGCGCAGGTGCCATTCTGCTGGCCGAGGAGGTCGACGGTATCAACGCGCCGACATCCCTCGGGTTGTTGGCTATAACGGTGAATCGCAATGCGTACGGCGCGCAGGTGCATAGTTTCGATGCTTCATTGACCGTTCGGGGCATCGTCGAACCCGTTCAGGCGGCGTTTATACGTGCTCCGATCATTGTTCGCGTAGGTACGGGGGTGGAGGTGTTGGCCGAACACGAAGGTCATCCGGTTGTCGTTCGCTCTCAAAACGCGTGGGCACTCACTTGCCACCCCGAGTTGCACGGGGAAACCGCCGTTCATCAGTTGTTTTTACAGACTGATTCCGAAGGTTGATTTCAAGATCGCACCCACGCCGTATGCCACGATGGCGCCGAGCGCACCCACACCGATGATTTCCAACGGACCGCGGATGAGGCGTTCTTTGGTGACGATGCTGCGCGTGAGTCCCAGAAGGAACAGTGCGACGATGGTGGAACCTATCGCGATGGGGAAACGACGGTCATCCGTCACATCGAACACATAAGACAAAAGCGGCACGGAGCCGAAGATGACGAAAGAAACGAATGTCATCACGCCGTGCAGCACCGGTCGGGAAGCGCTGTCTTTGCTGAGACCGTGCTCCTCTTGCATCATGGTGTCGGCCCAAATTTCCGGATCGCCGGTAATCACGTTTACCACTTCATCCAGTTTGGCTCCCGAAAATCCTTTTTTCGCATAGGCTTCGCGAATTTCCGCACGCTCAAAATCTGGTTTTTCGCGTATTTCCCGCAGCTCTTCTTTGCGCAGGCGCGTGTACTGGTCCATTTCGGATTTAATGGACAGAAAGGAACCCGTTCCCATGGACGTGCCGTCGGCGAAGAGGTTCGCGAGACCCAGAATGATCACCACGCTTACGGGCAAATCGGCCCCCACGCTGCCTGCCACCACCGCGAAGGTGGTGACGATGCCGTCGTTGCCGCCGTAGACGATGTCGTGAATGTACGGCCCCAACTGTCCGCCGTGAGCCTCTTCTTTGCGGTGCTTGGCGAGTGCTTCGGAAGAAAGAGTTTCCATGTCCGCAGTATAAAGGACATTCGGCATGTTCGACTAGCATACTTGTCCCATGCGTATTACGATCCACTCACATTCTTACCGTTTTCATGCGCTATTTTCACGTTTCATTGCTTACCCTTTCGCTTCTGGCGGCAGCCTGCGTTCCAAACGCAAAGCAAGGCGCGGTTGCGCCTCCCGCCACACCTCTCCCGTCCCCCGACGTTTCCTCCGCTCCTCGCAGCGCTCTTTATGAAAGGGTGGCCATGGACACCTATGAAATTTCCATCGATGTGGAGCCTGCATTGCTGCAATTTCCGGCTTTCGCCCAGGAGCTGACTCGTTACGTGCAGGAGGTGAAGCGTGTGAACGATTTGCCTTCGGCTACCGCCGATGTCGAAGATGCCGTTACGGCAAGCTTGCCTTGGACGCTTACTGTCACCGTTTCGGAGCAGGCCAAAACCGGTCGTTTGTTGAGCGCTCTATCCCAGGAGTACGTGTACACGGGCGGGGCTCACGGCAACGGCGCTTTTGTTTCGTTTTTGTACGATGTTCAACAGGCTCGTTTGCTCAGAGTGTGTGTGGGATGGC
>CAZWVP010000078.1:0-5844 GCA_964636635.1 uncultured Candidatus Peribacteria bacterium
TGACCGCCGCCTCGATGATTTGAGACAGCGTCAATTTCGCTCGAACGCCTGCAAGAATGCCATTCACCACTTCGCCGTTGGCCTCCAACTCGTTCGCGCGTTTGTCCACCACGGAAATCACTGCCGTTTCGTTGGAAAGCCCGACGCCTGTCTTCGACTTTTTCATGCGCAGAGGGTACAGCAAAACATACTCTTGTAAAACAATTTACCAATTAATCAATATATCGTTTTACTTGTCTAGGCGCTCTTCGCCCATACATCGGGACGCAAAATTCGGTCATCTTGCGCCAACTTGTCCGCCACGCCTCTTCGCACGTCTATGCTCGCTGCTTGCCACGGACTTTCCATAGCTTGTTCGCAGAGCGTCACATACTTGTTGTTGCACAAATTGCGCGTGTAACCCGTCACGTTCATGCGCTTGTTCAGTTCCGCGGCAATGGCGCTGAACTTCGGGGTAAACGCGTGATTTTTACGGTCACCATGAGTAAAGCGCTCTTGGCCGCAAAGCGACAAAAATAACGCACGTGCTTTGTCGTTCCACAATTCACTCTGCTGGTTCTGCTCGAGTACCTCGTTTTTGTGCATCTCGCCGTTGGTACGCAGCAATCGGTTGTCACCCCGGGAAACCACGTTCAAATCTCTGCACAAAAACCGCACCGTGTCGTACGCGCATTTGGTCGTGAGGCCTAACTCCGGATCACATACCAATACATCGGCAATGTCCTGAATGGTCGCGAATTTCGTCATGGCCAACAAGGCGTGTATGCGTTCGCCTATTTCCGGATGTTCACTGCGAATCTGCAAAGCCTC
The DNA here is from genome assembly GCA_964636635.1 of uncultured Candidatus Peribacteria bacterium. Lineage (GTDB taxonomy): Bacteria > Patescibacteriota > Gracilibacteria > Peribacterales > Peribacteraceae > CAZWVP01. Next base: position 811 of record CAZWVP010000078.1, read on the forward strand.
ACACTCGGTTTTACGCAAATATGTCGCCTGTTTGCTCATGCGAATTACCGAGGTTTGGTAACAATGCCATTTAATCGAAGAATGGCCTGCTGCATAAGCTCATTCAGGTAATCACAAGAACACTCATCCACAGAATCCGGTATGCGGTTTAAAACCAAACGTAGATCTTCTGCGGTGCCTCCCAACGCCCCTTCCAAGGCTGCAATGGCGCTGCTGGCATCGGTAATCTCCGTCGTACCGCGGTTTGGTACGAAAGTGCCTTCAGTCGGCGATGAGGAAGAAGGATGTGTGACAGACATTGTGGGGATACTTTCCATCTTAATGTTGTTTTTGTCAACTACACTTTACACAAACTCCTTCATGAACTCGCTCACATCCACCGCAGCCACCTCTTCCGTTGCTACAGTGGCTTTCCCTTGGCGCGGAGCCAAACGCTCATAGAAGTTGGGCACGTCTTCGGTGCGGTACAAAATGCCCGTGGAAATGCGTTCGCTCGTGTTCACGGCTATTTCGCGCGCACGTTTGAAGTCGGACGGGTCGTGCCCTTCGGCGTTCGCGTCGTACACTTTGCTCGCTATCCAGTCGTGCGTGGCGAAGTGGTTGTACGTGGGGCATGCCTGCAAAATATCCACGAAGGCGAAGCCACGGTGTTGAATGGCGGCTTTGAAAATTTCCACCATTTGGTCAATGTGTCCGGAAAAACCGCGAGCGACGAACGTCGGCTCCAGCGAGAACACGAAGTCCATGGAAGGCAGCGTGTGTTCGGGAATGCCGTTCGGGGAACTGTTCATTTTCTGCCCCTGCCACGTAAGCGAACTGGCCTGCCCGGTGGTGAGGCCGTAGTTGGCGTTGTTGTGGAGAATGAAGACGATGGGGTAGTGACTGCGAATGGTGTGTACGAAGTGCCCCACGCCTTCGGAAAAACTGGCGCCGTCGCCGCCGTGGGCGATGACGGGAATGCGCGGGTTCGCCAACTTGGCTCCCGCCGCAAACGGCAGCACGCGGCCGTGCAAGCCGTGGAAACGGTAGCCCTTCAGCTTGTCGCTCATGTTGCCGTTGCAACCCACGTCGTAACACAGCAACACCTGCCACGGAGCGATTCCCAACTCCACCAACGCGCGCTTCACCGCCGTCCACACGCCGTAGTCGCCGCAACCGTCGCACCAGGTGCAGCGGTTTTGGTGCAGGTAATCGCGCATGCTCGGGCCGTTGGACGGGTTCAGAGGAATTCTCATAGCTTGAGCAGCGAATGAAGTTCGTCCGCAAAAAACGGGCGACCGTCGTACTTGAGTACGTTCTCCGCGGGTCGTACGCCGCACTCTTGCATGAGCAGCATGCCCAGCTGCCCTTGGAAGTTGCCTTCCAGAAGCACCGTGCGCTTCGCCGTTTTCAGCAAACGCACATAACGGTCGAACTTGAGCGGCCAGAGGTACGTGAAGTGCAGGTAACCGACGTTGAGTGTGGTGTTCTTCGTTTGCGCCTCGCGCAGCACATCCAACATGGGACCCTTCGTGCTCCCCCAACCCACGATCAATACATCCAACATTTCGTCTTTGGAACTGGGCTCTAGGAACTTGGAACTTGCCGTATACAATTCCGGTTCCGGCAAAGTGTTTTTCAGCGCCTGCAGTTTGCGCATGCGTTTGTCCATTTGCGCCACGGCATTGTGCGCCGTTTCATCCACCGAACCGTCGCCGTTGTGTTCGTCACCTTGGGCGCAGTAGGTGTCGGCTTCGCAGCCGGGAAGCCAACGGGGCGACACGCCGTCTTTGGCGGTGGCATCGTAACGATCGGTACCTTTGAGAGTTTTGAGTTTGGCCGGATCCGTGATGAGTTGCGCACCGCGGTCGATGACCGTGCGCGACTGGTCGTACGGCTTCTGCGTGTAAATGCCTTCGGCAATTTGCTTGTCCGTGAGTACGATGACGGAAATTTGATACCGCTCGGCCAGGTTGAAGGCCTCGGGCATGAGGTGAAACGCATCTTCACTGCCACTGACACTCATCACGCAACGCGGATACTCGCCATGGCCGGAATGCACGGCCAGAAGCAAATCTCCCTGCCCCGTCCAGGTGGGCAAACCCGTGGCGGGCCCCGGGCGCTGAGCCAATACAAACACACTCGGGTTTTCGATGATGCCGTTGAGAGACAATGTCTCCGTCATGAGGTCGAACCCGCCGCCGGAAGTGCCCGTAAGTGCGCGCGTACCCATGTGCATGGCGCCGCTCACGATTTGAGCGGCGGTGATTTCGTCTTCCGCCTGCTTGATGACCATGCCGCTGCGGTTCTGGTTTTCGGCGATGAACGTGAGAAGCGGCGAAGCCGGAGTCATGGTGTAGCCTGCGAACAACCTGCACCCGGCGTGAATGACGCCCATGCCCATGGCCTGGCTGCCGGTGAGAAACAAACAATCCTTCCATTCGGCCTTCGCGTCAGGCAAGGCTACATTTACACCCGAAGCTTTTTCCTGCACGAAAGCACCGCCCAGGTCGATGCAACGGTGGTTCATGCCAATGACCTTCTCGCCTTTGCGCGCGAACTGCTCGGCAGCCAACGCCTTCAACGCTTCGGCGTTTTGCCCGAGCACGCACCACACCACGGAGGTAATGAGCATGTTGCCCAAAATGGCCGGGTACTTGTTCTCGCGCAGCAGTTTTTCCACCGGCAGAAGCAGCACGGTGATGTTCTCCTGCTTCAGCCAAGCCGTGTCTTCCGCGGAAAATTTCCAGTCGTCGCTTTGGTGAATGACCACGCCCCCCGTTTTCACTTCGCGCAAATTGCTTTCCAAGCCGTGGTGGTTGAAACACACGAGCACGTTCACTTTCGTTTCGGTGCTCTCCACGTATGCGTCGGAAACATCCAACTGGTAGCTGCTGTGTCCGCCTTTAATGAGCGACATGTACTCGCGGTACCCGAACACGCAGTACCCGCCGCGCTTGAGGCCCTTGCCCACCACCTCGCCCACGGAGTTCACTCCCTGGCCCTGGGCGCCGGTAATTTTGAGCGAAACGCGGTTCATAGTTGCGACAAGAGGGTGCGAGCCCACTCCTCCACTTTCTCCTCTTGTCCGTAGGGCTCGTCAATGATGCGCAGCTCCGGCTGCAAGAGCGTGCCGCCATGTGCGGCCACGAAATTCAGCAGATGATCGGCGGCTTTGCACAAATACCGGTATCGGTGGTCACCCAATCCGAGCACCGCCACGCGCTTGCCCTGCAAATCCACGCCGGCCGCCCGCGCGTTGCACAACGCGAACATGTGCGGATTCAACTCTCCTTCGGTGCCGCCCGTGTTCCAAGAAGAAGAAGCCAGAAGCAACACATCGCCTTTCGAAAAATCTTCGAGCTGCGCTTCTTCGGCACGTTGCAAAGTGACGGCAACACCGGGGAAGTTTTTTTCGCACCACTGCCGCAACGTTTGCACCACATACTCCGTGTGGCCGCCGGTGGAAGCGTAAATGACGTGAAGATTCGGCACGAACGTCATGGTAGCGCGTCCGCTCGCAAGGTGACAGAGACTGGCACGCAGGTGATTTTGACTTAATGTAAAAATAGATTATAGTATACAAAGATGCCACTCAACACACGCCAGTTGTTCCATGAAGGCAACGAAAGGCGCCCAACCAAAGAAAAGGCGGACATTACGCAGGTGTCGCTGCCGGAATTGCAGCGTGACCGCGTGCGTGCGTATCTCTTGGTCGTCATCGGCCAACTGAAAACGGTGGATGAATCGGCAGACGATTTGGAGCTACAAACCATCAATGACTTGAAGTTCTGCCTAGGCAAACACCTGATCGCCAAGGGGATTGTGGATGTGCCTAGCGCCATGACGGATGTGGAACAGGAAGTGCTGACCCTGGCGGAAGAACACCTGCGCATGCATACCGAAGCCATTCGGGAACAATTCATTCGTCGTTTGTCCGTTACACAAGAGCAAGCCGCAGAGCCGCATGTGCTGCAACAAGCCGTACACGCAGCCATAAAAGACTACATGCAAAAGTACTACCACGGCGTCGCGTACACGCTGCAGTTGCACTTGTTGCACAAAGCCAAAACCTTCGAAGAGGCGCAGTACACCGTGCAGCTCACGGCCGACGATGAATCTCTTTCGTTTGTCACCTATCCCGCAGGTGCCACCGTGGTGTTGCAAGACAAACAGGACATGCAAACGTACTTGGACGGGCTGCTGTCGCACGACATGCAAGACGAAGTGCCGACCGAGCGTGCCGCACACGCGTTCGAAGTGTTGATGGTGAAACACCTGCTGCAACACGGCACTCTCACCCCCGCGGATGCCTTGCTCCACCAAACCACCGCTGCACAAGAATGTCATCTGCCCGTGGAAGAGTTGGACCACGAGCTGGAAGTCATTCTCACCGGACTCATCATGGGCGAGCGTATTGCGGTGCAAGAATCATAAAAAAACCACACGACGTCTCGTGTGGTTTCTTCCCTGTTGGAGCAAACGATGGAACGGACGGACAACGAAACGGCGAACGAGCGAACGGAACAAGACCGACGAGACGTTTACGAAACGGCGGCCAAGGCCTCCGCGCGGCTTTCGTGACGCAGAATGCCTGCGCAATCGAGCGTGACCGAAGAGTCGGGCAAGCCCAACTCTTGGGCCAGTTTCTGCGGAAGTTTCAGACGAGTGACCGTCTTGAGCTGCCGCATGAACTGCGAAGCGGCGAACACCCGAGCGAGCCATTTTTGCAAACGGCCCTGAACGGGTGCTTTGGCGTAGTGACGATAGGGACGGCTCCGCGCGGCGCACGGAACCAAACCTTCGAAACGACCGGAGGGATTGTGTACCATAACGAGTACTCCTTACTTCTGAAAAGGGTTAGGGGTCCAACAGGGGGGCCTACCGACGTTCGCGTCTTCAGGCCGCCCCGTTGCGTATGCGCGATGTTGAGAAAGAACCGAAAAACCACCGTCCCCGTCGGGACAGTGTGTGATGACCAATTTCTCCGATTACATCACATGCACTGTCCCGGCATCCAAATGGATACCTTGATGGAACGGCCGCACGTGACGT
>CAZWVP010000079.1:0-5772 GCA_964636635.1 uncultured Candidatus Peribacteria bacterium
GTGTATCTCCTTGTTAGCGGCGTCATTTCCGCCTTTACCTACGGCGTGGGTCTTTTCTTCGCCCGGCGCAGTTTGAAGCCTGCCGAACAAATGATGCAGCGCCTCGAGCAATTCACGCAGGATGCCAGCCATGAGCTGCGAACCCCCCTTGCCGTGCTGGAATCTTCGTTGGATTTGGCACTCAAGTCGGGGGCGTATCGCGAGGGTATCGTTTCCGCGAAAGAGGATGTGCACGACATCACCCGGCTGACCGAGCGCCTGTTGGAAATGGCTCGTTTGGATGCGTTTGCTTTAAAGATGGACACGGTGGATGTCACCACAATGATCAAAAATATTGTTCGTCGTTTAACTCCTTTGGCAGCGGAGAAAGGCATAAGTATTTCAGAGCAACTGGCGGCAGCGGTACACGTGCAAGCCGATGAGTCTTTGTTTTGGCAGGCCGTGGAGAATCTCATCACCAATGCCGTGAAGTTTACCGGGGCAGGGGGAAGTGTAAGCGTGCATCTTTCCAAAGACGCCGTCAGCGTGCAGGACACGGGTTCGGGCATTGCCGAAAAAGACGTTGCGAAAATATTCGATCGCTTCTATCAAGCCGATGATTCGCGCAGCAAAGAAGGCTTTGGGCTGGGCTTGAGCATGGTGAAGCGCATCGTGGATTTGCACGGCTGGAAAGTGGATGTGAAGAGCCAAGTCGGGAAGGGTTCGGTGTTCACCATTCGTTTTCGCTAGCAAGAGCGTAGACTGTTTCGTAATGGGTATGCGACTTGCCACAACGTTCTCCTTCGGCCGTCGTTCGGTGGTCGCATTGTGGGCATTCGTCTTGTTCGTACAATCGGCGGGCGCGACCTTTTCCGATACGGAAACGTCGTGGTTCGGCTACCGGGACGCAGTGGAATTTCTGGAAGAGCGCGGTGTGGTGCAAGGGTATCCCGACGGGACGTTTCGTCCGAAACAAGCCATCAATCGCGCCGAGTTTTTAACTTTGGTGTTTCGTGAGCATGCCATGCGCAAGCCCGTCGGCGGCTCGTGTTTTTCGGATGTGAGTGCCGAAGCTTGGTACGCGCCGTACGTGTGCACCGCCGCGCGGCGCGGCATCGTGAGCGGGTACCCCGATGGCACCTATGCTCCGGAGCGCACCGTAAACATGGCCGAAGCCATGAAAATACTGCAGCGAGTGCACGGCGATGAGTTCGAAGAGACGCCCGGCGAACATTGGTACGAGCCATACGTGGAGGCGTTCGATGAGAAGCACATTCTGCCGCGTCACAGTTTTCTGCCGTGGCAGGAACTCAACCGCGAACGAGCGGCCGACCTCATTGCCAGGCATACGCGGTACGTGGAAAACAAATTGGTGCCCTCTCGTTCGGAGGGTTGCGGCAAGGCCGCTCCGGCCACACCGCCTTCGAGCGTGGAGGTGTACGGCACCGCGAGGTCCTTTTTGCTCACCGTGCCGCGCGAGTACCTTTCGCACGAACCGGCACCGCTCATCATCGCGTTCCACGGACGCACGAACGGCAACGACCAGGTGCGCGCCTACTACGGTTTGGATAAAGCGGCCGCGGGATACTTCGTCGCTTACCCGGCCGGCATGCCCGCCGCGGGCGGCGGGTTCAGCTGGGCGGACGCCGGGAACCCCGCAGATACTCCTCGGGACTTGAAGCTGTTCGACGAAATGGTCCGCAAGCTGGCCGGTGCGTACTGCATAGACATGGAACGCATTTACGTGGTGGGCCACTCCCTCGGCGGCTGGTTCGCCAACACCGTGGCGTGCTTGCGCGCCGATGTGGTGCGAGCGTCGGCCACCGTGGGCGGCAGTTCCACCGTAAAGAAATGCGCGGGTCCCGTGGCGTCTCTCATCATCAACAACCCTTTGGATGCATCGTCTTCTCATGAGGCGGCGGAGAACATGCGCGATGTGCGTGCGGAAGCGAACCACTGCTTATGGCAGTCCGTCCCTGCCGAGCCCGCAAGCTTGAATTGCGCGGCTCGAGAAGGGTGTTACGGCGGGAACCCCGTTCTCTTCTGTCCGCACACCATCAATACCGACCATCGCGGCGAATACTACCCGCACGTCTGGCCACGCGAGACCGGCGCAGCCATCGTGAAATTTTTCGAAGCGCTGCCGTAGCTATTTCCGAGCATTTTCCACAAGCCACGACCATTCGTGCTGCGGCACGGGTACGGGTTTTTGCCGCTGGACACGTTTTTCAATAACCGTCTGACGGCGGAGCACGTCGTGTTGCGCAGCCAGGCCTTCCTCGCCGAGTCCCGCCATAGGCAGGGCCTGCCAGTCGTTGCCTTTGCGTTCACCCACTTGCCAGGTTTCCAGCAAATTTGCCGAAATTTCGGCGTAGTCGCGGCTGGTGTACACGCCCAAATGTTGAGCGAGGTCCGAAAAGAAGGCGTAGGTCTCGCCCGGCTGCAACACATTTCCGTTCGGGTCCACTTCGCGCATCATGTGGGCGGGCATGGTGATGCCGTGGCGCATCATTTCCGCGAGCGCTTGCATCATGCCGTTGGGTTCGCGTTCGAAGAAAAAACGCACGAATTCGGCATAGGCTTTGGCGTGGTACGCTTCGTCGGACGCTATTTGCCCGCAAATTTTCGCCGTGAGCGGACTGCCTTGCTCTTTGGCCAACTTGGCGACGTTCATGTGCGAACGTTGCGTGGCCAGCTCCTGAAAAGACGTGTATACGAATCCCCGAAACGGACTGTTTTGAATACCCAAGTCCATGCCGTCCTCCAGAAACAGTTGCACGGATTGTTCGTACGCCCGCATGTTCACCCTTCCGGACAGGCGCAGAAAATTTTGCAGCAGCACCCCGTGGCGATGTTCTTCCGCGGTCCACTGACGAAACCAGCGCTGCAGATTTCCTTTGTGCGTAAACGCGTCATCGGCCTCTCCGGTCGGCAGGCCTTTGGTGGTAAACAAGCTGGATGTGAAGGTGGGCAGACCTTCTTCCGTGAGCGTGTCGCCAATGAGCGCCACGAGCAGTTCGGGGCGTAAGTTTCTGGTTTGCGCCTGCAAATGTCGTATGTCCGCCTGCAGCGTGTCTTCGCGGGAAAAATCGGGCAAGTAATCCGCCGGCTGCCAGGCGTTGGGCAGCGTGGCCAGTTGCGTTCGGGTTTTTTGCGAAATGTTCGGTATGTGCGTTTCCAGTTCGTGCAACACCTCGCTTTCGCGAGCGACGGTTTCGGCTGGTCTCGGCGTCATCATGCCTTCAGCCTACGCAAAGCATGCGAAAGGTCAAACGGTCTTGTCTTTACGGTCGAGTGACGCGGTCGTACCAGTACTGCTCGAGCAAGCCGGCAATGAGCGTTTGCAAATACTGGAACACGTTGCCGCCGGCGTTTTTCGGCATGCGCGAAAGTCCTGCCAAGCAGCCGTGGTAACGAACGATGTCGGGTTCGCCCTGTTCCAATACTTCTTGCACCACGCAACTGCGCACGTCCAGCACTTCGCTTGCTTCGGTGTCGCGCAGCACCAGGGTATCGGCTTCGAAGCTGTAGCTTCTGCTTTCCGGTTTGGCGAACCGTTTATGCCGGTGGTGCATGCCCATGGCGCGCTCGATGCGCACGGCGTAGTCACCCTGCATGCGCGTCATATTCGAAAGCATGGGGTTCAGGCATTCGGGAATGAGTTCTCGCAACTTTTCTTTCGTCGGCCAGTCACCGTGTTTGTCGGCATACACTTCTGGTACCGCTTCCATGAGCGCCACTACGGCGGTGGTGCCGTGGGAGATGAATCCGATCATTTCCTGCGGTCCCGAATTCGCTCCCAAGGCGTAATGCTGAGGTTTGGTGTGCATGGCATGGTACTCGCGCACCACTTGCATGTATTGCGCGTTCATTTCCGCGGCTTCTTGCATGCATGCCCTCACTGCCTCCAGCACTGCATACTGCACGGCTTCCACGGGGTGGCCTCCTTGCTCGAGGCAAGAGTTCACGGTTTCATGAAGAGAGGGGAGTTGGGCCGGGAAGTTTTGGAAAATCATGCCCAGCATTTGCAGGCGCATGCGGGGAAATTCCTCGAACTGGTTGTGGTTCCCCGGGAAAACCAATTCCGACGGTGCGGCTTTGCTGATGTTCGTCGGAGCGATGTCCGCAAACGGCGCACGCAGCATTTCTATGTTCAGGCCGGTTGATGACTTCGGAGAATGAATCATAATTTTGTGTATTATGTGTATATTTTTATATTTGTCAAATTTGAACCAAGCGAAGATGAATGCTGCACCCGGCAGAATTTGTCCGGCTTCGAAAAATGCTTCGCCGTGACTTCTTTTATTACGGCGTGGCGAAGCGAAGACGAATGGTGCACCCGGCAGGATTTGAACCCACGACCCTCTGGTTCGAAGCCAGATGCTCTATCCAGCTGAGCTACGGGTGCACCTGTCCATCATAAACCATCGCGCATTAACGGGCACGAGAACCGCTGAACAATTTGACGATACCCAAAAGCACGACCGCGCCGAGGAACGAAACGAACAGCGCGCCGGTGGAAAAGTTTTCCTGGTTGATGGTGCTCGTACCGAAGTACGGAGAAAACAGCAGACCGCCGATGTACGCGCCCACCACGCCCACGACGATGTTGAGAAACATGCCTTGGCGGGCGTCCGTGCCCATGACGATGCTTGCCAACCAACCGACGATGCCGCCGACGATGAGCCAAACGAGAAAGTTGACCATAGGAGAGGGGGGAAAGAAGAATGGAGGAACGTATTCCTCGCGAATTGAAGACGAAAGCCGACGGGAGTTCTTACGCGCCCGACAACAGAGATGTGCGAATTGGCAAGCGCGAAGTCGTAAGACCCCGGGGGCAAGCAGCGTCTGGGTCTTTGCTGTCGGCCTTGCAGCCGATTCCATTCATTTCCCCATCTTCCTATGGAAAGAACACCACGCCACCATCAACGGCACAGACTCACCCCGCTTATCGGGTACATCGCCCTGGCAGCGGCATTCTCGTTCAGTGTCGCCGCATACGCCCAGGACACCCGTACCGATTACACCGACGTTCCCGCCGGTGTCTGGTACGAATCCGCCGCCGAGTCCTTGCTCGAAAGCGGCGCCTTGGATGACCGCGAGCCCAGACTTCGTCCCAATGACATGGCCACCCGAGCCGAAGTCATGAAGTTGTTCGTGCAGGCATTCAGGAATCCCATCATCACCCCGGAGCGCACCAGCTTCGTGGACGTGCAGCCGTGGGATTGGTACTACGGCTACGTGGAAACCGCCGCCAAAGCCGGCTGGGTCCACGGTGACGGCGATTGCTACGCCAACACCCGTCCGTGTTACGCTCGCCCCGGCGACCCCGTGAACCGTGCCGAAATGGCCACGCTGTTGCAGCGGGCCTATTCGCTTTCCTATACCGGAGCGGCTTCGGTTTTCCCCGACAACCGCGCTTCCGCTTGGTATTACCGCGCCGTGCAAACGGCGGCGGATCATTGCATTCTGCAAGGTGACGACGGCACCGGCAACGTTCGTCCGGCTGCCAATATGAACCGTGCGGAAATGATCGTCATGGTCGATCGCACCGTGCAGAATTTGCAATACGGCGAAGATTGCGGCGTCATTGAGCCCAAGCCCATGATCGTCAGCGTCAACGCCACCGAAGACGATCGTATCCGCGTGAACTTCAACGTCGATATCGCGGACGGCGTGTCCGATGACCCGGACCAATACATTTTGCTCAGAGCCGACAACTCCGCTCGCATTGACGCGGTGTTCGTCACCTTCGTCGATGACAACACCATCGAACTGCGCTTGGACGATGCC
>CAZWVP010000080.1:0-5755 GCA_964636635.1 uncultured Candidatus Peribacteria bacterium
GAGCAACGATACGAATGGTGGGTACCGTGCTGCTGGTATCCGTGTTTATGGCAATGAGACGACTGCCGTCGGAGCCGGCGCCGAACGAGATGGGGTACACGGCGGAGCCGGCCGCCACGCGGACCAACGGCTTGCGCGAAACGGTGCTGTAGCCGGGCTGCGTGCGGCCGTCGATGACGACGGGTTTGGTAATGGTGACCGTGGTGGTGGGGGTGATGGTGTACGGAGCCGCTCCGGACAAGCAGAAGCGAACGGTGCCGCCCACGCCGTTGGCGTTGAGTTCCTCCAGGGCGGTGCGCAAAGAGCACACGCCGACGGAGTCGGCGCAGGTGCCGTTGCCGGCCGAGGCATCGGCCGTCCAGGTGGTGGCGTTCACGCCGCAGCCGTTCACGGTTACGGAGCTGGTGCTGGTGTCGTTGCTGGTGACGGTTTGCCCGCCGCCGCTCACACGCACGCTGTTGGTGCGGGCGCCGAGCGTGGCCGTGTTGCTCACGTCCACGTTAATGGTAAGGACGGAAGTGCCGAGCGGGGCCAGGGGGGTGGAGTTGGTGCAGGTGGCGGCATTGCTGCCGGAAGCCGTACACGTCCAGCCCGTGCCGGAGTAGCTGTCCAGCGTCATGCCCGTGGGGAAAGTGTCTCCCACGGTGTAGGTGGTGGTGGTCGTAAGCGCACCCGTGTTCGTGACGGTGACGACGAACGTACCCGACCCCGCCTGCGTCCACGGACTGCCCGTGGTGCTGACCGTGGCGAACATGTCCGGTGCGTAAATGTTCGTAATGGCAAGGTTGGTGGCGAATTCGGAGGTGACAAGCAGCACGCCCGTGGAGCTGAGTGTGGTTTGCGTGGCTGTGATGTTGCCGCCGGTGGCGGTGCTGGTGACGGTTGTGGAGTAAGCGCCCGTGGTTCCCGAATACGTACCCAAGTATTCGTACGCTTCGCCGTAGCCCGTGCCGTCCACGCTGCCGGAAACGGTGGAGGTGTTGCGGTAGAAGTGTAAACGGCAGTTGGCCGTGCTGCAGGAACTGGTGCCTGCGATGGCGATGGTGGAGCCGTTGGCGTTGGCGGTGGTGACGGTGGGGCGGGTGCCCGTGGACTGCAGACCCAGGCCGGAGTTGTTGTACGTGACGTTGCCGTACATGGAAACGTACGCCGATGCTCCGTAGGTGTTGCGTATGCCCACGCCGGTGTTGTTGCGCACGATGTTCCCGCTGCCCGTACCGCCACCCACCGTCACAAGCGGGGCGCCGGCACGATCCAGATAAATGCCTCCCGAGGTATTGGCCACGCTCGTGCCGTTTGGAGTGACGCCGATGTAGTTGCCGCCAATATCATACGAGTAGGCGTAGTAGCCGTGGATGCCGTACGTGTGGTTGCCGATGATGTTATTGACGATTTTCCCGCGGCCCGCGGCAGGTGCGGCGCCGAAGTAAATGGCCGGAGCCGCACCGTTGGCCAAGCTGGCCGTGGCGGCGGCATTCACGCCGAAGCGGTTGCCGCGAATGTCTCCTGTACATGAATACGTGTTCACACCGCCACCGTCGTTACCGGCAAAGAGGTTGTTTCGTACCGTCAAACGATCGCCGCCGTAGTTGTAACAACCGTTACCGGCGGTAATGACGTAGTTACCTGCGTTACCGAGGTCCACGGTACCGGTTACATCCGTACCCCAGAAGTTGTTTTCAATCACCCAGCCGCCGCTGCGGTAGACGGTCAGCTGTGCCCAGCTGCAGTAGGTGGTGGAAGGGAAGCCGGAAATGATATTGCGGTCAGCGGCGTTCGGACCACCGATGACGCCGTCGTAAGCGAAGCCGTTGTTGCCGCCTATGCGACCGGCAAAACAGACGGTGGTGGTTTTATCTCGCGTTCCCGAGATATCCGTACCGAAGTAGTTTCCTTTCAATTGCAGTCCGGTAAAACCACCGTTTGCCGAGTTAAACATGCTGTACGTGGCATTCGGTTCGTTCATAGCGAACCCCTTTATGAGAATGGCCGAAGAGTTCGAAAGAGAATCTGTAAAAAAACTCATGCCTGTCAGTTCGATTTTCATAATGGCACCCATCGCATTTGAGGCCAGATATCCCTCGAAAAAAGGAGCGGAGTTCGCGCGTGCACCGGGCTGCGTGGTGGCGTCGATGGTGCGCAAAATGGTGGCGCTGCTGTAAGCAGGGCCGAAAGAAAGGGTGCCCGGTGTTATGCGGAACCAGCTGTAGGGGTGGTCCGGGTCTATGGTCGTACCGCCGCAGGTGGGGTTGTCGGTGGTGGTGGTCGTAACGGCATTGCCCAAAGTTATTTGGCCGCTGACGCCGTCGTTTTGGTAGCAGTAGTGGTTGGCATCCGAAGCGGGGATGTTGAAGTTCGTGGTGTGCAAGCCGGCGGCGTTGTCGTTGTTGGCTTGCGCGAAAGCTGCCACAAGCGTGCATTGCGAACCGCCGGTTCCCAAGTCCACGTCGCACAATCCGTCACCCAAGCTGGCATCGGCCGTGTTGGCCGTGCTGGTAACGGTAAACGTGGAGTTATGCACGCGCTTGGAACGCACGGTGCCGTAGCCGGGTACGTCCACGCTGGCCGCAACCATGCCGCCGCGCGTACCTGCCGCGCGGAATTCATACACGTATTCAGGCACGCCGTTTTCCACGATGCGCTGGAGCGGCGCTTCGCCGAAGAAGCGCAGGGAATCATCTTCGCTCTCGCTCAAGTACAGTTTCACCGCTCGTCCGAGAATGTCGGCTTCGTCCACGCTCGGGCCTATGTCCACGCGACCGGCGATGATTTTTTGCCGCAGGGAGTCGCTGTAGGAAGCGTTGAGCACGTACACTTGCACCGGAGCTTCACCCGCTTGTGCGGAAACAAGCCACGCCCCCGTCGGGAGCGTCGCCAGAAACAGACCGGTCAGAAGCCAGTGTTTAGTTTGCATCGAGGAAGTTGGGAATATTGTCATCGTCGGAGTCGCCTGTGCCTTCGACGCTGTCCAAAATTCCGTCTCCGTCGCTGTCGGTGTCCCGGAAGTTCGGGATGCCGTCACCGTCCACGTCATTGCTGGTGCATACGGCCGTACCGCCCCCGCCGATCATGTTCCGGCGTTCGTCTCCTATGAGGTATGACTCTATGGAAACCTGTCCGTTTTCCTGGAAGACGTTGAACCCGATGAGCGTGGCGTCGGTTTCCGAAGGGTCCACCGGCCACTCATACATATAGCCCGTGGTGATGATGGGGTCGATGTTCACGCAGCCCGTGGTGTACCCGAATGAGCAAATGGGTTGGGCGTTGCTTCGTCCTTGCGGAATGAGCCCCGGCAATTCGCCCGTGCCCACGGTGTAGCTTTTTATGGCTTCGGTTATTTGTCTGGCCGCGTTGCGTCGCCACGCGTCGTCCGCCGCGCGGAAGTGTACGTTGGGCGTGATGTACCCCAGAATCAGAGAGAACAAAATGCCCATGATGCCGAGCACCACCAAGAGTTCCACCAAGGTGAACCCGCGCTGCAAAGAAGTCTGTTTGGTGGAGAAAAACATGCATACAAATTGTAGTCGGTTTTTAAGGAATTGGTATTGCGTAAATGTCCGACTGTTTTGGAAGGGCTTTTACCAAGGGAAAAACGAGATTATGTACGTTTCACTGTACGGATTCGGCGCGGCGTACGAAATCTTGCCATAGCGGCAGGGCGGAATTCAGTCCGTCGGCATCCGGATGCATGACGGTGTTATCGGCGTTGCCCACCCACACGCCCACCACCAGCTTGCGCGTGTAGCCTATGGTCCAGGTGTTGTTGATGCCGTACGACCAGCAGTTGCCGTAGGGACTGCGCAGGAAACAGACGTTGCCCGTGCCGGTTTTCCACGCCGCCCAGAAGTCGGGCGGCAGCGTGATGGCGGGCGCCCATTTCTTCGGACGCGCCGAGTTGTCGCTCAATATGTCCGTGAGCGCATCGGCCACGCGGGCGTCCACCGCTTGGCGCGGGGCTTGGTTGCGGGGCGTGAACAGCACGGAACCCGAGCTGCTGCGAACTTCGTTTATGCTCACCGCCGGGGAGAAACTGCCGTGGTCGGCGATGGTGGAGTACCCCGTCACCAATTCCAGCAGGCTGGTTTCGGCGCTGCCGATGGCCAGCGGGTAGCCGTAGGCGAAGCTTTCCCAGCTGCCCGCACGGTTGGCGTCGCGCGTTTGCAGGGGCGAAACCACACCCATGTCGTGCGCCGTTTTCAGCACGCGTTCTTCGCCGCCCGCCAGAATGAGCGCGCGGATGGCGGGAATGTTTCGCGACTGCGCCAACGCTTTGCGAATGGTGATCCAGCCCAAGTACCCGCCTTCGTAGTTGCGCGGTTTTAAGAAACCGAACTGCATGGGAGAGTCGGCGATTTTGTCTTCCGTGCCGTAGCCCGTTTGCAGGAGCGCGGAGTAGACGAACGGCTTGAACGCGGAGCCCGGTTGGCGCAACGCCGAGGCCATGTCCACGTCTTTCTCTTCGGCGTTTTCCGCGTTGCCCACGTACGCCAGTATTTCGCGCGTTTCACGGTCCATAACCACCATGGCCACGTTCTTGGCACGATTCCATTTGGCGACGCCCGGAAACACTTCGGCCACGGTTTGTTCGGCGGCGGCTTGCAGCACGGGGTCCAACGTGGTGCGAATGGTAATGCCGCTGCGTCGCCACTCACGCGCCGCGCCTTCCTTTTCCATGAGCGTGCGCAGTTGCGAGCGAATGAAAAACACGAAGTGGTCGGGTTCGTAGCGCAGTGCCGTGCGCGGCTGAAAGAGGAGAGTGGAGAGCGTTTGCTGCGCGGCCGCCCGTTCCGTTGCGTCTATAATGCCGCGTCTGGCCATGGCATCCAGCACCAGTTCGCTGCGCCCTTGCACGCGAAGCGTGCCGCCGGAAGCGGTGGCGACGGTAATGCCGATGAGACCGGGCTCGATTTCGCCGTCGGCATGGAACGTGGCATAGCGATGTTTGCCGTACGGCGAGTAGTACCCGGGACGTTGCGGCAACGCGGCCAGCACGGCGGCTTCGGCGACGTTCAATTCTTGGGGCGTTTTGCCGAAGTACACGCGAGCGGCTTGCCGAATGCCGTACGTGTTGCCGCCCAGCGGCACCATGTTCAAGTACAGCGTGAGAATGTCTTCTTTGGAAAGCGTGCGTTCCAGTTCGCAGGCCAGGAGCAGTTCCTGCATTTTGCGGCTGTACGTTTTATCGGCGGTGAGAAACACGTTGCGCACCAATTGCTGCGTAATGGTGGAACCGCCTTGCGTTTGGTTCGTGGTGAAGTTCACCCACGCCGCACGGGCGATGCCGGGAACGTCCACGCAGGGGCGAATCCAGAACCGTTCGTCTTCTATGCTGATGAACGCTTCGCGCACATGGTTGGGCATATCGGCCGCCGTGGCGTTCACACGGTCTTGCGCCCCGTACATGCGGTACAGCTCTTTGCCCGTACGGTCCGTTATGCTCATGCTTTGCAAAAGTTCCAACGATTCGGGCGTAATGGCGGGCAGGGTGGAGCGCAGCAGCGTAAGTTGAGCCACACCCCATTGCACCAGCAGACTTACCAGCACCATGAGCAGCGTCAGTAGGGCTACGGTGAGCACTTTGGCCGATGAATGGCGTTTAGCGGACAATGGACAAAATATTAAAGTAGTATAATTTATACTATTAAACAGGCGTTGTCACGCGGTTTTTCCTTTTACTGAACTGAATATTTAGAGATTTCTTTCCACCTTTGTGCGCGACAAAGGTGGAGCCCAAGCGCGTCGAAAATGGACTCGC
>CAZWVP010000081.1:0-5680 GCA_964636635.1 uncultured Candidatus Peribacteria bacterium
AAATCCTGAAGACGAAAGCCAAGGCTTGGAGAACCGTTCGGAAAATCGGTCGCACTCATCTCATGGATGCCGTGGCCATAACGCTCGGCACGGAATTCGCTTCGTACGCCGCTTTGTTGGAACAAGCCCGAATGCAGGTGCAAGTCGCCGTCACGCAGCTCGCCGCCGTTCCTCTCGGCGGCACGGCCGTGGGCACCGGTACGAACGCTCATCCTCGCTTCGCCGGTTCGGTTCTGCGCAAACTGCGGACGCAGTGGAAACTTCCTATTCGCTCATCCGCCGACCGCACAGCCACACAATCTTGCCCGTTGGCGCTGTTGCAAGCCGCGCAGGCGCTGCTCACCGCCAGCACCGCCATGGCGAAAATCGCCGGAGACATTCGCCTCATGGGCAGCGGGCCCGTGGGTGGTTTGAATGAATTGTTCCTGCCCGAGCTGCAGGCGGGCTCTTCCATCATGCCGGGCAAAGTGAACCCCGTGTTGTGCGAAAGCGTATTGCAGGCGCACGCCTACGTGTGCGGCACGCACGCCACCGTCTCGACTGCGGTACACATGAACAGTCAGTTCGAACTGTGCACGGCTTACCCCGTCATGGCGCACGGTTTGATGACGGGCATCGATATTCTCGCAAACGTCACACGGCTGTTTTCGGAAAAATGCCTCGCGGGATTGCGACCGAACGCGGCGCACATGAAGCGGGTGCTGGAGCATTCGCACATGACCGCCACAGCACTCGCCCCGCACATAGGCTACGACCAGGCCGCGGCCGTGGTGAAAGAAGCCGCCACGAAGAACGAAGGCATTCTGTCCGCCGCCAAGCGCCTCACCGGCATTCCCGAACACACCTTGAAAAAGTGGCTGGAGAGTTAAGCCACCTTTTCTTCGGCATCGAAGCCGTCGATCACCGCGTTCAGTCGTTGAATTTCCTGCTGTAACCTCGCCACTTCCTGCTGCAACGAGCCGACGGCATCCTGACTCGCCGCCAACGATTTTTTCAGATCCGCAACCTGCTGCTCCAACTCCAATACCTGTCTGGCATACTTCTCAGCTTCTTCCGTACGAATCATGAAATACCACTGTTGCGGATCGTTTTCCCGCAACGACTTTTTGTACTGACGCTTGTCTTCGCGCTGACGCGCATCGCTCGCTTCCACGAGACATGCCGACACGCGCTCGAGACAAGCGAAAGCTTGAGCGGTGTTTCGCGGCAAGCGATGATCATGTTTTAGCGCCAATTCCAACGCGTCTCCGAGTAAGGCATACCCTCCGGAAAAGTGCGGCGTGAAATGCTCCGGCAAGCGGTCACGCACGTGTTGCAGCGCCTTGCGCTGATCTTCCGGCGGCAGCTGTGCCAACGCCAATTTGTCGTCTTCGTCCAAATTGCCATACCGCATGAGGTTGCCCACGTCGTTGAAATCCACGAAGTGCTTCAACTCTTCGCTGTTGCGCACTTCGTCTTGGAAGCGCTGCACCATTTCCGTCAACACCTCGGGCGTCAGAGGCCGTTTCGCCTTGAAGAACAAAATGATTTCATCGCCGCCGGCGGAATACGCCTGAAAGGTGAAATGCGGATGAGTCCGGCGAATCCATTGAGCAGTATTGCCTTCGGGATTGTTGAACAATTTGGCTGCGGCCTGCAAGTATTCGCTGCCCACCTGCGTGCTGGTGGCGGTGATGATGGACTTGAGAGCCGTGCCGTCAAAGAACAAACACCCCGATGTCTGCAGTACGTTTTCCATACCTTCGGCGTCTTCCGCTCCGTTCAAAGCCTGACCGCGTTCCACCAAATAATCTCCCGTTCGAAGCAGCCCCAGCTGCTTGAATTTCATGGTGTTGCCCGGACTGGAAAGAATGGGGTCCGCCCACGCAGCTTCGAACGTGGCGCTGGTTTTGTAGTCGTAAAATTCACAGTACTGCGCGGCGTACTTTTCCCGCAAAGCCCGCACTGATGCTTCGGTGCCTTCCGCTCCTTCCGTGCCTTCCTCGCGATGATACTGGCGCAAAAGCGCACGTACTTTCTGGCGCAAAGCCGCATGCAAATTCAATCGCTCTTCCGGCAGCAGCAATTCCATTTTGCGCTCGCGGATGAATTTTTTGAGATCCGGAAAGTTCGTAATCGCCTGCAAATACGAAATAGAGTCCGCCGGGGTTACCGGATTTTCGATGCCCTCATTTTGGGCTTGGCCGTGCAGAGAAAGCTTACTTGACATGAATGAAACCGAAGTGAGCGCGGATTGTACACGCACTCACTCCGGAATCAAGGGTCTAGGGGGCACTTTTTTTCGGACCATTATGCATTTCTTACGACCTCGTTCAGAATATCGGCTTCGCGTACGGCGGGTACATGTCGGGGTCGATGGTGCGGTCGAAACACGTGCGTCCGGCCGCGTGATTCCAGTTTTGGCCGTAGGCATCGCCGCGATACGCGACGGCAGAAGTGTTTTGCGCTTCCATCCTCTCGGTCGCGAACGTCGCGCAGAGCGAGAACGCGGCGTCACCCGTCACCGTATATTCGTACGTCGCACCGGTATCGGGGTCCGTGGGGGCCACGAAACCCGTGATGTTGTTTTGCAGTTCGTTCAACGTGGCGGGCAGCGCCTGCTTCTGCTGCCAGTACTGCACCAGTTCGTTTTGCACCGTTTGCAGGTCGTTCACGCGGCGTTCATCGAACCGCACCTGACGTTGGTGCCAGGGCGAACCCGCGACCAAGAAGCTGAGTACGATGCTCACGACAACCGCGGCCGAAGCGCCCCAAGCGAACAGACGCACGGTGCCCGATTTCTCTCCCGCCGCTCGGCGAATGTCCCACAGGTAAAACCCGAACACCGTGGAGGAAACCGCGAGCACCGTCAGCACTTTCAGGAAGAAGCGCAGCGTCAATTCGCCGTCGAGGAAGTTGTAAATGAGCGTGATGACATCGACGATGATCATGATGGCCGCCAGAAAAATGGTGAGGTACGTGAGCCACTTGCGCGCGCCGATATCGTGCTTGCCCGGCTCGACCGTCATGTCTTTCTGAATGAGATACATGAGCAGCACGTACACGGGATACGTCACCATGAGCATGGCCACGGACAAGCGGATCATATCCAGTTCACCCGTGTAGTAAAACGAGAGTGCATCGGGCAGCAGCACGTTTATGCACGAAAACAGCAACGCGATGATGGCGTACACGCTCATGTAGAGCGTGACGGTGGCGAGGAGATGAAAGAACACGTCTTTGGGCGTCGATTTGAAGGTCTCGGACATGGGAGGAGGAGGAATGGAAACAGAAGTATACGCTTACTGGGCGAAGGACTCATACGCGGCGAACCGCTTGTCCTGCACGCCGGCCTTCAGACGATAGAAAAGCTCTGCCATTTCGCCGCGCTTCACAGGCTGAGTGAGCGAGCGCAAAGAAGCAGGAATAGCGTGGAGATCCGACACCCACTTCAGGTACGGACGGTACCAGCGCATACCGTCTTCGTCGTTTTTCACGTTGGCCACGAAAATATTCGCGGCAATTTTTACGGCTTCCACCAGAATGATGTCTTCGTTCGGTCTGAACGTACCGTCCGGGTAGCCGTCGATGATTTCGCGCATTTTGGCAGCGCACAATTCCGGACCGTACCAAGCGTCGAGCGGCACGTCGGAGAAGAAGATAGTCGAAGCTTCGGCGGACACGTTCTCTTTTACGCAATCAGCAGTGTTCAACGTATTGAGGAAGAACGGATTGACGGCCAAACGCACGAACTCGGCACGTGTGATACGCCGTTCGGGTTGAAACTTTCCGTCCAGGTAACCGCGAAGAATGTTCTGCTGACGCAGGTATTCGATGGCCGTGTAGTGTTCCGAGTTTTCGGGCACGTCCGTGAACGGTTTGTTCGTAAACTCTTCGGCTTGCGCCAACGGCATGACGGCAAGCATTTGTATGCCGACCAGTAGGAGGGAGATGTGCTTCATAAAAGACAGGGGAAAGAAGCAGATATACCCCCTGACGCGCCAAAAAGCCGTTTATGACAAATTACGTGACAAGTTGTGGCTGACGACGACCATGCCTACGCATCGGCGACATACTGACGGCAGCGTACGATGTCGGCTTCGGTCAGGCCGAAATACTTCGACTGACCGAGCATGCCACGTATTTCTTCTTTCCCCTGCTCTCCGCATGCAAACAGACGGCGCAGCACTTCCTCGCGATGTCGCGCGGGTATGTATCGGCCGCGCTCATACAGAAATTGCATCAGACTGCGAGGGCGCAACTGCAAACTTTCCAGACAAAATTCGCACAACGCATCCAGCACCGCCGGTTCAAAATCCGGTCGCAGCATAACTGTGAACGATTCACTCATGTAGTGCCTATCATTCTCGTCTGCAGCCAAGAAAAACGGTCGTACGCGCTCCAAGAAATACAACTTGTTCGCCGGACTGACGGCATGGAAAACCGTACTGAAGACTAAGTCCCCCTTCGCCGAACACATGCTGCGCATATCTTCGTCACTCAACGCGTCCATGAGATCTCGCTCCTCAGAAAGACTAAGAGGAAAACGATCTCGGTTATACGTGAGCAATTCCTGAATAAACGGACATCGTCGTCGTTGGCACACCCAGAAGATCAACTCTTTTTTGGCTGCGGGCAGCTGCGCGCAATACGCATGCATCGCGCGAATGGCATAGAGACTGCCCGCGTGTGCGGCCAAAAACCGGCGCACGATGACGTCGGGAGACTGTGTGCCGCAGGAGTTCAAATGCGTCTGCCAATCGACGTTCAGCTCCTTCGTCCAAATCTGTGCGTCAGGGGTCTCCGGTTCGTAAAACAAGCCCGAACTTCTCGCCATCTCGTCCAATTCCAGAGCGACATCTTCTTTCTGCAACACATCGTCATGAGCGGCATCCGCAGGATCGGGTTTCAAAAACGTGCCTCCCCACCGCTCCGATTCCCGTGCCAACTCATGCAATTTGTTGCGTCGAGAACTCAACGCAACATCACGGAATTGATTCCTCGTGATCGCGGCCGACACTTCACCGGGCTCGCCCGTATCCAACCGAGAAAGCTCGCGCTCAATCTGACGCAATTCGGCGGCCATGGTAGGAGGCAAATACGCCGCGGTGTCACGCAGGTCCGCCCCGGCCAAAAAATATGCTTCGCGCAAAATCGTTTTGGGAATGCGTGAAGACGCGCCAGGTGTCTGCGCCCCGAACAATAGCGTCACCACATTCTCCCCGAAGCGACTCACGAATGCCTCGCGCAGTTTCGCCAATCTCTCAAATTGCTCCTTGGCCCGCACATTACCCAACACCTCGCGGATGCCGGAAAGCATCGCTTCCGCATTTTCCAAATCCAACTCCACGCAAGATTTCTCGCGCCTCGCTTGCAAACGAATTTCGGCACTGAGAAGCGGATCGGAAACCACCACTGTCTGCTCGTTTTCCCCTTGTAAAAGAGCCAAAGCCTGCTCTCCCACATTGGTACGAAGGCGCTGCAACAATTCATCGTTACCACCGATTTCCAATTGCCACACCGTTTCGGAATCCACCGGCAACGGCTTGTGGAGATTTTCCTTCGGAAAAAAATCTTGTCTCATAATTTATTATTATAACATATTTTTCACAAAAAATCACCTATGAGCAAAGCATGCGAAACGGAGAGCCATGTCACTCGCGAGTTACATGGCAGGCGCTGTAGGTATCCAACCTACCGC
>CAZWVP010000082.1:0-5667 GCA_964636635.1 uncultured Candidatus Peribacteria bacterium
CCTGCTACCTGCTAGTCGCTTGCTCGAACTCTGGCACAAGTCTTTCATTATCGAAGGTCATGAGTCACGAGCCGCAGCCGAGTTCGCGCGCCGGGAAGGCGATGCTCTCATGCGGCAGTTTTACGACTGGTGGGCAAGCTGCGAGCGCACGGTGTTGGCCGTGGAGCAATCATTTTCACTCACGCTTCAGGGGCAGCAGTATGCCGGGCGTATAGACCGCGTGGAGCGCACGGCGGAAGGCATTCACGTCATCGATTTCAAAACCGGCGGTTTGCGTTCGCAGGCGGAGGTGGACGGCGATCTCCAACTTTCGCTGTATGCGTTGGCCGTGCAAGAGCTGTACGGCGAACCGTGCGCCGCGCTGACGCTGCTTTTTCTCAGCGAAGACGGGGTCGTGCCCGTGCAAACATTGCGAAACGAAGGCCAGTTGCGCGATTCCGCGGGCCAGTTGGCCGGCATCACGGAGCGCATTGTGCAGAAAGATTTTCGCCCCACGCCGAGCGTGCAGGTGTGCAAACACTGCCCGTACAGGGGTGTGTGTGACGCGGCGGCGGTGAGGTGACGAGTATCAGGTATTGTGTATTTGGTATTTCGTATACTTCATGCTTCATACTTGATACTTGATACTTCATACTCCCGTCATGGCTCACCTTACCGATCCCAAGACCGATTTCCCCCAGTGGTACCTCGATGTCATCGAGCAGGCCCAACTCTCCGACTACAGTGACGTGAAGGGGTGCATTATTTTTCGTCCGTACGGCTACGCCATTTGGGAGGCCATACAAACGGATTTGAATCGTCGTATCAAAGCTTTGGGCGTGCAGAACGCATATTTCCCGTTGTTCATACCCGAGTCGTTGATGCTGAAAGAGGCCAAGCACGTGGAAGGCTTCGCGCCCGAATGCGCCGTGGTCACGCATGGCGGCGGCAAGGAACTGGCGGAAAAGTTGTACGTGCGTCCCACCAGCGAAACCATCATTTACGCCACGTTCGCGAAGTGGGTGCAGTCGTACCGCGATTTGCCTCTCAAAATAAACCAGTGGGCCAACGTGGTGCGCTGGGAAATGCGCACGCGTCCGTTTTTGCGCACGTTGGAATTTTTGTGGCAAGAAGGACACACTTGCCATGCCACCAAAGAAGACGCCGATGCCATGGTGGAAGCCGCACTCGGCATGTACCGCGATTTCGACCGTGACGTGCTGGCCATACCGGTGGTGACGGGTCGCAAGCCCGAGCATGAGAAGTTCGCGGGTGCGCTGT
The DNA here is from genome assembly GCA_964636635.1 of uncultured Candidatus Peribacteria bacterium. Taxonomy (GTDB): domain Bacteria; phylum Patescibacteriota; class Gracilibacteria; order Peribacterales; family Peribacteraceae; genus CAZWVP01. The sequence goes on from CAZWVP010000082.1 coordinate 1,261, forward strand.
ACACGCTTTCCACGGAGGCGCTCGCACGCGACGGCAAGGCCATTCAGGCAGGAACCTCGCACAACTTGGGTCAGGGCTTTTCGGAAGCCTACGATGTCTCTTTCCTCGATTCCGACAAAACCTCCAAGCGTCCGTGGATGACGAGCTGGGGCGTTTCCACCCGTCTCATCGGCACGCTCATCGTGGTGCATGGCGACGAGAAAGGCTTGCGCTTGCCGCCGGCCATCGCGCCCATTCAGGTCGTCGTCGTCCCCATTTACAAATCCGACGAAGAGCGCGAACAGGTGCTGGCTGCGGCGAAGAACATCATGACTTCGCTGCCCGACGTGCGTATGCATTTGGATGACCGCGACGGCAAGTCGCCGGGCTTCAAGTTCAACGAATGGGAAACGAAAGGCGTGCCGATTCGCTTCGAATTGGGGCCGAAAGATTTGGCCGCCGGTCAGGTGACGCTGGCCAAACGTACGGGCACGACCAAAGAGCAGAAACCTCTGGCCGATCTTTCGCCGGCCGCGGTCGCGGCTATGTTGGCGGAAGTGCAGCAAGAACTCCTGACGCAGGCGGAAACGTTCCTGCGTGAAAACACGCATGAAGTGAGCAGTGAAAGCGAGCTTCTGGAAACGCTGGAGTCCAAAGGCGGATTTGTTTGGGCACCGTGGGACGGAGACGTCAAGACCGCCGAACGCATCAAAGACAGAACGAAGGCCACCGTTCGTCTAGTAAGAGGTGGACCCGAGCAATTGCAAGCGTTGTTTGCGAAAGCCTACTAGAAAGGCGTAAACTCGGTATCCGCATCTCTATATTTTTCACCCTCAGCTTATGAAGCGTATTTCTCTTTTGCTCGGCGCCCTTGGCGGAGCCATGGCCGGGTACATCATGTCCAACAAAAAACTGCGTGATCAGCTCACCTCCGCGAAGGACACCCAGCAAATGGCCGCCTTGCTCGGCAAGCACGTGCAAGCCGACGGTACCAAGTTGGCCAAGCACGTGAAGGAATTCGTGGAAAGCGAAGACGTGCAGCAAAATTTGCAGAAAGCGAAGAAGTACGCGCAAGACACCACGAACGAAGCCATCGCCGAAATGAAGAAATTGGTGAGCAAGGCCGCGAAGAAGCCCGTTGCCAAGGCGAAAAAGGTTGTACGCGCCGTACGCAAGAAGTAAGCGGAATGTCGTTCATCACAGCCATCCATTTCGTTGAATGGGTGGCTTTTTTCGTATCGGGGTCCTACACTGCCGCGGTCTTTTGTTCCCTCTTTACTATGCCCGTATTACCGTTCACTCCGTTCGGGAGCGCCCTCGTCGTTACCGCCGCCGCCGGCGTTGTGGCGCTGCTCATCGCAGGCGTGTTCCGCTTGCGCATCGCTGCCGCCGAAGTCGGCAACGACAAAATGCAAAGCATTGCTCGTCTCATTCGCCAGGGAGCCATGGCGTTCCTGGTGCGAGAGTACACCGTCATCGTGCTTTTCAGCGCGGTGGTGGGCGTGTTGCTCTACGCCTTTCTCGACGTCGGTTGGACGAACATGATGAACGAGCAATTCGTTGCTCCGCCTTACACCACCATGAGCTTCGCGCTGGGTGCGCTTTGTTCGCTGGCTGCCGGGTTCATTGGCATGCGTTCGGCCACCACGGCCAACGTCCGCACGGCTCAGGCGGCTCGCAAGAGCTTGGCCGCAGCCTTGAAGATCAGCTTCCTCAGCGGCGCCACCATGGGCTTGGCCGTCGTCGGTCTCGCCATTTTGGGTCTCACGGGCATGCTCTTCTACTTGGTGGAAATGCAGCACGTGGAAATGAAGGAGGCGCTCAACATCATCACCGGCTTCAGCTTCGGCGCTTCTTCCGTGGCACTCTTCGCTCGCGTGGGCGGAGGCATTTACACGAAGGCCGCCGACGTGGGTGCGGATTTGGTGGGTAAAGTGGAGGCAGGCATTCCCGAAGACGATCCCCGCAACCCCGCCGTCATCGCCGACAACGTGGGTGACAACGTGGGTGACGTGGCCGGCATGGGTGCCGACCTCTTCGAAAGCTACATCGGTGCCATCATCGCCGCCATGCTCATCGGTTACGCCGGCGAAGTGGGGTATTTGGATCCCTCCGCCATCGGTTTGTCGTTTCTGGCCGATGCGCTCGTTGGCACGCAGCCCGAGTTGGACACCATGAAATTGGTGGTTCTGCCTCTTTACCTCTCCGCTTTCGGCATCATCGCCAGCATTCTCGCCACGTTGGTGGTGCGTTTGCGCAGCAGCAGTGACCATGACGTGCAGCGCGCGTTGAAGAACGGCTTGTTCGGTTCTTCCGCCTTGGTGGTCATCGGCACGTACTTCATCACCAACTATCTGTTGCCGCAAAACTTGGCCTTGGGAGTGTTCTTTGCTTCTTCCTGCGGTCTCATCGCCGGTGTGCTCATCGGTATGCTCACGGAGTACTACACCAGCCAAATTTACGCTCCCGTGAAGGAGTTGGCGGAAGCCACGAAAACCGGCGCCGCCACCACGCTCATCTCCGGTCTCGCCTTGGGGTATGCCTCCACGTTCTTGCCCGTTATGGTCGTGTGCGTGGCCATCGGTCTCTCGTTCATCGGTGCCGGTATGTACGGCATCGCCATCAGCGCCGTGGGTATGCTTTCCACCTTGGCCATGTCTTTGGCCATCGACGCGTTCGGCCCGGTAGCCGATAACGCGGGTGGCATCGCCGAAATGGCGAAGTTGCCGCCTCAGGTTCGCGCTCGCACGGACGTCTTGGACAGCGCCGGCAACACCACCGCCGCCATCGGCAAGGGCTTTGCCATCGGCGTCGCGGGCTTCATGTGTTTGGCATTGTTTGCCGCTTTCAAAACGGAAGCCGGCTTGGTCTCCATCGACGCCAGCAAGCCGCAAACCATGATCGGTATTCTCATCGGCGGCATGTTGCCGTTCTTGTTCTCGTCTCTCACCATGCGCGCGGTCGGCCGCGCCGCCATGGACATGGTGCACGAAGTGCGCCGTCAGTTTAAGGAAATCAAAGGCCTCATGCAGGGCAAAGCCGAAGGCGATGCCGCTCGTTGCGTGGCTATTTCCACGAACGCCGCCATTCGCGAAATGATGCTTCCCGGTCTTATTGCCATTTGTTCTCCCGTGCTTACGGGTCTCATTTTGGGCACGGAAGCACTCGGCGGCTTGCTCGTGGGCGCGCTCGTCACGTCCATCATGCTCGGCACCTCCATGGCCAACAGCGGCGGTGCTTGGGACAACGCCAAGAAGTACATCGAGGCCGGCCATTTGGGCGGCAAAGGCAGCGATGCTCACAAGGCGGCGGTGGTGGGCGACACGGTGGGCGATCCGTTCAAGGACACCTCCGGACCGTCGCTTAACATTCTCGTGAAGCTCATGAGCATCGTCTCACTCGTGACTGTCGGTTTGTACGGTCAGGGTCTCTTCTACTAAGCCAGAATTTCGGTTGTTCGCAAGGGGTGCATCGGATACGATGTGCCCCTTTTGTTATGGCGCTTTCCCCCGAACGACGATCGGCCGTGGTGACTTCGGACGGGTTCTTGGACCCGTCGACTCTGGGGGAAATGGGTTACAACGAGAAATACGGAGCCGCCACGCTGCCGGGCCATATGGTGGTGCCCGTGGCAGGCAACAACGACGTGGCCATCGCGCGGGAAATGGACCGCCGCGGACAGCTGGATGTGTTCGGCAAGAGCGGTCATTCCCGCATTCATCTGCAAGTCGTTCGTCGGTCGGGCGAAGACGTGCAGTTCGACCACGATGGCATGCAAGTGGTGGTGCCGGTGGAAATGATGTCTCTTCGAGCCGTGCACATGCGTCAGGGTGAGGTGAAAGATGAGCTTTTGCGCGTGTTGCGCAATATCGTCACCGAACGGAAACGCCAGGTGAACGTGGGCCGTTTGGCTTTGGCCAGGCCCGAAGACGCGTTGTCGCGAGAACAAATTCTGGAAGGCATTTCGCGCCATCGTTTGCTTTTGCCAAACGGTCTGCACCCCGAAGAAGCCGTGAGCGAAGGCGAGAACGGCAACGGTGTCATCGAGCTGCCGTTGGCCGATTTGCGGCACTTGCTCTGCGAAGCCAACTTCGATGAGAACCGCATGCGCAACGCCATTCGCTTCGGTAAGCACGCGTTGGACGGTTTGCAGGAAGCGGTGCCGGGCTTGCCGCCGAAGCTGGACGGTCGCGGAGCGTTCGTGGGCGGCATTCACCTTTCACTCGGCGCGTACACGGCCATCATCGACGAACAAACCAACGACCCGGAGGTCATTCATTTGGCGGCGCGCATTCTGGATGGCATTCGCACCTCGGGCATCGACGTGGTGCGTCAGGTGGAGCTCTTCAACTTGCGTCTGCAGTCCGTGCTGCTCGAAGACTTGCGCATTCGCGTGCGTCTGTACCATGCCGGTGCGGAAGCGCAGGG
>CAZWVP010000083.1:0-5202 GCA_964636635.1 uncultured Candidatus Peribacteria bacterium
AAGCAGCGCCGACCACTGCGGATGTTTGGTAATGCGCAGGAAGAAGAGGTAAAAGAGCAGCGCCGTCAGCCAACCGAAGAGCGTGGGAAACAGGCGATACCCCAAAAACGAGAAGCCGTCGGGCAGCACGCGGGCGTAGTCCGTGTCCAAAAACTGATCATCGGCGGGGTTTCTGTCCAACAAGTACTCGCCGGCCGCAAGCATCAGCTTGCCGAGCGGCGGGTGCAACTCCATGAAGAACACGCCGTTCAAATATTTCTGCGCGCTGGCAATGTGATAGTTCTCGTCCCAGAAAAGCGACGGCGGGTTCCAGTAGCCGTGCACGTACGTGAAGTACGACAGCACCAGCACCAGCAACCCCATGAGAAAGGCGGGGCGGTGTTCGCTCGAGGCGTGCAGCAAGTGTTTCATGCAAAAAACGAAGGAGACGCCCGCCAGAATACTCGAAACACCGCCGCTCTGGGAAATGTGGAATTTTCCGTTGGGCATTCGAAATTTTGGACTACTATCTAAGGTACATGAACACCCCCCTCGCCCGCCCGCCGCAAAAACGCCCGCAATGGCTTCTGTCCGCCCTGCTTATGGGCGGATTGCTGCTCATCGCGGTTCTCAGCATCACGAACCCCAACCGGGCCGAGGAAGAGAAGTACTCCAACGCCACCGGGGTGCCGGTTTCGGCCATCACCGCCGGGTACGAAAAGCGCGAATTCAAGAAAATCGAAATCCGCGACAACGACGCCTACGCCATCAAAAACGACGACTCCGTCATCAAAGCGTACAAAGGTCGTGAATCGGTGGCGGACCTGGGGTGGAACGACGCGGAAAACCCGACCATCGTGGACATTCAAAACCGCGAAGCCCTGCACTCCTTCTACGCCTTCCTGCCGGACGCTCTCTCGCTGCTGCTCATCATCGGCGGTCTGTTTTGGCTGTTTCGCATGATCGCCCGCAGCCAGAACTCCGCGCTCTCCTTCGGCAAGTCTCGCGCCCGCATCGCCGATGCGCGCCAAGTGAAGACTCGCTTCCGCGACGTGGCGGGCATGGAGGAAGCCAAGGAAGACTTGGTGGAAGTGGTGGACTTCCTGAAACACCCGAAGAAATTCACGTCCATCGGCGCCAAAATTCCCAAGGGCGTGCTGCTCGTGGGTGCGCCGGGTACGGGTAAGACTCTGCTTGCTCGCGCGGTGGCGGGAGAAGCCGGCGTCCCCTTCTTCTCCATCGCCGGTTCCGAATTCGTGGAAATGTTCGTGGGCGTGGGCGCCAGCCGCGTGCGCGACCTGTTCGCACGCGCCAAGAAGAACTCTCCCAGCATCATTTTCATCGATGAAATAGACGCCGTTGGTCGCCAACGCGGCGGCGCGGGCTTCGGCGGCGGGCACGACGAACGCGAGCAAACGTTGAACCAAATTCTCACGGAAATGGACGGCTTCGAGCAAGACACGAACGTCATCGTCATCGCCGCCACGAACCGTCCGGACGTGTTGGACAAAGCCCTGCTTCGACCCGGCCGCTTCGACCGCCGCATTCTGGTGGAAAAGCCGGACCTGGAAGCGCGCATTAAAATTTTGGAAGTGCACGCCCGCAACAAACGCCTCACCGACGACGTGGATTTGCGCAAAATCGCGCAGCAGACGGTGGGCATGGCGGGAGCCGATTTGGAAAACGTGATGAACGAAGCCGCCATTTTCGCCGCTCGTCACGGCAACAAAACGGTGGAGCAACAGGACATCGTCGACGCCGTGGAGAAAGTGACCATCGGACCCGAAAAGAAGAGCCGCAAACTGACGGATGAAGAAAAGAAAATCACCGCCTACCACGAACTGGGCCACGCCATCGTGGGCTTCCTGTGCCCGCACAGCGACGCCCTGCACAAAATTTCCATCGTCTCCCGCGGTTCCACGCTGGGTGTGACGTGGTTCCTGCCGCAGGAAGACACGTACACCACGAGCAAGTCCAAGTTCCTGGATGAAATTTGCGGACTGCTCGGCGGCCGCGCGGCGGAGGAACTCGTCTTCGGCGAAATCACCACCGGCGCCTCAAACGACATCGAGCGCGCTTCCGCCATCGCCCGCGGCATGGCCATGCGCTACGGCATGGGCGGCGACTTGGGCCCCGTGGCGTACGGCGAAAAAGACGTCTACCCCGGCGACCCGAACGCGGGCCGCAATTTCTCGGAATCCTTCGCCAAGCAAATCGACGAGTTCGTGCGTACGACCATCGGCGACCAGTACGAACGCGCCAAGGGGTATTTGAAAAAGCACCGCAAGAAGTTGGAGGAATTGGCCGAAGTGCTTCTGGAAAACGAAACGATGTCTCTGGAGGACTTCAAAGAGGTATTCGTGGGCAAAAAGCCCGCGAAAGCCTTGGTGCGAAAGTAAATCTCCGCGCCAAAGATTTGCGGTTCGACAGGTGTGCCACCGGTGACCCTGGGCTGCGATCAGCTGCCGTACTGCGCCAAATTCCTCTGCATGCGTGCGAGAATGTCGGTCTCGGTGGGCACGGCGAACGCCTGGCCGGTCATGCGTTCGTACAAATCGATGTACTTGAGGGCCAACATCAAGCGCACGTCATCGGTGATGTCGGGGCGTTTGCCGCCGTACTCGAAGCCCTGCTCGCGCAGCCAGAGACGGAAGAACTCTTTGTCCAAACTCTCGGGCTCCTTACCCGCAGCGAAACGCTCGGCGTAGGAAGCCGCCACCCAGTAGCGCGAGGAATCGGGCGTGTGCACTTCGTCGGCGATGTTGAGCACGCCGTCTTGGTCGTAACCCATTTCGTACTTCGTATCCACGAGAATGAGTCCGCGCTTGGCGGCCAACTCCTGCCCGCGCGCAAACAGAGCCAACGCGCGGTCGGCAATGTGGTCCCACTGTTCCTGCGTGGCGTAGCCTCGCTCCACGATTTGCGCCGGGGAAATGAGCTCGTCCACTTCCCCCTTGGTGGTGGGAGTGATGATGGCGTGATCGAACGGCTGGTTCTTCACCATGCCCTCGGGCAGCTGCACGCCGCAGAAGTCACGCACGCCGGCGTTGTAGTTCATCCAAGCCGAGGTGCTGCTGGAACCGGTGAGGTAGCCGCGCACCACGATTTCCACCTTCAACATTTGCAAGTCTTTCACCACGGTGGCGTTGGGGTCGGGCACGGCCAGCACCTGCGTGGGCATGACGTCTTTCACCTGGTCGAACCACCAAGCGCTCAACTGACTGAGCACCTGACCTTTGAGGGGAATGGTGCACCAACTGATGTCGAACGCCGACTGACGGTCGGTGGCCACGAGGATGCGACGGTGCTTTTCCGGCTGCATGTAGACGTCGCGCACTTTTCCTTTGTAACGGGCGCCCAACCCCGTGAGGTTGGTTTCATCCAGCGTGGTAGCCAGAAAAGGACGGAGGGCTTCGGTGGTGATCATGCACCAAGCCTAAAGGGAAACCGGTCCGGAAAAAAGAGGGTTATACCTCCAAATTGCAAACGGTGTCGCAACCGTCTTCGGGGTCGGTATTGCCGTCATCACACTGCTCCCAGCTTTGCTGAATGTTGTCGCCGCATATTTCGTTGAAACAAGTCGAGCTGCAGCCGTCGTCGTCACCCGTGCCGCCGTCGTCGCACTCCTCGCCGAACTGTTGAATGGCGTTGCCGCATTCCTCCGTCACGCACGTGGCATCACAGCCGTCACCTTCATCCACGTTGCCGTCGTCACACTCTTCTTCACCGAGATACTCGTATCCGTCGCCGCACGAGGCAATTTGGCACGCGGCACAGTCATCGGTTTGGTCGAGGTTGCCGTCATCGCACACTTCGCCGAATTCCACGGCACCGTTGCCGCACACGGGACCGTTGCCTCTGGCGCCGCCGCCTTCGCCCATGTGCGCGGGCACCACGCGAATGAAGCCGCCCTCTTCACGGTAAATGTTGAACCCGATAAGCGCGCCGCTGGCTTCGGCGGAGTCTTCCGGCAAGGACACCAAATAGTTTCCGCTGACGACGGGGTCGATGGGCACGCAAGTGGAACTGGCAATGCCGTACGTGCAAATGGGCAATTGGTTCTCGGGGCCGCTCGGCACGCCGGGAGGCGGAGCACCTTCGTCGATGATGTACTGCATGATGGCGCTCTGCATTTCGCGGGCGGCGCTGTGGCGCCAAGAGTCGTTGGCGGCTGCCAGCTGCCGAGTAGGGGCCACCGCCGTAATGACGATGCTGGCCAAAATGGCAATCATGCCGATGACGAGCAAAAGCTCGATCAGCGTGAACCCGCGGCCGCTCCCTTGACTCAAACGCATTGGCAACATCTCCACGAATTGTACGTGGGAAGCGCAAAAGTTGCATTGACAGAAGCGGTTCTCAGGACGAACGGAACGTTGCAGACCCCTCGCATACGCGCCGAAAACGCCAGTCGGCGTCACGCACTTTCGCCGACCTTCACCCACAAACACAACTCGCGTCATGATACGTTCATGGCTTGGCAACCGTATTCCATGGCCGTTTCCTCTCTGCTGCTGGCGGCCATGACCGGCTACTGCATAGGACGTACGGCAGCCGTGCAATTCGCCTTGCCCCCGGCAGCGCCGCGGTTGCTTCGTGACGAACGACCGTCCGTACCCACCGTGGTGCTGGAACGCATTCGCGATGAGCAGTTGCAGGGGCAAGTGACCGCGGGAGTGCGGCTGTTCATCGGCGATGCACAGTTGCCAACATCCGCCAGCGGTGCGTTTCGCATGGCGGCGGGAACGCTGGCTATGCCTGAAAAAAGCGTGCATGTGCCCGAAGGCATGCATTTCGTCGCCTCGCGCAAAGGCAAAAAGTTTTACCCGGTACTCGGTGCTGCGGCGGCCAAGATTGCCGTACAAAACCGTGTGTATTTCCCAAGCAAAGAAGCGGCCGTGCAAGCCGGCTATAAGCCATAATGTTCTCTCATTTTCACTTGATGAAAAAAACATTCAAGTGTACACTTAAAATGTATTTCTTCCATACTCATGCCCAAAGACATCTCCATTAAAGAATTGCGCCAAAACCTCTCGGAGATTGCCGATTTGGTGGAAAAAGGTGAATCCTTTCGTGTTATTCGTCGTTCCAAGCCTTCATTTATTGTCATGAATATTCATGCGGAGTTGCCTGACGACGGTTGGGAAACGGTGGTGGATTTTACGGAAAACGGAAAGAAAACCGGTATGCCCGTTGAAGACGTCCTGGCCATGCTCAAAAACATCA
>CAZWVP010000083.1:5212-5607 GCA_964636635.1 uncultured Candidatus Peribacteria bacterium
ATCAAACAGTAGCTATGGGCAACATTGAAAAGCAATTAAGGGCAATCCCCTTGAAAGATCGCGAACGCTTGCAGGCCGCGCTCCTGCAGTTGGTGACACGGAATTTCGCCGCACTCGATCGCAAACGTCTGCGAGGATACGAGCATATTTTCCGCATCCGTACCGGCAACTATCGCATCATCTACTTCGATGACGGCGTGCAACTCATCCTTAAGGCCATACGCAAGAGAGATGAATCCACGTACCATGATTTTTAACCTACGGCAGAACCAACCTCCACTCCGCGTTCAAGAACACATCGGCAAACTCGCCCGCGTTCATTTCCAACGCATATTTGGCGGGACCCTCCGAAGCGTACGTAGGGCAAGGATCTTTCTTGCAGGGAACCATGGTCG
>CAZWVP010000084.1:0-5597 GCA_964636635.1 uncultured Candidatus Peribacteria bacterium
TCGAATCCGTCCCGCGATGGGGCTTCTACCGTCTGTTGAACAAGCCCACAAAGCGTTGTGAAGCTTCGACCTGCGCGAGCCGTAGGGAAATGGCCATTTGTTCGGCCACTTGCTGTTCGCGAGTCGGCTGAGCAGTTTCCTGCTGACCGCTTTCGGTGCCGCTAGGCTGGCTCTCGGAGCCGTTTTGAGAATTGAACCGCATAAAAGAAAAAAGGAAAAAGAAGTAAAGTTGGCATTGTGTAGGAGAAACGCGATTTCGAAGCAAGGGTCTAAGTGACTACTTTGCTTTACGTGGCTGGTTCTCAATACCCGTGAAACCCGCTTCTGTAGAGCAATAAGAGGTTTTGTGACCGCTTCGTGCGGTGCAAAATCGACGGTGACACCGCTTCGCTGCGAATCGGCGCAGGCTATGGATATGTTCGATCTTCTCTGGGATTTCGTGTTTCCGCGCACATCGCTTCGCGGCCAAAGCGGCGTGTTCGTCACGAAAGGCGAATTGGTCGGAATGCCGGTCTCGGTGGTTTGTGAAAACGAAGCATCTCTTCGTGCCCGGGAAGTTCCGCATCTCGATGCGTTGGTGTCCTGCGTCGATTATCACGCCTCGCCGTTGGTGCGCACGGCTCTCTGGCGGGCGAAGTATCGCAAGGTGGCCGATATTGCCGAGTCGCTCGTGCCCATCATGCTCAAAGGCGGCGCATTTCTGCCTGCAAACGCACCGCTTTGTCCGGTGCCGTTGCACTGGTCGCGTCGATTCTCGCGCGGGTTCAATCAGTCTGAAGTGCTCGTGCGCGGTTTGGTGCGCGCGGGCGGTTTTCATACGTGCGCTTGTTTGTGTCGTACCAGGTCCACGGGCTTTCAGTCGCACCGAAAACGCCAAGACAGGCTTTCGGCTCTTCGAGGAAAATTTGTCTTTATGAAGCCATTTTCACCGCCAATGTCCATCATACTTGTCGACGACGTGTCCACCACCGGCGCCACACTCGACGCTTGCGCGGAAGAGCTGAAACGCGTCGGCGTGCGTCGGGTGTACGGTTGGGTTTTTGCACGCGGTTGATGTTTGACTGACGCCGAGTAGGGGAAATTCTGACGAGAGAAATTGTTCATCCACCGAAGAATCTTTCCTCCCAAAACGCAACGTCATCTGGGTGTGGAAAACTTTTCTGTTATCCACAGGCGCGGTACAGTTGCGCTCCTGCCTCCCGTGTTTTTCCGGGAGGGCATTCTCCTTATGATGTTGCTACTTTCAGCCCTCGCGTTTTTTCTTCTCCTCAGCATCCTCATCCTCATTCACGAGTGGGGTCACTTCGCTGCGGCCAAGCGCGCAGGCGTGGTGGTGGAGGAGTTCGGTTTCGGTTTGCCGCCTCGCGCTTGGACGCTCTTTTACTACCAAGGCACGCGTTTCTCTTTGAACTGGATCCCTTTCGGCGGCTTCGTCCGTCTTAAAGGTGAAAACTCCCTCGAGGAAACGGAACACCACGCGCCCGGCAGTTTCGGTGCCGCGTCACTTGCTGCGCGTCTCATGATTCTCTGCGGCGGCGTGACCATGAACTTCCTGTTGGCCATGGTCATTCTCACGTTCGGTTTGTCGTGGGGCGGCTGGATTCCGAGTTACGACGTTGAAGACTTGCCCGAGGCTCAGGCCAAGGGGTACATCCGTTACACACCCGGCGTCATGATCGCGGGCGTCGTGCCCGGCAGTCGTGCGGAAGTGGCTGGCATTCTGCCCGAGAGTCAGTTGGTTTCCATCGACGGCACGGAGGTAAAGAGCGTGCAGGAGGTGTTTGCGCGGCAGGAAGGCAAGACGCAGGTGCAATACGTCGTGCGCTCGGGTCAGCAGAAAACCGAGCGCGTCCTCACCGTCACGCTCGACGAAAATCATCGGGCCGGCGTGGTGCTTTCCGAGCCGCTCAACATCGAAGGCTTGCCGCGCCCGCTGCTTACGGGTTTGTTCCTCGCCCTGCGCGAGTCTTGGGTCATGATGGTGCAGACCGTGTTCGGCATGGCGCATCTCATCGTTTCCATTCTCACGTCACTCACCGTGCCACAGGGAATCACGGGCATCGTGGGCATCGCCAAGTTCACACACTCGTCCGTGCAAGCAGGTGTTTCCGCTTACTTGCATCTGGTGGCCTTCTTGAACCTCAGTTTGGCCGCGCTCAACATTCTGCCCATTCCCGCTCTAGATGGCGGTCGTGTGCTCTTCCTTCTGGTCGAAGCGTTGCTACGTCGCCCGCTCAACCGCCGTTTCGAAGTGGCCGTGAACGGCATGGGTTTCCTCTTCCTTATCAGCCTTATTGTCCTCATTACGTACCATGACCTCCTTACCCTCTTCTAGCACGGAAACGGCGCTGGTGGCGGGCACAACGGACCCCGCTCTCTTCGATTTGTGGGTTGCCATACTCACGGATTTGAGCGAGAAAATGCCGCGCATTCAGTTCGTCACGTGGTTCAAAGACACGGCGCTCCTGCGTCGCGACGGCGGCACTCTCGTCGTGGGTCTGCCTCTGCCCATGTCGCTCAACTGGCATATGGAGCACTACCGCAACCTCACGCAGCAGGCGGCCACGGCGTTGGACCCCACCATAGTCACGGTGGTGTATCAGGTGGATATCAGCCTCAAGGACAACCGCGAACGCACGGTCGATCTCCTCAGTCATTTTCCGGAGAAGAAGCGTCGCAAGTTGCCCGGCAAGTCCGAAGTGAAGCTGGCCGAAGGTTTGGTGAGTAAAATTCTCAGTCCGAAGTACACGCTCGACACGTTCGTCGTGGGCTCCAGCAACCGCTTGGCGCACGCGGCCTGTTCGGCCGTGGCCACGGACCCGGGCGGCAAGTACAACCCGCTCTTCATTTACGGCGGCGTGGGCTTGGGCAAAACGCACTTGCTGCAAGGCACGGGCAACGCCATTTTGAAGAAAATCCCGCGTGCCACGGTGGTGTACATCACGAGCGAAGACTTCACGAACCAAGTGGTGCAGGCACTCGGCGAACGTAAAATGGACCAGTTCCGCCGTCGCTACCGCACGGTGGACGTGCTCATCATCGACGACGTGCAGTTTTTGGCGAACAAGGAGCGCACGCAAGAGGAGTTCTTCTACACGTTCAACACGCTGTACGAGGAGCGGAAGCAAATCATCATCTCCGCCGATCGTCCGCCCGAAGAGCTGCATTTGGAAGCGCGCTTGGTATCGCGTTTCGAGCGCGGCATGATTGCCGACGTTTCCTTTCCCGACTACGAAACGCGTTTGGCGATTTTGTCCGAGAAGGCCAAAGAGTACGAACTCTTCATCGACCTCTCGGTGCTGCAATTCATCGCCGAGCACACCACCAAGAACGTGCGCGAGCTGGAGGGAATTCTCATGCAGGCGGTGGCCCAGTACGAACTGGAACAGCGCATGCCCACGGTGAAGAGCATCGCCGAAATCATGCGGAAGCTGAGCAAGGACCCGCACCAACCCGAAGAGTCCGTGGGCTTCCACGCTCTGCCGGCCAAGCGCGTGACCATGCAAGACATCATGGAGGAGGTGAGTCGTTATTATTCCGTCTCCGTCGCCGACATGCTCAGCGGTTCGCGCGTTCGCGAAATTCTCGTCCCCAGGCAAATTGCCATGTATATGGGGAAGAAGCATCTTTCCATGAGCTTCGTGCGTTTGGGCGAAGCCTTCGGCAACCGCGACCACACCACCGTCATGAACGCCATTGAGAAAATAGAGCAGCGCCTTCGCCACGACCCGCAACTCATGCGCGAAATTCGCGCCATGGAGAAGGAAGTGAAGTTGGTGGACTGAGCAGCCCTTCGCACAACCCTCATAACCCGCTTTCGCCGGAGGAGGGTTTATCGTATTCTCACGGTACTTCTTTCGATTTCTCATGTCGGAACCCGCTCACGATTCTCTCTATCGCATTCGTCACTCGCTCGCCCACGTCTTGGCGCAGGCGGTGCTGAAGCTCCGTCCCGATGCGCGCGTTGCCATCGGTCCGCCCATCGACACGGGTTGTTACTACGATTTCCAATTCACGGAGCCCGTTTCGGACGCTGACTTCCTGAAAATCGAAAAGGAAATGCGCAAGATCATCGCGCAGGGACAAATGTTTACGGTGGACACGTTGCCTACCGCCGAAGCGAAGAAGTTCTGGGAGGAGCGTAAGCAGCCGTTCAAGGTGGAGCTTATTGCCGACTTGGAGCGCGACGGCGTGAAGGAGGTGACGCACTACCACAACGTCGTCCAGAGCGGCACGGTCATGTTCACGGACCTCTGCAAAGGGGGTCACGTGGAAAACCTGCGCGACATTCCCGCCGACGCTTTCAAAATCATGTCGTTGGCCGGCGCCTACTGGCGCGGCGACGCCACGCGCGAACAACTGACGCGCGTGTACGTGGCGGCGTTCGCCACCAAGGAAGAGTTGGACGCGCATTTGCTCCAACTGGAAGAAGCCAAGCGACGCGACCACCGAAAAATCGGCAAAGAGATGAGTTTGTTCACCTTCAGCGACATCGTCGGCCCGGGCTTGCCGCTGTGGCTGCCCAAGGGTGCGATTGTCGTGGAAGAGTTGGAGAAATTGGCGAAAGAAACGGAAGCCGCCGGCGGCTACTCGCGCGTGCGCACGCCGCACATCGCCAAGGGCAGTCTGTACGCCGCCACCGGTCATTTGGCGCACTACAAGGAATCCATGTTCCCGCCCATGAAGCTCGACGGCGAGGAAGAGGAGTATTACCTCAAACCCATGAACTGCCCGCACCACCATCAGGTGTTTGCGGCCGAGGCAAGAAGCTACCGCGACTTGCCGCTGCGTTTGGCCGAATACGGTCACTGCTACCGTTACGAAGACAGCGGCGCGCTCTTCGGTCTCATGCGCGTGCGTTCGCTCTGCATGAACGACGCGCACATTTACTGCACGGAGGGCCAGTTCGAACAAGAATTCATCGACGTGGTGAACATGTACCTTTTCTACTTCAAGCACTTCGGCGTGGAAAAGTACGTCATGCGCCTCTCGCTGCACGACCCCGCCGAGCTGGGCAAGAAGTACGTGGACCAGCCGGAACTGTGGCTGAAAACCGAAGCCATGGTGCGAAGCGCCATTCAGAAGGCCGGTTGTGACTTCGTCGAAGTGCCCAACGAAGCCGCGTTCTACGGACCCAAAATAGACGTGCAGGTGTGGAGCGCCATCGGCCGCGAATTCACGTTGGCCACGAACCAAGTGGACTTCGATGTGCCGGGCAAGCTGGGTCTGCACTACGTGTCCGCCGACGGCAGCCAGCAGGTACCGCTGTGTATTCACCGTGCGCCGCTGGGTACGCACGAACGCTTCGTGGGGTTCCTTATAGAGCATTTCGCCGGGCACTTCCCGTTGTGGCTGGCCCCCGTACAAGCGGCAGTTCTGCCCGTGGCCGATGCGCATGAAGCGTATGCGCAAACGGTGGTGCAGGCGTTGCAGGCAGTGGGTGTGCGCGTGGAAACGTATTCATCGGAGCAGTCGCTCGGCAAGCGCATTCGTTTGGGTGAAACCCAGCGCGTGCCGTATTTGCTGGCACTCGGAGACGCGGAAAAAGATGCGAACTCCGTTACCGTGCGTTCGGTGAAAACGAAGCAACAGCACAC
>CAZWVP010000085.1:0-5588 GCA_964636635.1 uncultured Candidatus Peribacteria bacterium
GAAGCTTCGTAGTTGTCTTTGCTCATGGAAACGACGCGCTCGGAGGGCGTGTACGAAGTGGGAGGCGAAGGCTCCGTAGGTTCGGCGACCACGGGCGCTTCGGCAGGCTTTGAAGACGCAGGAGTCGGCTTGATGGCCGGTGCGGACGAAGTTTGCGTCGGCGGAGTGACTACCGGTTTCTCCACGGGCTTTGCCGGTGCGGAAGAAACGGCTGCCACGCTGGAAACGGGAGGCGTGACAACGACTTCAACCGCAGCGGAAGACACGCTGCTCGACTGCGGCGTTTCCCTCAGCTTTATTTGTTCCACGCGCATGATGGTGGCGCCTGCTTCGACGGTTGGCCGTACGGCACCGGTCACTTCCACGCGTTCGTTCACGTAACCGTTCAAATCTATGCCCGTTTCGGCTTCGAGCAGAACGAAGTTCGTAGCATCTATTTCCAAGCGATGCGTGCCTTCTTGGTACACGCTTATGCCTGCGGCTCGAACCGTACCCGTGTAGGTGATGTTCGCGGTTTCCGGCAGCGTGGCTTGAGAAGAGGCTTCCTGCATGACGGACGCCACGGAAGCTTCGGCGCTGCTACTGGAAGAAGACTGCCCGTCTTCCGGGTATTGAACCGAAACGCTGCAGGCCGAAAGCAAGAGCGCACAGCCGGCAAGAGAGACCATTCGAGCGGAGAGGTGTTTCATAGTGCTCGAAGTCTAGCGAAGCCACCGTTTCTGGCAACTGCGTTTACGGCAGCATTCCCACCAGCTGGTCCGCCATTTTCAGCGCGTACTGCGCCACCACGCGCTTGGGCATGCTCTGGTAGCGGGCAATGAACGCCTGTTCGGTGGTGGTGCCGTCGGTTTTTTGCACTTTTTGAATCCAGCCGATTTCGTTGCCGCGAAGCTGCTTGCCGAGAGGCGCGAACCTGTCGAAATCGTGGTCTTTGAAGAACGGACCATCCACTTGCACCGTGCGTCCGTCGGGCTGACCGTAAATTTCCACCACGGCATCTTGGTCAAGCGTGGTGTATGCCTGAATGAGCAGCGGGCCGGCGGTGTCGTTGCGGAAAGTGAGATCTTGGCTGCCGGGGAACACCGTTGCGTCTTGGCCCACGCCGTACTTTTCGTAGTACGTGACGAACAAGCTGTGGCTGCGGTGCTGCAGAATGGGCAAGCCCGCGTGCAAAATGGCACGGTAGAGCGTGGTGGAGGCCTGGCAAATGCCGCCTCCGGGTGCGTACTCCAATTCCAAACTCTTGATGACTTTCGCCATGTGCCAGCCGTTGCCGGTGGAAACCGCGCCGCTCAACGTTTTGTTGAACGAAAACTCCGCACCGGTGGGGACGATGACGCTCTGTACGTGTTCGTTGATGGCTTTCTTGACGTTCTGCACGCGCGCCCATTCCGAGCCGCGGTAATTGCTGCGACCGCTGCCGAGCAGTTTCCATTCGCTCGGCACGCCGGAAATGGAACTGACAATACTGCCGTTGGTATGCTCATACGAAAGCATGACGGTGGTTTTGCCCGTTTGCAGCGCAGAGAGAACTTTCTCGGCAGCGACAGCGGCATTCGTCGTCACACCCGCCAGCGCCTGACCGCTGATGTGCCCGCGCGAAATTTCTCCTTGCAGGTACAAACTCGTCAGCTCTGCCGACTGCGGGAGAGGTTTGGCGGCAAATGACTCGCTTGAAAACGTTTTCTGCATCTCCTTCGCGTTCAACGTGAACGTGACGCCGCTGCTTTTGATGACGGCTTGAATCCACAGCGGATACCGCCCCACGGAAAACGTCGTGGTGCGAGCTTCGTCGGTATCGGGCATGCCCGCGATAATGGTGAGCGGCTTGCGCAGGAGATCTTGACGTTGCTTCACGGCCACGGACAGCGTTTTGATGCTGGGCGGGAAGAGCAGCCCTTTGTACGCGCGTTGCTGCAAGCGCTGCGCGATGCGCTCGTTCATGGTCGGTGCTGCGGCTTGCTTCGCAAAAGCGACAGTCGGCACATTGCCGAGCAGCGAACAAGAAACGAGAAGAGCGGCGGTGAATCGTGAAGCGTTCATGGTTTGTGTGTTTGAATTACTTTATTATTATACACTATTATTATAATTTATCAACTAACGAGCGATGTAGCCGCGCCGAATGTCGGACTTCTGCTTGGCGAGGATTTTTCCGGCTCGCTCATGCGTGAATTCCCAACGCAAATCCAGCCCTTTGTCGCGCCGCGTATCTGCATAGAGCGAACAGGCGAAAACATCGCCTTTTTTCAACTGCAGCGGCGCATGCACGGGCAAGTAAATTTGCTCCCAGTGCGTGGCATTTTCGTGCGGGCTCGTGGAAATGTGTACGCCTGGCACGAGCTCACAGTCCCACCAAAGCGCTACGCCATAAACCGTCATGTCTGCGGCCGTGTTCCACTCCGCGTTGCGCTTGCGAATGGGAGAGGCATCCTCGGTCAAATCGATTTCATCCCATATGTGAGCCCAATCCTGCGTCGGCATATCTTTCGGCTGAAGCGTGCGCACGTACGAATTTTGCACCGATACCTCCTGCGCGGCCGCGAAATGCAAATCGTGACCTATGCGTTCCCATGCCGAAAGTTCACGCCAGAGGCGGTCCGAAACAATCGGACAAACGAACTCCGTCAGTCTTTGTGGAATTTGTACGCCCCCTGGTTTCAGCATGCGCCTGGCATCCTGCATGGTTTCGATGACGTGTTCTTCCAGTCCGAAGTTGCTGAGGGTTTCGGACACCACGACATCGACGGGTTTCTGCAAATCGATGTCTTGCGAGTGTGCGTGCACGTACTCGCAGTGCGTGAGGCCGTTCTCTTTGCCGAGCTTCTTGCTCAAGTTCAGGAGATCGAGCGATTGCTCGACGAGAGTGCATTGCTTCGCGCCGAGTTTACGCGCCAGAAAACTGAGAAAGCCCGTACCGGAGCCCAAGTCTGCCAGCGTGGTTTTGCCCGGAACGATAACCGCGCGCAGCGCCTGTTCGAAGGCGGTGTTTCGCACCGAATCGGCCAAAATGAGTCGCTGATACTCGATCACGGCGCAAGTTTCCCACAGGTCCGCGTTCACTGCTAGCATCAGAAGCACGATGTGGATAGCCATCGCGCTGCTCTCGGCCGTGTTCTACAGCGCACTTTGGGTGTTGGCGCGCCTGAGTCGCGGCATACCGAGCGCCGTCATCAACATGGCTCAGTACCTGCCGGGCCCGCTGCTTCTTTGGTACTTTTGGCCTGTGGCAGAGCTTCCGTGGGGGCACCCGTACTGGGTGCCGTTTCTCGTTTTGGAGGGCCTCTGCGTGCCGCTGCTTTTGTGGGCGATGACGTTCGCTTCGCAGAGAATAGAAGTTTCGGCCATAAACCCGTTGGCCGCTCTTTCTTCCGTTTCCGCGCTCTTCATAAGTTGGCTCCTGCTCCATGACGACATTTCCACCGTGGGTGCCGTAGGCATTTTAATCGTAACCGTGGGCTTACTGCTTTTGTATCGCGGTCGCTGGAGCATATGGAGAACGCCGTACCCGTGGATAGTGCTCGGCGGCGTATTGTTCTTCGGTCTTACGCTCAGCGTAGGACGGGAAGTGATGCGCGAGTTCAACGAACCGTTTTTCCTTTCGGGCTTGTTCATGACCATGGGGTTGGTTACCACGGCTATGCCGGCTTGGCAGAGTCGTGCGGGAGTCGTCTGCAACCGGCGCACACTTTGGATTATCGCGGCGATGAGCGCGTCCATGGCCATACAAGATGTCAGCACTTTTGCCGCCCTAAGCTTGGCTCCGGCGGCTTATGTGGGCTCCATCAAACGCCTCGGCATCATCGTGGTGAGTCTCATAGGCTACTTTTGCCTGCGTGAACGCGTATTGCCGTTGTGGCAGCTGCTTTTGGCGACGAGCATCGTCACGCTCGGCAGCGTACTGGTGACGCTTTGGGGGTGAAGAAATGCTTTTTTCTTCCTTCTCAAGGTGCCTCACGCTTGGTAGAGTGCTCCGGCGCTTGTTCATTTCACATATCGCGTCGTCGTTACAGTGGCCCGGTAGCTCAGTTGGTAGAGCACTCGCCTGAAGAGCGAGGTGTCACCAGTTCGATCCTGGTCTGGGCCACCATCTTTGTCACGAAAGGGGCTTCGCCCCTCTCATGAACTCTCCCCATATTTGGAGTCGCTCCAGGCAAGCAGAACTTGCTTCCGCGCTAGCCTTTGAAAAACAAATTCCACATCTATTTAGGTATAATTTACATAACATAATATTATGTTATAATATTAAATGTGAGATTTCGAGATTCAAGACTAAAAAAATATCGCAGCAAATCCGGTCTTCGAGTTCGAAGTCGACCGGAACGAAAGATTGCAAACTTTCTGTATGATCAGAATATTGCCTTTTTGTACGAAAAAACTCTTTTTGTAGACACTCACATGCTACGTCCGGATTTCTACTTATGCGATTCGGATGTATATATTGAATACTTTGGAATGGATCATCCTCAGTACAAGAAGAGAGCCCATTTCAAAATGGACTTGATGAAGAGATGCGGATTAAAGCTAATAGCGCTGTGGCCAAAATCTTACGATCATTTAGAAGCTACGCTTGTAGCAGCCTACAAAGCAAAAATGCATAGAAGTTTTCCTCAAGCCAGACATACTTGTTCGTCGTACAAACTGAAACATTCATAAATACTTACCACCTCTTCGCTTTTTCCGTGGCGTCGATGACGGCGCCGCTTCCTTGCACTTGTGTTTGGCACGTACGGACGAAGGTCGTTCCTTCGAGTTTCGCTACGTGCGGTTCGCCGCTTTTGCGCAGCAAGTTCTCCACGCCGCTGCGTACTTTACACATGCAACCGGAGCAAATGTTCTTGCCGCCGCAGCTGCCGAGGAAATTCATGCCCTCGCGCAAGGCGGCCTCGGCGATGGTTTCGCCCTCAGGAACGTTCAAAACCACGTCCTTTTCGCCACAGACGACGACGATGCTTCTCACCCGAGCGTGCGGGCGTAGAGGGCGACCGACTTCAGGTGACTGAGAATTTCCACGTAACAACGGAACCAGCTCACCTCGTGGTAGGAAATGTTCTTCTCTCGGCAGAACTCCTTCACGATTTTCTGCGCCTTGCCCAAGTGATTGCGAGGCATGTTGGGAAACAGGTGATGCTCGATTTGGTAGTTCAAACCTCCGTAGAGAAAGTCGATGATGACGCCGCCGCGGATATTCCTCGACGTAAGCACCTGCTCAAGCACGAAATCGACTTTTTCGTTTTCGCCGAACGTCTCCATGCCTTTGTGGTTGGGCGCGAAAATGGAACCGAGATACGCGCCGAAAAGCAGCTGATGCAAGACGATGAAAAGCACGGCCAGACCGAGGGGCAGCACCGAGAAGACGAAAACGAAATACAGAGCGAAGTGCAAAACGAAAAGCACCGCGTCCAGCCAGATGTGTTTCCAGGGATTCGCACGCATGTAGCGGATGCTCGTCAGGCGAAGTGACAATGCATAGAACGGCAAAATGAACGGAAAAATCCAATGCTGAAACTTTGAGCAGAACTTAAGCAGTCCGGTAGCGTGTTTCGCTTGAAATTCCGAAAAAGCGATGACGGGGAAATCGAAATCGGGGT
>CAZWVP010000086.1:0-5422 GCA_964636635.1 uncultured Candidatus Peribacteria bacterium
TGCCGTGATACATATCATCAAATCTCCATGGTCCAAGCCACGGCGTAGCTTAATGCGTAGCCGGGCTCTCCCGGGCACCACTTCGTTCACATGGGAAAACTGCGTTTTCCCCTACGGAACCCCTTTCCTGAATATAGTGATTCGTGAACGTCGGCAAAGCCGACATTACGAATATTTGTTCATCGAATGGCTCTTAACTACCAATATTCCTTGGTAATACTCGCCATCTACGTTTTATTGACACAATATTAATATAGTATATATTTGTATTTACTATGAAGCTCCGCTCCGAGCCAATCGATACGCATATTTCCCGCACCGACACGGCGCTTTTGGTGGTGGACTGCCAGCGGGACTTTCTCGAGAAGGGCGGTTTTGCGGAATCGGGTCTGCAAGTGGATATAACGGAAGCACGGGAAATCATTCCTCGCATCGCCAGCATCATCGAAGCGTGCCGCCGCAAGGGGGTGGCGGTGGTGTATATGCGCGAAGCGTACGGTCCGGATTTGGACGACCTGACCGTGGATCACAGTTGGTACGAATTCATCGGTAAAACGGGGGCAGGCGGATGGAAATACCTCATATACGGCGAGCGCGGACACGAAATCGTTCCCGAGCTTGCGCCATTCCCCGGAGAATACGTCGTGGACAAGGCCGGTAAGAACGGCGTGCATGACCTGCCTCCCATGAGCGCCGCGAACCAAAACACGTTGGTGGATGTGTTGGGTAACAAGCTGGGTGTGAAGACCGTGATTACCACCGGTGTGGCCACGAGTGTTTGCGTGGATGAAACCGCCAGAGGCATGAAACGAAAAGGTTTCCTGCCGGTTTTGACCGAAGACTGTTGCGGCGATTACGACCGCAGGAAGCACGAAGCGACGCTCATCAGTTACGGCAGACAGCAGCAAAAGGGCGACGGGCTCTATGGAAGAGTCACCGGATCCGAGTACGTCTTGGAAGCGATTGACGGCTTGTAGAAGCCATACGGTACAACCATACGGAAACACACCCCTTGGCAATTTTCGTCGTTTCTGCTACATTGTGATGATGTCTTCCACAAAAACACCCATGAAGGCTGCCAAAAAGTCCCCCGTCAAAAAGCTCCCCGGCTTGCCGCCGGCACGCGTTTTACCCGACATTGAAGAGAACGGCGCGGTGTTCGTACTCAACCGCAAGGACGAAGTGCGCGTCATCGATATTTTCGGCAAAGCCTTGGATGAAGAGCCGACCGAGGGTGCCGCGTTGGACAACGTGGATATGAAGAAGCTTGAGGAAGCTCTGAAGATCGTGCAGGCCGCCGTGTGGAACAAGAAAGTGAAGAGTAAGTTGCCGGAAACCAAAGCACTCTACGAAGTGGGCCGCAGTCTGCACGCGCAGAAGATGAACTTGCACGTGACGCAGTAAGTTCAGCGAGACCAGCGCGTGAAAATACCCGTGGAGATGAGGCGTTCGTCTTTTTGTTTGAGACAGAGTTCGCCGTACTCTATTTTCCCCGCGCGTTTGCCGAGGAGATCTTGCAGCAGGTTCTGCAACGCGATGGCCGAGGAGTTCGTGGCGTAACCGTTGATGAGCAGAAAATCGGCATCGGGGCTGAGCAGCTTCACGCAGTTTTCCAAAAGCCCCGGCAGGTCTTTGGCGAACTTCCACACCTTGCCGTCGGGGGAGTGGCCGAAGGCGGGGGGGTCCATGAGAATGCCATCGTACGTCTGGCCGCGCTTCACTTCGCGCGCCACGAATTTGGCGGCGTCGTCCAGCATCCAGCGGATGGAATTCTCGGGCAGCTTGTTCAGCAGTTGGTTTTCTTTCGCCCAACCGATGGAAGGCTTACTGGCGTCCACGTGCGTCACTTTGTGCCCCAAGGCCGTAAGCAACACGGAAGCCGCTCCCGTGTACCCGAATAAGTTGAGGATTTTGCGCTCCCGTTTGCCTTTCACCTTCGCGGCCATCCACTCCCAGTTGGCGGCCTGTTCGGCGAAAATACCCGTATGTTTGAACGGAGTGAGACGTGCTTTGAATGAAAGAGTCTTGCTGCCGTCGGGCAGCGCATAAGCCACGGGCCAAGCGGCGGGCATGCGGGTGTTGAGCACCCATCTCCCCACGTCACCGGAGCCTTCGTACACGGCGTCCGCCTTCTTCCATTCGGTTTCGGGCAGGTGCTTTTTCCAGATGATCTGCGGATCGGGCCTGGCCAAGCGGTATTTGCCCCACTGCTCCAAACGATACCCGTCGCCGGTATCCAGCAACGCGAATTCCGTGAAGGCCGAAAATACTTCCTGCTCAAACCGGCTCATAGCCACAGAATACAGGAGTTTAGACCGTCTGGCTCAGCGTCTTCTCGAGAGAATCGAGGAATTCCTTCGGCTTGCGGATGACGGATTTGGGGTCCACCGCGTTGGCATCGAGCTTCTGCTCCATGAGGAACTTCTTGAGCGCGACCAACGCCTTTTCCCCGCCTTCGGCTTTCAGACTCAAATTAACCGTAAGCTTGTCGGCATCGAACGCCACCTGCGCGGTGCTCAGAACGGTGACGAAGGCATCTTTGCCCTTTGCCTTGGCGTTCACCACCAACTCATCGAAACGAGATTGCAGTTCGCCTTTTTCTTTCTGCGCAGCCTTCTCCGCTTCTTCATACTGCTTCAGCTGCGCCTCCGCCTGCTTCACCTCCGCCTGCTTGGCGGCGAGTTGGCCACGCATGGCCTCGGTTTCAGTCTGCATTTTCTGCAACTCGGTTTCCCCCTTCGCTTTTTCGGCAGGCTCTTTAATGGCAGCAACTGCCGTGCGCTTTTCAGCCACAGCCTTCTCCAAATCGCCCAACTTGGGAGTGAGCTCCGTCACCGCCTTTTCCGCGTCCGTTTTCTTTTTGCCGGCCTCTTCACGCAACGTCTTCAGGCCTTTGTCCGCAATGGTCACACGAAGTTTGTCGGCATCGGTTTCCACGGGCTTGGTCTTAGCCGCTTCGGCGGGTTTCTTGGCTCCGAACATGCCGGGATATTTCTCCTGCAACTTGCCTATGTGTCCGCCCAACATCGTCAGCTTGCCCATGACCAGATGCATGCCTTTTTCGAATTTGGCAGATTTTTCGTCGGTGGCCTTGAAGGGTTCGATTTTGCCATCGGCACTCACTGTGTAACCCAAGCCCATCATTTTCCCGTCCAAGATGGATTTGTCGTTGATGTTCGCCACTTTGTCGGGGTTGGCATTCTTCAACTTCAACAACTGAGCGTCGTAGTATGCCTGTGGCGATTGTCCGTCGATGGTTTCTTCGGATTCGACTTGAGCTTTCGCCTGCTTGAGTTTGGCTTCGAGTGGTGCGGCTTTTCCGTCTTTCCTGTCGATCAATGCGGCATCCGTTCCGAACTCAGCTTCAAACTCTTCAGGCAGGGCCTCACGGGCGACTTTTATGAAACTTCTCATCAACTGTGATTGCTCGTCATTGAACGGCGGAACGGTCTGCCCTTCTTTGCTGAGCGCAAGTTGTTTCATCAACTCATTTTTCTCTTTGGGATCTTTGATGCGCATCATTTTCGGCAACGCCTCCATCATCGTGAACAAATTCTCTTCATTCTCCAGAAGCGGCTTCAGTTTCATCAGCGCCGGACCCATCTTCGCAAGAACCGACTGCACGCGAGCATCTTTGAGAACGGCATCCACTTTGGTCAGCGCATCTTTATGGCCGCGAAGCGGACCGTCCGCTTCGGCCATCACGCGACGTATCTCCGCCTCCAAATTTTTGGGATCCAAGCGATCGGGATTGATGCGCGGGCCTTCCGCACCGTCTTTCGGCTTGGGAGAGGCATCTTTCGCCTCCATATTTCTGTAACACAAACGCACCTCCTGCCAGCCGACATTGAAGGCAAAGGTACTCATTTACGAAGCAGAAATGGTGGCGAAG
The DNA here is from genome assembly GCA_964636635.1 of uncultured Candidatus Peribacteria bacterium. Lineage (GTDB taxonomy): Bacteria > Patescibacteriota > Gracilibacteria > Peribacterales > Peribacteraceae > CAZWVP01. The sequence goes on from CAZWVP010000086.1 coordinate 3,893, forward strand.
AGGTCTGTCATCACGTCGGCGTCTTCGCTGCGGTGCAGGTCTTCCATGGTTTGGTAGGCCACGCGCTTGTAGGTGTTCACCTGAGCGTTGAGTCTGTGCAAATACTCGGCCAACAAACGCTCGTACTCGGCGAAAGCCCGGTTGTAGCGCTCGGCGCGAGCCGCCTTCTGTTCGGGTGTTTCGGAAGCATACTTGGCATCCAAGCCCTGCAAGTTGGCACGAACGAGCTCGGGTTCCACATGGCCCATAATCCAGTCATACAACGCCTCGGTGGCCGGCACGTTGGGTTTGGTGAATGTTTGTGTCATGAAATCTACTCATTGTAGCGGAAAAACGGCTTTTTCGCTACTTCTTTTTCTTCGGCTGCAGGGCGGCAATCTGCTTGGTGAGCTCTTCCAACCAGTCCAATTCACCTGCTCCGGCTTTGGCCGTAAGCAGAGTATGACGCAGGCGAAGCGTGGAACCCACAATGCGCCAGTGGTGGTTCTTGCTGAGCAGCTGCATGATTTCCTCGGCCGTGACGCGAGGCACCAAGTTGATGACGATTTCGTATTCGCCTTTGGCGTTCATGGCGGACACGTCTTCCATTTTCACTCTGGTAACGCCGCTGCGGCGGCAGACCAATTTGAGACGCAGAATGGCGAACAGCGCCTTCACCTGCTTCGGCAAATCGCCGTACTCTTCCGTCAAATCCTCTTCGAATTCGGCCAGAATGCTTTCCTCCTCGGAACCGGCCAGCTTCTGGTATACGGAAATTTTCTCCTGCTCGTCGGTTATGTAGAACGAAGGCAGCAGCGCTTCCACCGGCAGTTGAATTTCCACGGTTATTTCCTCTTCCACGGCGGCGTCCCCGCCCGCTTTCAGGTCTTCCACGGCGTGCTTGAGCATACGCAGATATTGGCTCACACCCACGGTTTGCATGTTGCCGGATTGGCTGCCGCCGAGAATTTCACCGGCGCCGCGAATTTCCAAGTCGCGCATGGCCACCTGGAAGCCGCTGCCCAATTCGCACGCTTCCACAATTGCGCGCAAGCGCTTGCGAGCTTCGTCTTTCAGCTTCTGGCTGTGGTACAAGAAATAGGCGAATGCCTGCAACGAACTGCGACCCACGCGTCCGCGCAGCTGGTATAACTGCGAGAGACCGAAGTGTTCCGCTTCGTTGACAATGAGCGTGTTGGCGCGCGGCAAGTCGATGCCGTTTTCAATGATGGTGGAGCTGACGAGCACGTCGTACTTTCCCTCCTTGAACGCCACAATGCGCTCTTCCAGTTTTTCGGGGTCCAGCTGCCCGTGACCCACGATGAACGTGGCTTCGGGAATGAGCGACTTCAACTTCACCGCGAAGGCATCGATGGTTTCCACGCGGTTGTGCAGCACGTATGCCTGCCCGCCGCGCTGGATTTCGGTGAGGATGGCTTGGCGCACCAAAGCATCCGAGTATTTGCGCACCTCGGTGATGATGGGCAAACGACCCGGGGGCGGCGTGGTGATGGTGGTGATGTCGCGGAGTTTGTGCAATCCCAGGTTCAA
>CAZWVP010000087.1:0-2235 GCA_964636635.1 uncultured Candidatus Peribacteria bacterium
GGGAGGCCAGCGACGAGAGACAGAAGACTGTCAACATGGCGTTCGAAGCCCTTTGCGATTTGTCTTCCATTATGGGCCTTCCACGAAGCTTCGCCAGTCTGAACGGACGCCTGGCCTTGGCTTTCGGCGCGAACGGCGGCTTCCATCTCTGTTTTTTTGGCGCTGTCGCCGGCTTTCCAATCTCGCGTCATTTGCTTGAAGTGACGCTCGTGCTTGTTATTGATTTGCGCCCACCAACGCTTGAACGTGTCTTCGAAAGTGTCGACGGGTTTGGGCGCGGCGGCCACCACCGTTTTCACCGAAGTCTGTACGGCTCCGATTCCACCGGCTACGCGCGCGGCTTCGTCGGCGGCACCCGCTGCCGGCGCAGGGGTCACACCCGCACGGTCGGGATTGGCGTACAGCACCATGAGGCGCGTGTTGTGTCGGAACGTGCCGGAGTTGCCTTGGCGCAAGCCATCCAAATACTTGGCCATGTGTGCATCGGCTTTGACGCGCTTGTCCACGGGCAATTCGGCGTAGAGCAGCTCCTTGAATGCCAGGAGTTCATCGGGTGAGTTTTGGTGGAATGCCTCGAGTGAAACCACGTTGCTGCGCACGCCCACCTGCTGCCGCTTGGCCCAAGCTTCTATGCCGGCGACGTTTCCGGACGCACCGATGCCGCACGCCGCACGCCAGCCGGCTTGCGTGTGCGGGTCCGTAGCGTCTTCATCGTCCAAGGTGACAATGACGATGCCGTCGTCGGACACCGCTTCCATCGCCCACTGCAAAATGCGCACCCCTCCTTTGGAGTCCAACGTCACGGGCAAATGCCCCAAGTGAATGCAATCCGGCGTGAATTCTTTGGCATTGGCGAAATTGACGTACTCCAAGACGTTCTGGGAAATGTGCGTGGCGTTGGGGGGCAGGTGCGAATCGAGCCTGTGTTTTTCCAAGTGCTTCTTGAACCCCACCACCCGCATGTCTCTGAACTGCTTTTGCAAAGCGGAGGCGAGCAAACCGTCGCCGGGGTCGGCGTCCAAAAACCGCGCCTGCGGCTGCCCGTCGCTTTTGCCGAAGTACTCGGCAACGAGACGGTAAATGTTCGGCTGCAGACTGTCGCGAACGCGGTGCTGCAAATCGTCGGCATTCACGTACATGGCCGATACGCCCGGCATGTACCCCCGCCGCGTTTTTACGTCTATCACCGCATTTTTATGATTCACCCACGACTCCATATCCCACTGCAAATGCTTTGGTTGGCTGAGAGCGCTCTCCGCGGATACCTGCTGTTCGCCTGATTGTTCGATGGGCATGAAAGAAAAGAAAAGGGATCAATTGAAACGGTTCCCGGGGGAAAAGACAAGCCCCTGAGAGACGGAATGCTCCTCAGGCTAGATTTCCTCGTCGTCGTCGTTTTTAAACTGCATGACGTTCTCGCCTTGACGCAGGAGATCGCCGTACCAAACGAGTGTGCGGCTGAGGTTTTTGGGCAATTTTTTCCCGGTATTCATGTTGTCAAACAGGGCCTGCAACGTCTGTTCCGCTTCGGGAAACGCCGCCGTGAAGACCAGATGGTTTTTGCCACCGTCTTTCACCGTGAGATGGCGAGCGAACTGATGCGCGACTTCGGCGGCGGGAATTTTTACGGGCGGAGGCGGGGGTGCGTCTTCAGTCGGCGATGATTCGGCCGTTTCCCCTGCCGCTTGTTCCGGCACATCGGGAATGGTGTCCGCCGCACAACGCAGGCCCAATCTTCGCACCATGGCATACATGTGCCGCAGTTGCTTCTTGCCGATGTTCGGCACGGTGAGCAGTTCGTTTTCCGAAAGAAGTAAGACGTCACGAATTTGCCGCATGCCCCATTCCCCCAAGCTGTTGGCCGTGCGTTTGGGCAAAACCAACGAGAGCGGCAACTTGCGTGAAAGTTCCAAGCAATGCTGCACGGCATCATCCGAATGGCTCAACTGCGCGACTCGAAAGGCTTTTTCCAGCTCGTCGAGCGAGAGTTCCTCCATGCGCTCGTCGTCGTCTTGCTCATGCGGACCGTCCGCCCGCTGGCGGCTCAAGCCCACGGCGAACGGATGGCTGTAATCGGTTATTTCCGCATAGGCGCGCACTTCCAACTGACGAATGCGTTCGCGCGTGAGGCCGAACAACTTGCCCACCACCTCCAAAGTCAACGGCACGTTGTACAAGCCTTCGTTGCGCACGAACCTGGGCAACGGATACTCGTCGCTCGGCGCGTGTTCGTAC
>CAZWVP010000087.1:2335-5419 GCA_964636635.1 uncultured Candidatus Peribacteria bacterium
CCTGCCGGAGTATGAAAATAGTCCGGTCTCGTTGCGGCAAAACGCAGAGCGCCGTCATGAGGCGTTCGCGACTTTCGCGCGTAATGGCAGCGCTGTCGGGTGCAGCTTCGCGTCGTTGCTCGAAGAAATTTCCCAAAGCTTCGTCGTCACCTTGTCCAACCGCCCGCGAAAGACTGGCGGTGGTTCTGGAAGAAGCATAGACGCGCCGGACGTCTTCCACGGGCCAACCAAGGCCTTCGGCCAAATCCTCCATGTTCGGCTCGCGACCGTTTTCCATGATGAATGTTTTTTCATACGTTCTCATCTGCCCGATGGCGTCGCCCACGTGCACCGGCACGCGCACCGTGCGCGCTTGGTCTGCGATGGCACGCGTAATGGACTGACGAATCCACCAGGTGGCGTACGTGGAAAACTTGAAACCACGCTCGTGTTCGAAGCCGTCGACCGCACGCATGAGCCCCACCGCACCTTCTTCGATGAGGTCTTGGAACGGCAAACCGCGATTGCGGTATTTTTTGGCGATGGAAACGACCAGACGCATGTTGCGTCGCACCATTTCGTTCTTCAGTCTCTTTTTTTCTTCCAAATGCGTCGACGCCTGACGCAGCGCCTCTTCGACGGCAGGGTCGGCACCGGGCTCCGCGCACATTTCCTCTCCCGTTTTTTGCATTTCCGGCAGCACCGGCAACGCAAAATGCGTGGCAACAAAGACATCGGACACGGCTTGCTCGTTTGGGTACGGCGGACCGCTGCGTTCGTCTTCCTCCCATGCGTGCAAAGCCGCCGTCTCGCACGTTTGCACCAGCTCCAAAGCGACTTTGGGTTTTATGCCCACGTTGCCTACGTATTTCACCAATGTTTTCGGCAGGCAATCGGTGAGCAGCGTGCGCACCAACTTCAGCAGTATTTTCTGCCCGGCGTGCGTGGCGGCCAACGTGGCGATGTACGCTTCGCAGGCATTCTCCATGCCCTTCGCGCATTCCACCTCCTCTTCACGCGTCATCAGTTCGGGTTCGCACAGCTGCTCCAACATCAAACGAATGCCGTCCTTCAACCCCTTGCCCCCGCGCGAAGTTTTTTCTTCTTTCAACAATCTTTCCACGAAATCTTTCCGTCGCGCATCGGCCTCCATGGCCAGCAACTCTTCGTCGGGCTCAACGACGACTTCTTCTTCGGCGAACTCTGCTTCTTCTTCCGCCGGCACTTCGGCTGCTTTCTTCTCTTTCTTCTTCCGTTCTTTCAACAACGGCACGGACGGCAACGGCTCCGGCGGTGCCTGCTCCTGCGGCAGCAGCGCCTGCAAGCGCGCACGCGCCGTCGCCAGTGCAGTCTGGCTGGCACGAGGTCGTTCAATACCCGCGACGGTCACATATTCGGAAGAATTGAGGGGTAGAGCCGAGGAGAGCGAATGTATTTTATTCATCGCGAATGGGACACATTCCATTCCCATATGCCGCAAAACACAAGCGGACTTTGCCCCACCCGTGTTTACGGCTTCACGCTCTCACCCATTGCCCCGCACCCGCGTTCTTCACGATTCCGCGCAACTCCAACATGGTGAGCGTGGCGTTCACCGTACCCGTGGGCAACGCGGTTTTCTCGGTGAGTTCGGTTATGCCTTGCGGCATGGTGGTGAGCGCTTTCCATAGAGCCTCTTCCGCTTCGTTCTCTAGTTGCACAGGTTGCGCAGCACCGCGTTTCTCGGGTGTCACCACGCCCATCGTTTTCAGCACGTCGTCCGCACACTGCGCCAGCTGCGCGTGGCCGCGTGCGATGAGCGCGTGGCACCCTTCGTAGTTGGGGTCGAAAATGTGCCCGGGGACGGCGAACACGTCGCGGTTGTATTCCAAAGCCAGCGCGGCGGTAATGAGCGCGCCGCTTTCCGCCGGCGCTTCGCACACCACGGTGGCGAGCGAAAGCCCCGCCACGATGCGATTGCGCGCCACGAAAGTGAAATGGTCCGGCGGCGTATCGAGCGGGTACTCCGAAAGTATCACCCCGCTCTGCGCCACGATGCGCTCGGCGAGCTTGCGGTTTTGGGACGGCTGCACGTCTGCCAAACCGTGCGCCAGCACCGCCACGTTTGCGCCGCCGGCACGCAAGGTTTCGTCGGCGACGACGGTATCGATGCCTTTGGCCAAACCACTCACCGTGGTGAGCTGCGCGCGCACGAACGCCGGCACGAATTCCTCGGTTACACGCTGTCCGTAGGGCGACATGTCCCGCGTGCCCACCAAGGCGATGGCGGGCTGGTCGCACACGGAGAGGTCTCCTTTGTAGTACAGAAACACCGGCGGATCGGGAATGGTTTTGAGACGGGCGGGATACGCGGCGTCTTCCACGGAGCAGAACTCCACGCCGCGTTTTCCCAGTTCGCGCACGTACGTTTCGGGGTCGAATTCATCCAAGCGGTTCAAGACGATGTGCACCGTTTCTTCTTTGCAGCCGAGCCCTTTCAAAAGGGCTTCGTCCAGTTCGCCCAGCGCCGCGTCCAAACCTCCGAATTTCTGCACCAACGCTTGGTAGCGCTTGTAGGAGAGCACGTTCAGCCAGGACCAAATGAGCGCGGTGGTACGTTCCATGAGCGTTAAGAATAGAGCAAAGCGGAATTCCACAGAATGGGATTGCAACGAATGTACCGGGCAATGCGCGCATGGGCCCCGTCATGGCGAATCACATGATCATAAAATCGCGGTTGCCAACGGAAATGCGCGTACCCCAAGGCACGGATGCGTTTGGTGGAAACGGATTTGAATTGACCGACGATAGACGGCAATGATCCGGGTTTCGGGCGCGGTATGGGAACGTTCGTTTGACGGCCGATTGCGTAACGGTATTCCCGTATCAATTTGCGTACGAAAACGTGCGGCATACGTTCGGTAGAGGCGTGCGAATCGCACGCCTCTACCGCCGGGACCAATTCGATGATGCCATGCAGATGGTCGGGCATGATGATCCACGGACCCAATCGCACGTTTTCGTAATGATCGGGAATACGCGACCAACAATCCGCCACCACGCATCCCGCACCATTCAATCCCATAACCCCCCGACGAATCTGCCCGAAACACCGCACGCGACCGT
>CAZWVP010000088.1:0-5360 GCA_964636635.1 uncultured Candidatus Peribacteria bacterium
GCCCTGCCGGTTGAGAATGCTCTTTCAGCAACGTGACTGCTCTCTGAATATAGTATGCCGCCGTCTCTCTGGCTGCTTCCACAAACTCCTGCGGTATGGAGGAGTGTTCGGCAGCGATTTCCTGTATGGATGCAGCGAAGGGCTCTGTCGCAGGCGTGCGAGTTGATTGATGTACATCTTCTGTCGGGCTCTTCGTTTTGGCCACCCGAGGCAGTGCCAGCAGAGTTTGCACTTTTACTTTGCCGGTTTGGCATTCACGCATAAGCGCAGCCAAGGCACGCGCATCGGGTTCGCCGGTTTCCAGCAATTCTATGATCGTCTTTCGCCTTTGCACCGGAATATCGTCTATGGCTCTTTGCAATTTACGTGCATCAATCTCAGTGCCTTCAGACGTATCTGCAGCATTGTTTTCCAGCCACAGACGCACCTTGGCTAGAGGTCGAGTAAGCACTTTCGCATCCAACTCTGCCAGTGCATCCAGCCAATCCGGCTGTCTTTCGGAACGTTCGGGCATCATACTATTATACAATAATATTGTATTTATAGCAAAATACACTGAAAGCGCAACAGGAAGAGGGGGAAATTACCGTTGGCCTGCCAAAGAATTACTTCCGCTTTATGCGCACGAAACCGGAGAGATCCAGCACTTGCAGCTTTTTCTCTTTCTTGGTCAGGGCGTCGAGCATGAGGTTTATACCAATGCTGTCGCTGGCCATGTGGCTGCACTGAATGAGGTTTACGTGGTACTTCTTGGCCACTTCCAACGTCTTCTCCGTCACGTGCATGGAAAGAACCGTGCCGACTCCGGCCTTGGCTTGCTCTTCCATGAGCTGCTCGGGTCCGTTCGTGCCGCCCGTGAACTCGCTGGCGACGATTTTCCCCGTGCGGCCGTCACGGCTGCCGTTCACCACAATGCACGGGTTGCCCTTCTTGGCGAAGTAGTCGTACTCGGGAATGTCGTGCAGCGCGTTCATCACGTCGCCCACGCAGTCGTATTCTTTTTTGCAGATGTCCTTTTCCATAAGCTCCCACACCAAGTTGTCCGTGGGGGTGTGGCAGCAGAACGCGGGAATGCCGAGCAGTTCGGCGGCGCGTTCGGTGCGAAGCAAGTTGTCGGCGTGAATGCGGCGGTCAATGCGGTCCACGTCGCCGCGAAGCAGGGCTTCGGAAGCGTTCACGGGCACGCCGTAGGTGGCGAGCAAGTCCACTTGCAGAGGCATCACGCGCACCAAATCTCCCAAGGCGCGGCCTTCGGGGTGGTGAATGAACAAGGCATCGATTTTCGTGCCCTTCTGGCGGAGCCTGTCGGCCAAGAGTACTTCGGGGGTTTCAATGTCCACGCCCACCATGACGGTCGTCACCTCTTCGTTGCCCGTGCCGTTGATGATGCGGGAGTCCGGGAACGGGTTCCATGTACGCTCAACGTCGAAGTACTCTTTCTCTTTGCCCTCCGCTTTTTTCAAGCGGTCGGCGTGCTTTTTCAGCAGCTTCTCAATGTTCTTTTTGCCGCGAGGGTCGCTGGCCATGCCGATTTCAATTGCATTGCGAAAGAGGTCTTTGAGCTTCATGGTCGTGAGCGTAAACCTTGCGGACTATGTCCGCAACACCACTTTCGCATCGGCAATCACAATGCCGTCTGGACGGACGATGACGGGGTTGATGTCCAGTTCCGCCACGCGCGGCTCCGCTATGGCCAGTTGCGAAAGCTTCACGATCAAGTCCGCCAGTGCGTCGATGTCCGCTTGCGCTTTGCCGCGCATGCCGAGCAGCAGTTTCCACGACGTGAGCGCTTGGAGCATGCGGTAGGCTTCGTCGGCGTTCACGGGGGCAATGCGAAACGCGGTGTCGCGGAACAGTTCCGTGTAAATGCCGCCAAGGCCCACCATAATGAGCGGACCGAACGAGGCGTCGCGCGTGATTCCCACGATGAATTCCTCGCCTGCGGGCAGGAATTTCTGAATGAGCACGCCGTTGAGCGTTGCCTGCGGCGCATGCTTTTTCGCGTTCGCCATAATTTGTTCGTAGGCGTTTTGCACGGCGGTTTCGTCTTTCAGGTTCACCTGCACGCCGCCCATGTCCGTTTTGTGCAGAATGTGCGGTGAGCTTATTTTGGCCACTACCGGGAACCCGAGTTTCGTCGCGATGTTTGCGGCTTCGGTTGCGGAGCCGGCCACGGCTTGCGCCGGCATGGGCAACCCGTACGCGGCGAACAGTTCCGCCGTCATGTTTTCGGAAAGGAGGCCCGCGGTCGGGGGCAACGAGGCACGCGACGACGCGTGCGTTGTAGAGATGTGCGATTCGTACGTCTCTACAACGGCGGGCACGTCGGTGCCCGCCCGCGTTGCCAACACACCCATGGCCGCCACGGCGCGTTCGGGTGTGGGGAAGCAGGGGATGCCGTTTGCACGCAGAATCTTCACGCCCGCAGTCACGCTCTCTCCACCCATGAAACACACGGTGGTTGGCATGAGCGGCGCTTTTTTCATCACTCGCACGATGGTCTGGGCAATGTCTTCGCACGGTGTCATCACTTGCGGCGTGAGCAACACCACGATGCCTTCGATGTTCGCACTCATGCGGCAGGACGTGACGGCTGCTTCGTAGCGGTCCGCGCCGGCATCACCCAAACAGTCGATGGGGTTTTGCACCGAGGCCGCAGGCGGCAACAGGGCGCGCAGTTTCTCCGCACCGAATTCCGTGAGCGCGGGCAGTTGCAACTTGTGCGCCTCGGCGGCGTCGGTTGCGAGAATGCCTGGTCCGCCGGCGTTGGTAATGATGGCGATGCGGTTGCTTGGCAGGACCGGTTGCGTGCTGAGGACGCTTACCATGTCGAACAATTCTTCACTCGTGCGCGCACGGTGGATGCCCGCTTGTTTGCAGAGCGCATTCACGGCGGCGTCGGAACCTGCCAAGGCTCCCGTATGCGACGAAGCCGCGCTGGCACCCGCTTGCGACACGCCCGACTTCAAAAGCACAATCGGTTTTTCTTTCGTCACCGCGCTCGCCAATTTCAAAAACGCACGACCGTCTTTGAAGCTTTCCAAGTAGAACGCTATCACGTTCGTTTGGTCGTCATCGCGAAGCATTTCCAAGAGCGCACATTCGTCCATGGCCGCTTTGTTGCCTATGCTCACCACCTTCGAAAACCCGATGCCGTACGCCGAAGCCGCGTCCATGAGCGCCACGGCCGTGGCACCGGACTGGCTGACGAACGCCACGTTGCCGGCGGGCGGCAGTTCCTTGGCGAACGACGCGTTCAGTTTGGCGTGCGTGTTTAAGAAGCCCAAGCAGTTGGGGCCCACGAGCGAAATGCCGTACTGCGTGGCGATGCGCACGAGTTCTTCTTCCAGCTTTTTGCCGGCTTCGGTATGAATTTCACTGAAGCCCGCACTTATCACCACCGCCTGCTTCACGCCTTTTTCACCGCACTCCGTCAGCGCTTGCGGCACGGCCGCCGCAGGTACCACGACTATCGCCAGTTCGGGCACATTCGGCACCGCTTGAATGCTTGCGTGAACGGTTCGGCCGAACAGCTCGCCGCCTTTCGGGTTTACGCCGAGAAGTTCACCCTCATACCCTTGCGTCGCCAGGTTCTTGAAAATGTCGTGCCCCACCTTGCCTTCTTGGTGGCTGGCGCCGATGACGACGATGCTTTTGGGAGAGAGCAGACTCATGATTGGGCGAGAAAGAGGGAGTAAAGTTTTTCGATGTCGGCGGCGGAAACTTGCGACATTCTCGGCCGAAGCGGACGAGCGGTCAAAAAACGAGCGGCGGTGCCAATTAACCCCGGAATCAATTTCCGCACATCGCTTGCCACTTGCTGTATACGATTGGTGTCGATGACGGCGTTGTCGTGCAAGTGGTGCCCGAGCTTGTCGATGAATTCTTGCTCGTACTTGGCAATGTCGGGTTGGCTCAAACGAAACGCACCGTACTCGGCAATGAGAGTGTCGGTGGCCGTTGCCGAAAGTCCTATGCGTTCGCACATTTGCTCCAACTCGTGCTCCCACTCGGGAAACTCTTCATTTGCACGAAGATGTTGTGGGTTTTTACGTATCACGGAGACCAGTATACCAAATATTGACATAAATATAAAGATGTATCATTATAATACTTAGCTCTTTACATCAGTCGGCAGAAAGCGAGATGAGACATTGCTAACGTTGGTTTTGCTGCTGGCAACGGCGGCAACCGGCCAGTGGGAACCGCTCCCGCCGGCTTTTAAAGTTCGCGAGGGTGCAGAGAAATTTGCACCTTCGGCCGTGGTGAAGGAGGGGGTTCTTACTCTCCAAAACCGCGGTGCGGCGCGCCTCAAGGACGAACGTCCGGATGGCGCAACTCTTTCGTTCACCTGGAAATGGACGGAAGGGCAGGAGGAAGGAAAGTACCACGATCACCTCATCGTGGCGTTTTTCTCTTCCGGCAAGCAAGCCGAAAAATGGCCTCACGAGGCCGTTGACGGCATGCTTGTGCGTTTGAATCCCGGTGGCGGCTCTGTCGCCATCGAAAGTCGTTCCGAAGGCAAAGACCCCGTGTCTCTCGCCTTCAAAGACGGTTTCGTTTTCGAAAAGGGCAAGGCGTACGCGGTGCGTATTGTCTGCTCAAAAGAGAACGCTACCGTTTCGGTTGACGGCAAAGAGGTAGCCGTTGCCACATTGCCCGCCGAAAAGGCCGGCAAGATCATCTTCTTTTACAATCGGGAGCCGGTGGCGGCCATTGTGAAAGAGTCCGTACTCGACGGACTGAAAATCGAGTAAAACATCCCAAAAAGCCGATTGATTCCCCAAAGAGCAGCCCCACACTCGTCGTGTGGGGTTTTTACTGTCACGAAGCCATTTCTACCCCTTGGCAGCGTTGCAATTTTCAGGTACAATGTCCTGATACTCATGTCTCGACAGAAAAAACACACACATTCGCCGGCAAAAACAGCGCAGTCCGTCATGGCAGGCGTGGTGTTGTGTGCCTTTTTGGCATTGCTCGTACGCAGTGCTTTGCCGGCCAACGTTTTGGCCAGTTCGTTCAACCCCACGCTCCTCGTAAACACCGAAGCTTTCGCCATCATCGACGATTCCGACACCACCGCGAACGTGCGTGTGCAATTCGGCGACACGTTGCTGAAAACTTTGTCGTTCAACCGCACGCTCACGCGTTTTGAATTCAACGACGACGTGTTCGTTTCCGGCAGTTTGCAGGCAACGGGTTCGCTCATTTGGAACGGAGCCGGTTCCGGTCGTTCTCTCGACCTTGCCGGTGGCAACGTGTCTGTCACTCTGTCCGGAGCCACGGTCATTAACCAGCAAGGCCGCAACGTGGACACGCGCATAGAAGGCGACACCGATGCCAACTTGTTCTTCGCGGAT
>CAZWVP010000089.1:0-5313 GCA_964636635.1 uncultured Candidatus Peribacteria bacterium
TCGGAGCCGTCTTTTTTGCCTCGTCCGGCTGCATGAATCCCAAGCTCTTTGCTATTACGGAGAGAAATCCTTGCGTGCGTTTGTTCGGGGGTTGTGTCATCGGTGGGCATCCTACCCTTACGGAAACGTTTTGCGCAAACAGGGTACTTTCGTCGTCGAAAGTCCCTCTTCCGCGCACAGAATTCGTTACAAAACCGCCTTGCCGAAGCCGTTCGGCCACACATGCTTTTCGTAGGCATGAGCGGCGCGCAAAATCACTTCTTCGCCCCACTGCGGGCCCATCAACTGCACGCCAATGGGCAAACCTTCACTGCTCAGTCCGCATGGTACGGAGAGCGCCGGAATGCCCGCCATGGGCTGGGCGCCGAGGAAAATATCTTCCAAGTACATGGCTACGGGGTCGTTGGCGTGTGCTCCCACTTTGAATGCAGGCGTGGGGGCCACGGGTGAGAGAATAATATCCACTTCTTTGAACACTCGGTCGAAGTCTTGCTTGATGAGCGTGCGTACTTTTTGCGCTTGGCGGTAGTAGGCATCGAAATAGCCTGCGGAAAGGGCGTACGTGCCAATCATAATGCGGCGCTTCACTTCGGGGCCGAAGCCTTCGCTGCGCGCCTGGTGGTAATACTCCACCAAGTCCCCTGCTTCCTTCGGCATGTGTCCGTAGCGAATACCATCGAACCGCGCCATATTGGAGCTTACTTCGCAGGGACAGAGCACGTAGTAGCAGGGCGTGGCGTAGGGCGAGAAGGGCAGGGAAACCTCGGAGAGCACGGCACCCAAATCTTGCAGCGCTTTGGCGGCCGAAAGCACCGTGTTCTCGGTGTCTTCGTGCAGGCCGTCTATGAAGTATTCCTTCGGCAGACCCACGCGCAAGCCTTTTACATTGCCCGTAAGGGCGGCGCGATAGTCGGGCACCGGCACAGCGCTCGTGGTGCCGTCCAGGTCGTCTTTGCCGGCAATGGCTTGCAGAACCAGGGCCATGTCCTCCACGTTCTTGCACATGGGGCCTATCGTATCCAGCGAGCTGGCCATGCTCATGACTCCGAAGCGACTGGTGCGACCGTAGGTCGGGCGAATGCCGCTGATGCCGCAGTAGCTGGCGGGCTGGCGAATGGAGCCGCCGGTATCCGTTCCCAAGGCAAACAAACACTCATCGGCAGCCACGGCCGAAGCCGAACCGCCCGAAGAACCTCCCGCCACGCGCTCGGTATCCCATGGATTGCGGGTCACGCCGTAGCACGAGGTTTCCGTGGAGGCACCCATCGTAAATTCGTCGGTATTCACCTTGCCGAGGCTTATGGCGCCGGCGTTTTTCAGACGCTTGGTGGTGGTGCAATCGAAGGGCGGCACGTAGTTCTTTTCACGGAGAATATTGCTGCAGGCGGTGGTCTGTACGCCGGCTTCGCAGAACACGTCTTTCGTCAGGTAGGGTATGCCGCTCAAGGGGTTGGAAAAGGTGCCGTTGGCATCGGCTTTTTTGGCTTCGTTCAGGGCTCGGTCAAAATCCCTGTACACCACGGCATTCAAACGGGAATCCACGCTTTCTATGCGCGATATGCACGCTTGCGTCAGCTCGACGCTCGAGAGTTTTTTCTGGCGCAACAGGTCGTGCGCTTGGGCGATGTTGAGAGAGTTGGGAGTCATGATTAGCCGTGTGCGGAAGGAGTTTCAATTTGGTTCTCCACGATGCGCAGACCGGAGCACTGTACGAGGGCCTCGCCGTTGGCAAGAGGCGGGTCGCGCACGACGTCCGAGCGCGTGACGTTGGTGAGTCCCGTCACTTGGGCTGTCGGTTCCACGCCGCTTGTATCTACTTTCGTCAAAACGTCCACGTAGTTCAAAATGGCGCTCAATTCGCCGGCGTACTTTTCCAAATCTCCTTCGGAGACCGAAAGACGGGCGAGTTTGGCGATGTGGCGAACCTGGTCGGCGGTAATTGTGCTCATGCGCGAAGAATAGCGAAGAATAGATGGGGAAAACAGACTTTCGACTATAGAATACGGCTTGGAAGCAAGACCCATGGTGAAGCCTTTTTCTCTCTCCGGCCGCAAGCGTTGCGATCGCATAAATCGCAAAGGCATGGTGTGGAAAGGCAAAACATTCCAAGCCCGTTTCGTGTGGGGCGTACCCAAATCTCCCGGTCAGGTTTTGCCTCCGGCCGGCTTGTACTTGGGCACGTTTGCGCCCTCCTCTCTCAGCAAGAAAGCCGTGGAACGCAACCGCATGCGCCGCCGCTGCCGTGAAGCTTTTCGTTTGCACTTGCTCACCTTAACGGAAGTCCCGTCGCTTCAGTTGTTGATCTGCCCGCGCTCCTCTAGTCTCCAATGCGCATTCGGCGACATTGCCGATGACGTTCGAACGTTTTTCTCTTCCCTACCCGCATGGCCGCCTCCAGCTCCACCCAGTCCATCCTCCGGTTCTTAGCCACGTTTTTGGCGGTGTACATTCTGGCCCAGTTCGCCATGCAGTGGTTCTTTCCCGAGCCGCCCAAGGCCGGGGAAAACGAAGTCATTACCCTGAGCATGGAAGACGCCTCGCTTACCGACGGACACCACCCCGTGCTCATCGTGCATAACCGCACGGTCACCGCTTTGAACATCGCCGACCAGTGCCCCGAACCGCCCGTGGGCGTGGAATACAGGGCTACGCCCGAAGCAGAATGGAAAGCCCTTTCCAGCACGGAAAACGTGGTGCCGTGCGCCCCCGTTCCCGCCATCGCTTCCGGCGGCACGGCCAACATCAGCCTGGCACCCTGGAAGTACTCGCTGTTCGCCGAACACGGCGAATACCGGCTTACCGTTAACACGGGAGTGGCGGAGCAGCTGTCGCAAATCACCTTCACCCTCGGCGAGCCCGGACCGTTCACCAAACTGTTTCGCATGTTGGTGACGCAGCCGCTTTTGAACTTCCTCATTCTCATTGCCTCCCTCACGCCGGGCTACAACCTTGGTGCGGCCATCATTCTCTTCACCATCATCATAAAATTGGTGTTGTTCCTACCCACGCAGCACGCGTTGGAAGGGCAGAAGAAACTGCAGGCTCTGCAGCCGAAAATCGCTCAACTGAAAGAGAAATACGGTGAAGACCCCAAGAAGCTCAACGAAGAAACCATGAAGCTGTGGAAGCAGGAGAAGGTGAATCCGTTTCAGTCGTGCCTGCCCATGTTGTTGCAGTTCCCCATTCTCATCGGCATGTTTTACGTCATTCGTGACGGTTCGCATTTGGAGCTTTCCAAGCACTTGTTGTACTCGTGGTATACGAACTTGAGCTGGCAGTTCGGCACGGGCTTTTTGGGCTTGGATTTGCTGAAGCCGAGTATGTACATCATGCCGCCCTTGCTCGTGGTGCTGCAGTTTTTGCAAATGAAACTCAGCTTCGCCAAAGCGAAGAAGGCTCAGGAAAAGCAGCCCAAGAAACCTCTGGCCGACCAGTCCGCGCAAGACATGCAGCAGCAGATGATGCTCTATGTTTTGCCGGTCATGATCGGCGTGTTCGCCTTCCAATTCCCCGCCGCGGTGTCTCTGTACTGGGGCGTTTCCACCGTCTTCGGCATTGTGCAGCAGTTGGTGGTGAACAGACGAGTGGGGTAGTTTGACGGGTAGCGGGTAGCGGTTAGCGGGTAGCGGTTAGCGGGTAGCAAGTAGCATGTAGCATGTAGCAGAGAGAAGGTTTTCAAAGTGTTTGCTACCAGCTACAGGCTACAAGCTTGGCTCGTACTCGTTCCTCGTCTTTCAAGAACGCCTTTTTCTTTTTCATGGAGCACAAAAAATCAAGCCAAGCCTTTCATCTTCCATGGATCTTGGTGATTGGTTCTTGGGATTTCGTATCGTAGTGGCATGACCACTTTCACCCCCTCCCTCACCGACTCCGCTCCCACGGAAGCCGCGGTGCAACCGCGTCAGGACCTGCTTGTCCGCAGTCGGGTTTTCGCTCAAAGCGTGCGTGCCTTGGTGCGGAAAACCCCGCGCAGTCTCGGCAACATGAGCGACATCCGTGCGCTCATCAAAGCCTCCGGCAGCATCGGGTATCACTACATTGGCGCCGACGAAGCGGGCAGCAGGGAAGAGTTCATTGCCGAAATGTCCGCCGCGCGTCGGGAATCTCGCAACTGCGCGCTATGGTTGGGATTACTTACAGGCAACCCCGAAGACGGCACGGAAACCGCCCGCCAGACGCTTTTGCACGAGACGGCGGAGTTGGAGCGCATCTTCAACGCCATCGTCTTTAAAACGCTCAGAAATGCGAAATTGAGGGCACAGGCAACATTGCACACCGCCATGGCCACCACTCGCTAGCCGCCTTACACCGCACACAACTCCCCCGCTGCATGCGCAGGTTCTTCCTGCAGACGTTCGCGCAAGGAAAACGCTTTCAACGTGCGCATGTCCATGTGCCTGCTTTGCTGCATGGCATGCAGAAATTGCTGTTGCGTGGATTTCGTGATGACGGAAACGGTCGTGCCTTCCATGAAAATCATCGCGTCGAGTATTCCCGCCGCCTCCAGCGCACTGCGCACGTCTTTGGTCACTGCTTCATGACGAAGCGAAAGCTCCAACGCATTCAGGGGTCGCTCCACACCTGCGTGCAAACGTGTTTCCAGCGTGAACGTATTCATGAGGAAGGGGAAAGAATTCCCCTGCAGCATAGGGCGAATTTTATAGTTGTCAATATTAACAACAGTTAGGAATTCTAATTCTTCTCGGTGAGCCTATGGGCCTTTACCAAAGCGCGAATCCCTTCCGGAGAGAGAAGAATCGGTTGCTGTTCCAGTATGCCTTCTCCCATGGCGCCCAACGTTTCTTGGTCAAAATGATTGGCGGGAATCGGCACCACAACTTCTACGTTATTTCTGCTTACTTGAATGTCATGGTTTTCGCAGAAAATACCCACACCTTCCAAGAGCAAGCGCACCTCATTGCTCACTCCGCGTGGAATTTGATTCCCGTAATCCTGTATGCGGCTTCGTATTTCAGGTTTGTAATCGAAGCGCAGAACGGTGAGTTCGGGGGTGGAGTGCATAGGCGCGAAAAAGCAGGCCAAGTCTAGCCTGCTTTACTTTTCCGACAATCTTTTTGGCGAGTATTACGCGATGGTGACGTCTTTGCAGAGGTACACGTCCTGAATGGCGTTGAGCAGCTGCACACCTTCGTCACGCGATTTCTGGAAGGCTTTGCGACCGGAAATAAGACCGCTGCCGCCGGCGCGCTTGTTTATGACCGCCGTGGCCACTGCCTGCTGCAGGTCATTTTCGCCGCTGGCACCGCCGGAGTTGATGAGCCCCACGCGGCCCATGTAGCAGTTGGCCACTTG
>CAZWVP010000090.1:0-5301 GCA_964636635.1 uncultured Candidatus Peribacteria bacterium
GAACTTGCCCGGCGTTTCAGGCGCTTCGTCCACGTTGATTTTCACGACTTTCACGCGACCGTCGTATTCCGCGGTCAGCTCTTCCACAATGGGAAGCATGGCTTTGCACGGACCGCACCAACTGGCCCAGAAATCCACCAATACCGGGATGGGGGACTGCAAGACTTCGGCTTCGAATTGGGCGTCGGTGATGGAGGTGGCCATGGTGGTGATTAGAGAAGGAAAATAGGGTCCGTTTCGGCGGATGTGAGTCGATAGTATCTTACTCTTCGTGCCCGCGGGAGAGGATCTTCTTCGTGATGATTTTTCCCGCTTCCACACCGGGTTGGCCGTAGGGATCGATGCGGTAGAGTTTGCCGAGCAACACCACTTCAGCCATGAGCAAGAAGAACAGTTGCCCCAAATGCAGCTCGTCCAGGCGTTGCATGGAAAGCGTCACGTGCGGGCGCTTGGCGTCCGTAAGAGCTTGGCTTGTGCCTTCGTAGCAAGCGTCGAGCAGCTGACCGAACGTTTTGCCGGCGATGTATTTGTAGCTTTCTTCCACTTCCTGCGGCACTTGCAGGCGCGGCTTTTCCACTTCGCGGATGAAGAGGTGCCAGCTGTGGCGCGGGCCTTCCATCCACTGTTGCAGCAGCGAGTGCTGGTCCTGCGTGCCGATGGCGGCCATGGGTACCGGGTTGGAGACTTCGTTCTTGCCGAGGCTTTCGGCAATGAGCTGCTGGTTCCAGCGACCCAAGTTCGCCAGACGCTGCGAGTACGGCATGATGACGCGGAGGTTGTAGCCGCGCTTCGTATCCAGAATGTATTGAGCGGCGGCCAAAAGAGCGGCGGGGTTGTGTTCCAATTCGGTTCGCTGGCACTGGGTGTCCATTTCTTTCGCGCCGCGAATGAACTGGCTTACGTCGGCGCCCAAAAGCGCCAACGGCAACAGGCCGATAGCCGTGAAAATGGAGTAGCGACCGCCCACCGTGGGCGTGAGAGGCAGCATTTGAATGCCGTGCTCCACGCAGAAACTGCGCAAGTGCCCCTTGTGCGGGTCGGTGATGGCCACCACGTGCTGGGCCGCTTTGCTGCCACGCGCTTTTTTCAGTTGCTCGTAGCACAGGAAGAACAGACTCATGGGTTCCAGCGTGTCTCCGGATTTGCTGGCCACCACGACCACGGTCTGCTTCCAATCCACGATTTCCAGAGTCATTTCCAACACGGCGGGGTCCAACGTGTCCAAAATGATGAACTCCACGGTGTTCGGGCCTTCGAATACTTCTTGAATCACACGCGGGCCCAAACCGGAACCGCCGATGCCTATCCACACCACCGTGCGAATTTTTTCCGTTTTCACGGCTTTGGCGATTTCTTCAACCTGACGCACGGTGTGCTTGAGATACGGCTCCATGGCCCACGAGTGTTCACCGCGTTCGCGTTCCTGCAACCACTGTTCAACGTGTCTGCGCATGGCCGTGTTCACGCCCACCAATTCCTGGTCCGGTATGCCTTTGCTCGGGGTGATGGCTTTGGCGAGGGCGCCGGTGATATCGAGGGTGATCATGGGAGAGAGGCGTTAAAAGCGGCGAAGAGCGGCGGCCACGCGTTCTTCGGTGGTGGCCAAATCCGCAGGCAGAGTTTTGAGTACTGCCAAGATGCTGGCGGTATCGTACCCAAGGGAGACGAGAGCGGAAATAGCGTCTTGATCAAACCCTGTGGCCAAAGCCGGACCGGAGCCGTCGCCGGTGAAGATTTCGGGGTGTTTTTCCACCACCGTTTGCAGTTCCAAAATCAGTTTTTCGGCGGTCTTGCGACCGATGCCTTTCACTTGGGTCAGCAGTTCAGGTTCTTTGCTTTGCACGGCATGCAGCAAGAGATTTCGCGGCACGTCACACAGTTCCAAGCCCGTCTTCGGCCCTATGCCGGACTGAGCGATGAGCAGTTCGAACAACATGCGCCCCGCGGGCGATTCGAAGCCGTACAAATCCAGCCGGTCTTCGCGCACGTACGTGCTTGTCCACAATACGGCTTCGCGGCCGTCGTGGAGCACGTCCCACACGGTTTTCGGCACGGCGATGAGGTAGCCCACTCCGTTGACGTCCATCACCAGTTGTCCCACTCCCAGCTTCGTCACTGAACCCTTGAGGCGAGCAATCATGAGGGCATCTTACGGCTATGGAAGAAAAACGGCAATTGTGGTACAATATCTGGAAATGCACATCAATTTCACGCGTGTGGCAAAAGGCGTTCTGGCCGGGTCCATGATCGTGGCACCCATGCTCGCGTATGCCGCCGTGACGGTGGACGACCGCGTGCAAGCCGAACAGGCCATGCAAGAAGCGCTGCTGAAAGCGGGTTCCACCACGGCCGATGCGGCGGAAGTGCGCCAACGCAAACAAGAAGCACTCTCCCGCATGAACCAAGCGGAACACAGCATGGACGTGACCATGCTCAAGAAAGCCAAGCTGCGCCGCAACATCGTCGATCTCCAAAAGCGCGCCAAAACCGTCACGGCGACGCTTGGTGTCGACCCCAAAGATCGAACGGCGCTCACACAGGTGATTGCGAAAGCGTGGGAGGATTTGTCGGCGTACTTCGGTTCGTATTTGTCTTTCACCGTCGCCGCGCAAGATGAATCCGATGTGGTGCGTGCCAGCATCGTGCGTTTGCTTACGGGAGCGGGCGGGCAGCGTTACGCTCTTCGTCGCAGCGTGTATCGCAGTTTGGTGACGGCGCGCATGCAGTTGCAGCGCAAGCTTTTTGCGTTGGAGCAGTTTCCCGAGGTGTACGGCAATTTGCTCGCCGAACGCGAGCAACTTCTGGGTGACTTTCATGCCGCCGCCGGCGAGTACGACGACGGCAAACAAGACGTGAAACTGTCCGATGCCGAGTTGGCCGAAATCAAACGCATCTTCGACGCCGTGGAAGTGCAAATTCGCCAAATGCAGAGCGTGATGGCCGACTACGACGCGCGCATTCGCGATGCCGCCGAACGCGATTTGGTGGCCATGGGTCTGAAATCCGAATTGAACCAGAAACATCAGTCCGGCCCGCCGCGCTTCATTTGGCCGGTGCTCGGTCGCATTACGGCCGGCTTCCAAGAGCCGTCGTACAAGGCATTCTTCGGCGTGGCGCACAAAGCCGTCGATATTTCCCAGCCGCAGGGCTCAAGCGTCATGGCGGCGGCGGACGGCATCGTGTATCACATTCAAAACGGCGGAGCTCGCGGGTACTCTTACGTGCTCATCGGCCATCGCGCCGGCTACGCCACGCTGTACGGGCATCTCTCTTCCATTCTCGTCGCTCCGGGCCAAGAAATTCGCAAGGGAGACATCATCGGTTTGTCCGGCGGCACCCCGGGTACCGTGGGAGCAGGTCCCATGACCACGGGTGCACATTTGCACTTCGAAGTCATCGTGGATGGTGTGCATATAGACCCGCGAACGGTGCTGCCTTAGAGAATCAGCATCGCATCTCCGAACGAAAACAGTCGGAAGTTTTTGGCGATGGCTTCTTGGTAGAGATGAAGCAACTTCTCCCTGCCGGTGAGTACCGAAACCAACATGAGCAGGCTGCTTTTGGGTACGTGAAAATTGGTAATGAGATGATCCACCACGCGAAGCCGATCATCGTCGCGCAGAAACAGGGTGGTGCTGCCTTGGCCGCTTCGAACCATGCCTGCTTTGTTTCCGGCCGATTCCAACGTGCGCACCACCGTGGTGCCCACTGCCACCACGGGTCTGCCCTCGGCCTTGGCGCGGTTGATGACATCGGCTGCCTCGGGCGAGACCTCGTACCACTCGGCATGCAGTTCTTTGTTCAGCCACTGCTCTTCGGTGAGCGGTGCGAACGTGCCCAGGCCCACATGCAGCGTCACGGTCACTGTTTCATGACCGGCCGCACGCAGAGCATCGAGCAGAGCGGGCGTGAAGTGCAGGCCGGCCGTGGGGGGGGCCCCCGCGCCCGTATGCTTCGCAAATACCGTCTGGTATTCCTCTTGGCGTTCGGGCTCCGAAAGCTGCGAGCCGCTCAAGTATGGCGGCAGGGGAATGTGGCCGTGGGCTTGCAGCGCTTTGGGAAAGTCCGCGAGCGGAAACTCCGGCCGCAGCAGCACTTCTTTTTCTTCACGCTTCACGACGGCAAACGTCAAATCGTTCGCCCAACGCAGGGAGTCACCCGGCTTCAAATGCCCCGAAGCCAAGCAGCGAAGGCAGTCTTGTTCCGTGCGCAAATACAGCGCCGTACTTTTCCCGCCCGTACTCTTTTGCAGTTCCATGCGGGCAGGCAGCACTTTCGTATCGTTGAGTACCAACACCGAACGAGGCGGCAAATACTGCGCAACGGAACGAAACGTATCCGCAGTCGTTTCGCCGGTGCGACGGTCATGCACCAAAAGCTTCGCACTGTCGCGCGGGTGCGCAGGGGAAAGTGCGACGCTTGTTTCGGGGAAAACGTAGTCAAATAAAGCCAAATATTGATCAAAATTAGTATTCATAACTATCGCTTCGGGCCGATGACCAAGACGAATTCTCCTTTCGTCGTCAGTGTTTTGCTTCGTTCGGCCAGAGCGGAGAACGGACAGCGAATGACTTCCTCGTGCAACTTCGTGAGTTCGCGGCAGATGGCGATTTCGCGTTCGGGCTGCGTGGAAAACACCTCTCCCAGTTCGGCAAGCGTCTTGAGAATGCGGTGGACGGATTCGTAGAAGACGATGGTTTTTTCTTCCAGAGGCAAAGTCTTCAGCAGGGTCTGCCTGCCTTTTTTCAGCGGCAGGAAACCCAAATACGTGAATTCGTGTGTGGGAAAGCCGCTCAGACTCAGTGCTGCCAGCACCGCGCTGGCACCCGGGACCACCGCGATGTCTCGTATGCCCGCTTCCCGCGCTTTGCCTATAAGAATGGATCCGGGATCGCTGATGCCGGGCGTGCCGGCATCGGAAACCAGGCAGAGGTGTTGCCCCGCTTCCAGTCTGCGCAGGAGCGAATCAAGCGCACCGGGCTTGCTGTAGCCATGCAGGCTGAGCAGTTCTTTCTTCGGCAAGTCCAGAAGTTTCAGCAGCTGCCCCGTGACGCGCGTGTCCTCGCAGACAATGGCATCGCAGGCCTTCAGCGTTTCCAGCGCGCGCAGCGTAATATCGCCCAAATTGCCGATGGGGGTGGACACAACGGAGAGCATTCGCACCGCATTCTACATCGATTGAGCCGTTTTTTGAGAAAACACTAGCCGTTTTGTTTCGCAGTTCGCTATCATCTCTTCCGACTTTGCGGTTCCACCGCATTCCCACCTCCTCTTTGTATGGCCAAAAAGCCGACTCCTCAA
>CAZWVP010000091.1:0-5301 GCA_964636635.1 uncultured Candidatus Peribacteria bacterium
CTTGTAAAATGCCGGCACTTTGGGTCGCGCTCCGGTGAACTGGTATTGGGGGTAGTTGGGCACTTTTCGCACCAAGCTGTGTTGCAGGCGCTGGTGTTGTACGGGGTTGGCGAATTGCACCCAAACGGTGGAATTGGCCGGAACATACTTCGGCAATTCCGTTATGGCCTGCGCAATGCACGAGCCCCAGTAATCACCGTCGAAACCGGCGTTCACCACCTTGGCCGCCACGGGGTTCGTGTAGACGTACGATTGGTACCCCCACTGCAGTATGGCGGTGAGACTGAGGCAAACGGAAAGGCCTGCCGTCGTCCATTGCCATGTTTTCGGCCATTGCCGCAGGCCCAAAGCGCCGCAAATGCCAAGTAGCGGGTACAAGAAGGCAATGTGACGTTCGTCGTTGTAGAGCACCGGCGTGGTTATGCAAACGGCCGCCCAGCTTAACACCGTTACAAGCAAGAGCCACTGCGCGAAGGTGAAGCTCTTGCGCAGGCCGAACAGGGTTTTCGGCGCGTAGCGCAATAGCCCGAACATGACGAGCGCGAACGCGAACGGTTCCATGATGGCCGCCACCCACGGGAAGGGGTACCACCAGGGAATTTTGTCGGCGTAGAGCACTTGGCCGAAGAGCTGCGTGGTGCCGCGCCAGGGGTGGTGTGAGTACATCGCCACCGAATTCGCCACGGCGACGGAAAGTCCTCTGTCCCAAGCGGTGGGGAAGAGCACGGCGACGGTCGCCAGGCTTATTCCTGTCGGCAGCATTCCGTACACCAGCCAGTCCCGCCGGGTGCGTTTGTGTTTTTTGAACAAGACGATCCAAAATCCGACAATGGCCAAAACGGTGTGCAGCAGAAGCGGCGTTCGTACCAGGTACACGCCTATGCACAGCAGCGAAATGCCGGCGACGCGAGTCGGTGAGGCTTTGTGCGCTTTTCGTTCAGCCGCCAGCGCGTTCCATAAACTCACCGTTGCCAAGAGGTAAACGATGGCTGCGGGTGCGTCTTTCACGCTCGTGAGGGAATGCCCGAACAGGCGGATGTCGGCGAACACGAGCGCAATGGCCAACGATGCGGTGGCCGCGTGCAAACCGGCCAAGCGCAGCTGTTTCCAGGTGATGGCCAAGCCCAACATATAGAATGCCGCCACCACCGCGTGTCGTACCAAATAGGGGTCCTTCAGCCAAGGGAACACGTATTCCGTCCATATGCCCAGAAACAATTCCGTCAGAGGGCCAAACAGCAGCAACGTGGGTTTTTGCACTTGGCTTATAAGCCCGAAGCGGTAGTACAAGTACTGACCGTACGCGTATTGCCAGCTGTCATCCCAGGTGTACGCGCCGTACCAGTTCACCACGAAACCGTAGAGCAAACAGACTGCCGCCAAGCCCAACCACTTCCATGCCGGAGCATGAAAAGCGACGCGTTTCGCGCGTTGGCCGAAGGCGGTGAGCCGTGAACGCATTTACACTTTCAGGCGGTAGAGCAGCGCTTCGGGCATGTTGCGCACGGCGAACATGATGATGCTCCAGAACCACGGCACGTAAATGGGGCTGCGGTTGCGGGCCATGGCCCACACTATGCCCTGCGCCACGTTTTCCGCCGAAGCGAAGAGCGGGCCCTTTTTCAAATGCGCCGTCATGGGCGTGTCCACGAAACCGGGGCGAATGTCTATGACGCGGACCTTGCTGCGCATCATGCGCAGGCGCAAGCCTTGCGTGAACGTGCTTAAGGCGGCTTTGTTGCTGCAGTAGAGGTAGCTGTATTCGCGGCCGCGGTCGCCTGCGACGGAAGTGATGACTCCCACCGTGCCGCTGCGTTGTTTTTCGAGCTGGTTCGCCAAAAGCAGCAGCAGAGAAACCGGTGCGGCGTAGTTTACCGACACCGCTTCCATGGCCGTGGCAATGTTGCTCTCGGCCTCTTTCTGGTCCGGCAGCCAACCAAAGGCGATGAGTACGCGGTCTATGCGTCCGTGGCGTGAGAATACGTCATTGATGAGTTCGGCGTGCTTGGTGACATCGGTTAAATCTGCACTGTGCAACTCTACTTTTGTTTTGCCGGTCGCAAGTAGGTGCGCCCCTAAGCGGTTGAGCTTTTCTTCATTGCGTCCTACGAGAATAAGCGTGCCGGTGTCTTGGGCGTAAATTCTGGCGACGTGTTCCGCAATGAGGGAAGTGGCGCCTAAGATCAGTGTATTCATGATGTGATCGGGGTAAGGATTGGTGAAGGATGATCGTGGGAAGTTCCAAGAACCAAGTCTCAAGTTCCAACGGTCGTTTTGGATCTTGGATCTTGAATATTGGAAGTTACGCGCTCCCACAACGCATTGCTCACGCCGGGGTCTTTGAAGGGCAAGAGTTCGCGCCACTGCGGGTACGTGGCTTGGAAGGCGGCCGCGGAAAGTCGTCCGTCTTTGGCAAGGTAGTGGCGTCCGCCGCTTTCGGTGACAACGGCGTCCAACCGTTCCAACAGCGGGAACACTGCGCTTACGTTCGGAAAGTCGAACGCCCAACAGTCGCCCGCGCAGGTGTAGGAAAGCATGCCTTCGGTCGCGTGCGCGCCGAACACCTTCAGCACGCAGAGGAACGGGCGCAGCGACGAGCGTTCAATGGTTTGCAGCAAGCGCGGCGTGGCGCTGCGCGGAATGGTGCACTGGAATTGCAGGAACCCGCGAGGGCCGTAGAGCCGGTTCCAGTGTGCCAGGCCGTCCAACGGAAAGAAGAACGGTTCCAGCTTCTTGCGGTAGGGCGCGTCGTTTTGCGATTCGCGGCGGAAACGCAGGGCGTTGTACACGCGCATGAGCGGCGCGTTCACCGCGCGCACGGGCGGCACGAACGGCACGGGCAGCGGCTTGCTCCATTCGGGGTCCATCAAGCCGTCTTTCTCGTGGTTGGCTTGCGAAACGATGCCGCGTCCGAAGTTCTGGCCGCGGCTGAGCAGGTCCACCCAAGCGGCGCTGTATTCGAAGCGTTCGGGCGCACCGTCCATGGTCGTCAGTATGTCGTCGATGTTCGCGCACGCCGTGTCTTGCGCGGTCATCCAAGCCGACTGCACGGGGCGCAGGCGCACCGTTGCTTCCGTTATTACGCCGGTGAGCCCCAGCCCGCCCACCGTGGCGCGGAAGAGTTCCGGGTTTTCGAAGCGCGAACAACTGACGAAGCCCTCGGTGCGGCGCAGAGTAATGCTTTCCAGAATGTTGCCGAACGCACCGGTCAGGGGTTGGTTTTTGCCGTGCACGTCGTTGGCAATGGCGCCGCCGAGCGTGACGTGTTGCGTGCCGGGAATCACGGGCAAAATCCAGCCTCGCGGTACGGTTGTTTGCAGAATTTCCCGCAGACTCACGCCCGCTTCCGCGCGCAGCAAACCCGTTTGACGGTCGAAAGACGACACGTGGTCCAGTTGCCTGCAGTCGAGCACGTTGCCGGAAGAGCTGAGGCACACGTCGCCGTAGCTTCGCCCCAAGCCGTACGGAGTCACGGGGTCGGTGGCGGAAAGCAGCACGTCTTCGGCGGCGTACGGTTGCGCCACGTTCGTCGTGCGCACACGCGGGTACCGGCCCCAAGATTGGTAATCGGACGACATGGTTTACGAGGCAAGGAAGGCAAACGCCGCGCACAGCGCCAACACCGCGAAGCTGGGAGCGTCGGTGAGTGCGAAGGCCACGGGGTCTTGGTGCAATTTGCCGCGTCCGGCCAAAAGCCACAGGCGCAGAATCCAGTACAGGAGCAACGGGCACAGCAGCCAGAGAAGCTGCGGCGTGCGGTACAGGCTCGCGGCGGTGGAACTGCTGATGTACAGCGTGAAAATGACGATGGACAGCAAGCCCGCTCCCGTGCCCGCTTGGCTTACGAACTCGGCGTCGGCAACGGTGTAGCCGCGCCCCGCCAGCGCGTGTTTGCCGTCTTCCTTCGCTTGGGTAATTTCGCTGTAGCGTTTGACCAACGCCAAGCTCAAGGCGAAGAAGAACGAGAACATGAGCAGCCATTCGGAAACGGTGGTATTCGTGGCCACCGCCCCGGCCATGAGACGCAGCAAGTAGAGCGTGGTGAGCGACAGCACGTCCAGAAGCACCAAGCGCTTGAGCACGAACGTGTACAGCGTGGCCGCGCCCAGGTACACGCCCAGAATGAAGACCGCGCGGGAATCGGGAATGGCCAGCGTGAACACGAAGCCCATGAGCAGCAGCACGGCCGTAACCAGCCAGCCCGTATTCGCGTTCAGTTCGCCGGAGGCGAAGGGGCGGCGCTTCTTTTCAGGGTGCAGCTTGTCGCTCTCCACGTCGTTTAAGTCGTTGCAAATGTACACCGCGCTGGAAACGGCGCAGAACGCCGCGAACATGTACAAGCCGTGCTCCCAGCGCAGCGCATCGGTCAGGCGATGTGCCAAGACGAGCGGCAGCAGCACCAGCAGGTTTTTACTCCAGTGGTGCGGGCGCAGCGCGCGAACGACTGCGGGAAGCGGGAAGCGAGGCATGCGGTTTGCAGCATACCACTGTTTTTCCTTCCGCCACTACTTCAGCAGCTGCATGGACTGCACGATTTCCTCCAGTTGCGGCGCGGCCAAGGGGAACAAATTTGTCGTGGTGCCGAAAGTGATGTCGTACACGCGGGCGTTGCCGTACCCCATGTACCACACGCCGGTGTGCTCCTTGCCTTCGCGAATGGACGTGTACGTATATTTGCGAGCGGGCAGTTTGAACATTTTCACATCGCTCTTTTGCACGTTGGCGATGGAAGGAATGTACCAATCGCTGATGGAGTTTTCGCTCTTGAGCGTGGAGAGTTCCGTGAAGCGGGCATCCATTTGCGCCATGGTCATTTCGGCGGCGCTTTCTGCTCCGAAGCGAATGTTGCCGAGCGTGAAACTGCTTTTGTTCACCGTGCTTTTTTCGGTGCCGATGGGCAGGTTGTCCGGCACCGTCACGCTTATGCCAAGCAGGGGACTGGCGTACTTGTACTGCTTCTTGGAAGCCAGAGGCGTGACTTTCGGCTCCTTACCTTTGGCATAACTTTTACCAGCGCTCATGGGCGCCTTTATTTTGGAGCGCTCTTTGCCGCCCAAAACGGTTTCGAAATCTTTGCCGGCATTCATGGCTTTCAGTTCTTCTTTCGTTACACCTTCACGCACGGCCGCCTTGGTACCCGCTTCTATGGCGGAGCGCTTGGAAGGGCGGGCTTCGGTGGTGGCAGGAATGAGCAGGAGAACGGTGATGAGGCTGAGGATGGAAATACGCATGGGAGAAGAAAAAGAAGAAGACAAAATCATTCAGTCCACCTGAAGCTCTCGAATATTTTTTTCGCAAGAG
>CAZWVP010000092.1:0-5187 GCA_964636635.1 uncultured Candidatus Peribacteria bacterium
TGGCAAGACGCGCCGAGCGGCGGCGAACTGCGCGTGCGACAGGAAATTATGAGCCCGCGCGACGTGCGCGGCGGCGAAACGCTCACGCTGCGTCTGCGCATTCAGCTGCCGAAAGACCCCGGCTTGTACACGGTGCAAATCGGCGACATCACGTACACGCTCACCGTGGACGGCCGCAGCCTCGTTCCCAAAACACAAACCCCCACGCAGCAAACGTCTTCGCGCAGTCTCAAGCCGCGTCTCAGCGCCAGCAGCAGTTCGAAAAAATCGAGCTTGCTGCCGTCGAACATCAAAGTGCGCTCCAGGCCCAAGCCGGCGCTGGGCGAGGGCATGGGCCCGCCCATTCGCGTGCACTTGAGCTACGCACAGCCCACGGCCACGCTGCAACTTCTCGAAGGCGCCTACGTGAACAAAACCATCTGGGTGCCGCCGGGCACGGTGACTCTGGCGCAAAAAGGGCAGGGCTGCTCGCTCGTCTCCGCCGGTCGTGACATCGCGTTCGGCACCGTGCAAATTTCTCCGGCCAACGGGCTCAGCACCGTCACCAGTTGGGACCGCCCGTGGAACGCCTTCCGCGGCGTCATCGAGTGTCGAGTCATCGACGGCGCGCTCACGCTCATCAACGAATTGCCGTTGGACGAATATTTGATGGGCTTGGGTGAGGAACCCGATACCCAAGCGTACGAAAAACAACGCGCCTTCGCCGTGGCCGCCCGCAGTTACGCCGCGTACTACCTGAGTCCGAACCAGCGCAAATTCCCGGGCAAGCCCTACGACGGCGACGACTCCCCCGCGCGATTCCAGTTCTACGCCGGCTACAACTTCGAAGGGAAAAACCCCCGTTGGCTGCAAGCCGTCGCCAGCACGAAGTTGCAGGTGATAAAGAAAAACGGGCAAATCGTGAAAACGCCCTACTTCAGCAGCGACGACGGCCGCACGCGTTCGCCGGCGGAAGTGGGTTGGGGCTCCTACCCCTTCGCGGAAGTCTTCTCCAGCAAAGAAGACCCTTGGTGCAAAGGCAAACCCATGGCGGGCCATGGCGTGGGCATGTCGGGCTGCGGGGCCACGGGGCAAGCGAGTGAGGGGTGGACCGGAGAAGAAATTCTCCAGTACTACTACCCCACCACGGAAATTGCGCCGTTGGACTAGTTAGGGCGTGCGCTTCTTTACGGGAGTACTTCCGTTTGGCGTGGTCGGACGAGTGTGCGGACCGTGCAAAGGCAACGACAATTGACGAGGCGGTTGGGCCGCCGTGGCCTGCGCCGCCGCTTGAGCCTGCGCAATGGCTTCGAAAAATCCCGGCTGCTCACGCGCAATCACGGCGCGCACTTCGGACACGATGCCCGGAACGGCCTGCGCCGCGGAGAACGCCAAATGCGTTTGCCCGTGAGCAATGCACCGTCGCGTCAGCTCACATACCAGCGCGGTGGAGCCGTACGTGCTGTTGAGCGTATCCGTATTGAAAATGCCGGGAAGCATTTTCTGCAAGCCGTGCGAAACGGCAGCCTGAATGAGTACCAAGGCATACTGCGAAGCAGGTGGATTGCTTTGCGTCACCAGCATGTTGGCTCGCCACATGCCGTTGGGGTACTCGAAGGCTGTTTTGCCGAGCTCTTTCTTCAGCGGCCCCATGATTTCCGCGGGTGATGCTTTTGCCATGAATAGAAGGGGAGGAGCGTACCCCTCCCCCGCGAAAAAATCTATTTCACCGCCGCCTTCAACGCTTCGACGCGGTCGGTTTTTTCCCAGGCCACGCCCAAATCTTCGCGGCCCAAATGTCCGTACGCCGCCAACTGGCGGTACTGCGGTTTGAGCAAATCCAAATCCTTGATGATGGCGGC
Organism: uncultured Candidatus Peribacteria bacterium; assembly: GCA_964636635.1. GTDB lineage: Bacteria > Patescibacteriota > Gracilibacteria > Peribacterales > Peribacteraceae > CAZWVP01. Next base: position 1,842 of record CAZWVP010000092.1, read on the forward strand.
CGGGCGCAAGTCGAACACCTGCATGACGGCGGCGGAAATCTTCTCATCGCTCACGGTGCCCGTGCCGAAGGTATCCACGCGAATGGAAACCGGTTTGGCCACGCCGATGGCATACGCCACCTGCACTTCGCACTTGCGTGCCAACCCCGCCTTCACCACGTTCTTGGCCACCCAACGGGCGGCGTAGGCCGCGGAACGGTCCACTTTGCTCGGGTCTTTGCCGGAGAACGCACCGCCGCCGTGGCGACCGTAGCCGCCGTACGTATCCACGATGATCTTGCGTCCCGTCAGGCCGCAGTCGCCGGGAGGTCCGCCGATGACGAAGCGTCCCGTGGGGTTGATGTGGTACGCCGTGCGCGCATCCAAGTACTTGCCGCACACGGGTTCAATGACGTGCTTGCGGATATCGGCGCAAATTTGCTCATGCGTCACGTCTTCGCTGTGCTGGGTGGAAAGCACCACGCAGTCCACGCGCAGCGGTTTGCCTTCGTCGCTGTATTCCACGGTCACCTGGCTTTTGCCGTCGGGACGTAAATATTTGAGTGTGCCGTTCTTGCGCACCTCGGCCAGTCTCTGCGTCAGCTTGTGTGCCAAGGCGATGGGCAACGGCATGAGTTCCGGCGTCTCGTCACACGCAAAGCCGAACATGAGCCCCTGGTCTCCGGCTCCCTGCTCTTTGTGCAACCCTTCGCCTTCGTTCACACCCTGAGCAATGTCGGGGCTCTGCTCGCCGACGCACACCACCACGGCGCACGCCTTGTGGTCGAAACCGAAGACGCCGTCGTTGTAGCCTATTTCTTCAATGGTCTTGCGCGCGATGTCCGCGATGGGAATGTAAATGGAAGTGCGAATTTCTCCGGCCACCACCACCAAACCCGTCGTGGCCAAACACTCGCAAGCCACGCGCGATTGCGGGTCTTGCTTCAGGGCGTAATCCAGCACCGCGTCGCTTATTTGGTCGCAGAGCTTGTCGGGGTGACCTTCGGTCACCGATTCGGAGGTAAACAGGTAGGACATGGAAACGGGGGAAGAAAAAACATCACCTCTCCGGACGGATGGAAGTGTGTGGTAAAACGCTATCTTCCCCCGTGCGGGGCCGGAAGTACCACTTACTTGGTTCCCGTACGGAAACGAAGAGTTGGCGGATGCCTGCAAGCGGGCCGGTTCCCTTGGCATCTCTCTGGATAGAACGGTGATGTGTGCCCACACTAGGGAAATTGATTTCGCAATGCAACCGAGTTCATTTCCGAATGCATTGGGCCGGCTTCGGGGAGCTCGCGGCAAACACGTCGCCTGAGACTTCGGACGTGTTTTGCAACAGGAACAGTGGCTGTTGCTGCGAACCTGCACCTATGAGAATGTCGGGGCGCTTGTCTCCCGTCAGATCATCCACCAAAAGCGGACCCGGCGTGATGTCTGCATCGCGAATCATATGTGTTTTCCATACGTCACCGCCGGCATTCTGCAGCCACACCAAAGCGTTGTTTTCCCACGTGACCACATCGGTGTCGCCGTCTGCGTCCATGTCGTACAAGGCGTACCACACGCGCCTTACGGGCATACCGTGCTCCCAGGCGTCGAATGTCTGCCCCGTGTACGGCAGGTCATGCTCTTTGCCATCGCAGGCAGACGTCCATTTGAACGGCGGTGAGCTGAACGTGTCTTCCACGCCGTCACCGTCCACATCCACGGTCGTGTTCAATACGGCATCGGACCACACATTGGAAATGCTCTCGCGCATAACGCCCCTACCCTCCGTGAACACGACGTTCGTTTTGCGCATGCTGTTGCCGTTTATTCTTTCCAAATTCAACACGTACGTGTTTTGAAAGGCCTGATAACCGAACGTTTGCGAGTCGATGGCCGAAAGTCTTCTCAAGCCGTCCACCGTATGCCGACCGCCGGCAAACACCGGCACCGACGTGAATTTTTCCCCTTCGCCATACAGCCACACCAGCCCGTGACCCACGGTGTCGCCGCTCGTCATGGTCCGGAACGCACCGATGAAATCCGCTTTGCCGTTATTGTCCAAGTCCATGGGTATCACGTATTCCACTGCTTTGTCGAACGGAATCAAATTGCGCAAATTACGAGAAACCACGCCGCGGCTGGTCACGATGTCCTTCGCTCCGTCCCCGTCCACGTCGGCGGCAATGAAGGTGGAGTCGCTGATGTCGCGCGCCATGACACTGCGTTCGTATTTGATGTCGTCGGGATCGATGCCTGCGGCCTGACCGCACTCCATGGTGCCGCAACTCACGATGCAATCGCGCTCATCGTATTTCGGTTTGGGATACGTGCAACCGGGAGCGGCTTTGCACGTTATGGCGGGGCAAGACGCGTCCTGGCTGGGCTGCAACCCGCGAGCGCAACTGCGCATGCTGAAGGTGCCGCGCTGGCTCCAGAAAAAGTATCGATTCCCGCCGGTGAAACCGGTCAGGCTGCTCGGACGATTTATGCTGCGCCCGCCCACGTAAAATGCTTTGTCGTTCAAGTCGTACACCACGAAAACGCCGGTATTCGTCGGCTCTTCGGTAAACAGCTTGCCGGACGACTCGTCACATTCGAACATGTAGCGCACGTTCGGCTGAAACGTCACGCCTTGGTTGATTTGCACGTACGTGTACGTTTGCGTTTGCATGGCGCCGATGGTGGCGGCCTGCAACGGGGCGGCGGATTGCCTTTTCAGTGCGGATGCATGCAAAAACGTCATCAGCACGCCGATTCCCACCAATGCGGGAAGGGCATACAAAGCCAACCGTCTCTGGGGCAAGCGCATTCTGGTACGTCAGCTTACTTCATGGCTGTATAAAAAGCAAAAAACGTCGGCACACCGAAACGAAATCTGGCAACATGTGCCCGCCATGCTGTACGGCAAACACACGCGACAGGCCGTCGAAAATTTCCCCATTTCGGGTCGGCGGGTGCCGGATGTCGTATTGCGCTTTTTGGCTTCCATAAAAGAAAATTCCGCCTTGGTAAACGGCGAATTGGGTTTGATCCCCCGGGCGGCGGCCAAGAGCATCGCACGGTCGGCAGCCGAGATTGTAGCGGGCAAACACACGGACCAATTTCCGGTGGACGTGTTCCAAACGGGTTCCGGCACATCGAGCAATATGAACATGAACGAGGTGATCGCCACTCTGGCTTCGACCAAGAAATGTTCCGTGCATCCCAACGACCACGTGAACCTGGGGCAGTCGAGCAACGACGTGTTCCCTTCCGCGCTGCAGTTGGCCTGTGCGTACGCGTACAAAAACGACCTGCTGCCCGCCTTGGCGCAATGCCAAAAAATCCTGAAGACGAAAGCCAAGGCTTGGAGAACCGTTCGGAAAATCGGTCGCAC
>CAZWVP010000093.1:0-5117 GCA_964636635.1 uncultured Candidatus Peribacteria bacterium
GAAGGGTGTGGGCAGCTTCGATTTGCCGCTGCCGCCCGAAGCCAAAGGCGACAATGAGACGTACCTCATGGAAATCGATTTCACGAAGCAGCTGAAACAGGAATTGCCGGCCGGCATTTACCTGCTGCAAGTGCAAGCCCCCGAATACAAGGAATGGAATTCGCAGAACCCGGAAATCGTCAGCCAAGTGTTCTCCCTCACCAACACCGCTCTCACGTTGAAATACTCCGGTGAAGAAGCGTTGGTCTGGGCGACGAATGTGCAAACCGGTGCGCCCGTGGCGAACGCGGAAGTAAGCGTTTCGGCCATAAACGGCGAAACGGTGTTAAGCGGCAAAACCGATGCCGACGGCTTGTTCAAGGGCTCTCTTTCCCAGGCGAAATTCATGAGCAGCGCTTGGGACACGTGGTCGCCGGAGTTTTGGGTAACGCTCACCACACCGGGCGACTTCGCCTTCGTGGGCAGCAACTGGCGCAACGGTTTGGACCCCTACATGTTCGGCTACGGCGAAGATTTCTGGCCGGCCGACACCACGGGCCAGCGTTGCTCGGGCTTCGTCACGACCGATCGCCCGCTCTACCGCGCCGGCGACACGGTGCACTTCAGCGCCATCATGCGCGTGCGCAAGCAAAACGGTTCTCTGCAGCTGCCCGGCGGCAACACCTTCAACGCAGTGATGAACGATGCCGAGGGCAAAGAAATTTTCCGCGAGACGCTCAAACCCAACGCCTACGGCGTGGTTTCCGCAGCCGTGCCGTTGGAAGCAAACGCCAGTTTGGGTTCGTACTCCCTCTCGCTGGATTGTTTGCCTGAAGCGCAGTTCGACTCCGGCCAAGGCTCCGCGTACCACTCGTTCGACGTACGCGCCTACCGCAAGCCCGAATACTTCGTGGAAGTCACCTATCCCGAGGAGCAACCGGTGTTCATCGGCGAGAGCGTGCAGGCCCAAGTGAGCGGACAGTACGCCTTCGGCGCCCCCATGGCGGGCAGCAAAGTGCACTGGCGCGCCACGAAGAGCGACTTGTACTTCTCGTCCGACGCCGTGCAAGGCTGGTACTCCTACGGCACCGAAGCCGTGTGGTGCGACCCGAACGGACCGAGTTGCGACTCCGGCACCGACATGGTGGCCGAAGGCACGGGCACGTTGGACGCCGACGGGTTGTTGAAGGTGGATTTGCCGCTCGACTCCCTGAAGAAAGAACGCGTGAGCCAAGCCGTGACCTTGGAAGCCGACATTACGGATGAAGCCGGCCAAGTGGTGAGCAACCGCGTCGAAATTCCCGTCCACATGGCCAACGTCTACGTGGGCATTCGCAGCGACGAATACGTGGTGGCCGGCGGTGCCGAAGCTCCCGTCTCGCTCGTAACGACGGATACGAACGGTCTGCCCAAAGGCGGACAGTCGGTTTCGCTCGCGGTGTACGAACGCACCTGGAACGTGATTAAAAAACAAGGCGTGGACAAGCAGTACTACTATGAAAGCACGCCCACGGACAAACTGCTTGGCAGCAAACGCGTGACGACGAACGACGAAGGCAAGCTTTCCACCACGGTGACCGTGGGCGAAGGCGGCATGTACTACGTTGTGGCCGAAGCGAAAGACGGCTCGGGTCGTTCGCACAAGTCCGACACCACCGTCTACGCGTGGTCCAACACGTACATCAACTGGCCGCGCGGCAACACGCAGCGCCTGGAGTTGGTGAACGACAGCTTGGAATACAAGCCGGGCGACACGGCTTCCATTCTCATCAAGTCTCCGTTCCAAGGCGAAGGCGTGAAAGCCTTGGTGACGGTGGAGCACGAAAACATCCTCTCGCAACGCATCATCGACGTCACCTCTTCGGCTCAGCGCATAGAGGTGCCCGTCACCGAAGACATGGTGCCGGCGGCTTACGTTTCCGTGGTGCTGCTGAAGCCTCGCCAGGGCGAAACGTTCGACGACCAAGGCAAAGACACCGGCGTGCCCGCCTTCCGCATGGGCATGACTCGCCTGCCCGTGGACACCAGTTCCAAGGTGCTCCAAGTCGAACTGAAGCCGAGTGCGGCTTCGTACCGGCCGGGCAGCAAAGCCTCCGTGCAAGTGCTTTTGAAAGACGCAACCGGCGCGCCCGTCACGGGCAACGTGTCGCTGGCGGTGGTGGATGCCACGGTACTTTCGCTCCTTGGCGGCTCCACTCCGGACCCGGCGTCTTCGTTCTACACGGACTGGGGTCTGGGCGTGCGCACGGCGCAGTCGCTTTTGTATTTGATTGAACGTTACAAACCCGGCTCCAAGGGCGGTGGCGGTGGCGCGGCCGATTCCCCGCGCGGCAACTTCCGCGACACGGCCTTCTGGCAAGCCGACATCGTGACGGACGCCGCCGGCATGGCCACGGTGGAATTCGTTTGGCCGGACAACCTCACCACGTGGAAATTCATCGCCGTCGCGGCGGATAAAACGCAGAAATTCGGTGCCGGTACGGCCGAAGCCACCGTGAACAAGCCCGTGATGGTGCGCTCGGTCCGCCCGCGCTTCGCGGTGCAAGGCGACAGCATCATGCTCGGCGCCATCGTGCACAACACCCTCAACGATTCCCAGGTGTTCACCGTGGGCTTCCAGGGCAAGGGCGTAACCGCGAAGGGAGAGGTGTCTCAGAGCGTACGCATTGCGGCAGGCGACCAGAAACTCGTCACGTTCCCCGTAACGGTGGACACCGGCACGTCGGCCACCCTCACCTTCACGGCCGCGGCGGGCACGGCCACGGACGGCGTGGTGGAAACCATTCCGGTGTACGTGTTCGGCACGCCGCAAACCACGGCCACTTCGGGCATAGCTTTTGCGGGTGAAACACAGGAACGCATTTCCATTCCGGACGTTTCGGAAGCCATACACCCCGAAGTGACGGCCACGTTCGCCGCCACCATGGGCGTGTACTTGCCGGGCGGCTTGGCCTACCTGGCCGACTTCCCCTACGGCTGCGCCGAACAAACGTTGTCGCGCTTCCTTCCCAGTTTGGCCATCGGCCGCCTGCAGCAACTGAAGGCGTTTGCCGTCACAGACGAAGCGCGCTTGAAAAACATCGTCACCACGGGCGTGGAACGCCTCTACGGCTTCCAGCGTTCCGACGGCGGTTTCGGCTACTGGCAAGAAAGTCCGCGCAGCTACCCGCAAGTCTCGGCGTACATTTACGCCGGTTTGGTGGAAGCGAAAGAAGCCGGCTACGCGGTGGACTCCGGCGTACTGGAGCGCGCCAGGCAATACCTGAACGATGCTCTGCGCGTACAAACGGGCGCCGACGCCTTGAGTAGCGCCGTCCGCAGCACCATTTTGCTGGCCTTCGCTCAGGCTGGTCACGGCGACAAGGCGGCCATGAACGCGTTGCTGCAAGAGAAGCAATTGCCGCTCATCGCCAAAGCGCAGCTGGCCTTGGCCTACGCCGAAATGGCCGACTCCGCTTCGCAGAAAGAGGCTGAGAAGCTCGTTTCCGACCTGCTGAATTTCGCCGTCATCGACAGTCGCGGTGCGCACTTCTCCGAAGAACAGCCCATGCTGTACCGCTCCATCATGCAAACGGAAGGCAGTCTCACCGCCATCGCCACGCGCGCACTTCTGCGTACGAATCCGCAAAGCCCCGTGCTGCCGGAACTGCTGCGCTACTTGCTCAGCATCCGCGAGAACGGTCACTGGGACAGCACGCAATCCACGGTGCAAAGCCTGTTCGCGTTCACGGAATACGTGGAGGCCACGGGCGAACTGAACGCCGACTTCTTCGCCGACATCACCCTGAACGACGCGCAAACGCAGCCCGTGAACTTCTCGGAGAAAAACATCTTGCACAAAGAAACCGTCACGTTCGACGGCAAAGCGTTGCAAGTCGGCCAGAGCAACACCTTGCGCATGAGCATGACGGGTACGGGCCGCTTGTACTACGACGTGCTGCTTTCCGCCTTCACGGTGGGCGACACGCTGCCTGAAATAGAAGCGGGTATCGGCATAGACCGCACCATGGAGCCGCTGTTCAATTCACCCGTCTCTCCGGCGGTCGGCGGCACCTACCGCGTCACGCTTACCCTCACGGTGCCGGAAGACCGTCACTTCGTGGCGGTGGAAAGCCCGTTGCCCGCCGGTATGGAGCCCATAGATACCGATTTCAAAACCAGCCAGCAGCAACTGCTCTCGGGCAGCACCGATGAAACGTCGGACCAAGAAAACGGCGATTCTTGGTGGTGGTACTGGAGCAACCCGTTCACGCACACGGAAATTCGCGATGACCGCATTTTCCTCTTCGCGGAAGACCTCCCGGCCGGCGTGTACACGTACCAGTACCTCATGCGCGGCTCCGTCCCGGGCACGTACAAAGTGCGCCCCGCCCGCGCGTGGGAAATGTACTTCCCCGAAGTGTTCGGTCAAACCACAGGCGAAACCATGAACATTCGCGAAATGCAATAACCCTCCTTTCCACGGACCGCCGCTTGGCGGTCCGTGTGGTGTGAGGTGGAGAAACACTCTGTTTGACAAGGAACTTTTGTTGTGTGAAGAGGGCGATTTTTTCAGAATGGGATGACTGGGTTTTCTCTTTCGTGAAAACAGTCGATTTTCAACTCCACACCATGCCTTGCAAAGCTTTCACCCTTCGGCTCGCTCAGGGTAAACGTTCGGCGTTTACACTCATCGAACTGCTCATCGTCATCGGCATCATGGGTGTGCTGGCCGCAATCGTCATCACGGCCGTCTCCCCTGCCAGACAACTCAATACCGCCAACGACGTATGGCGCAAGAGCGCGGTGCGGGAAATTCAGAACGCCATCGTGCAGTATGTGATAGAAGAAGGCAGCATTCCCGCGGGCGTGCCCACGGGCGCAGAAAACAAATTGCCCATTTGCCGTCTCGGCGTCACCGATCCCTCCTGCGTGAATCTCGACGCCTTGGTAACGGGGAATTTTGTGACGGATTTGCCCGTGGACGGTGCGGAAACCGACGAAAACTTCATCGGTTTCACCGTGTACAAAGAAGCAGGCGGGTTCGTGGTGGTGGCAGCCGAACACTTGGGGCAAACGGGCGGAGCGACGACGGGGGGCGGCGGTTCGGGAGGCACGACCGGCGGCTCCACGGGCGATACCTCCTCCGGTGGAGACGG
>CAZWVP010000094.1:0-5114 GCA_964636635.1 uncultured Candidatus Peribacteria bacterium
AAAGCCGTGGCTATTTGCATACAACAAATGACAGACAACCCCGCTCTCGCGAAAGAAATATTCGAGAGCTTCAGGTGGACTGAATAATCCTTATTTTCAGAATGCGGTTACCTGCGTGCCGCCTGCGGATGAGACCAGTTCGACGTAAAGCCGCAAGCGAACCTGCGCGCGAGATGCTATAGAGTATGACTCGCCCGCTCCACCGAACATGAAACGCACTGTCTACCGGCCGTGGATTGATGTCTTGCCGCTCTCAACGGTGGCGATTGCCCTGTTCGCGATAGTGCTTTGCACGGTGGCATACCCCTACACCGGCGGAGGCTACAACCAAGCGTCACGTTTGGATTTGCTGCGATCGATGGTGTTGGATAACACGTTGACCATAGACAAATACCACGGCAACACGGGGGACAAATCGCTTTTCAACGGCCACTACTACAGCGACAAAGCGCCGGGCACCGCCTTGTTGGCCTTGCCTGCGTACGGCGCTTCGCTTTGGGTGGTGGAGTGGTTGGGCATGAATTCCTTGGCCGACTGGGGTGAGGTGATAAGCACGTGGATAACGACCACGGGCAGCGTGGGCTTGCTGACCGCCACGGGTGCCGTGTGCATGTTTTTGCTGCTTTCGGGCGGATATGTTTCCAGACGCACCGCGTTTTTGGCCGTGCTGTTCGGATTTCTGGGTTCGCTGCCTTTTTCGTACGCCACCGCGCTGTATTCCCACAGCGGCACCATAGGGTTGCTGTGCATAAGTCTCTACGCGGCGGAACGTTGCAAACATGCCAAGCGCACGAGCTCTTGGCAAACCTATGCACTGCTCTTGGGCTGCGCCGCTGGGTTTGCGGTTATAAGCGAATACACCTGCGGCATAGCCGCGGCGGCCATAGTGCTTTACGCCTGGAGACACAAACCGTGGTCCGTGCTTCTCACCTGCCTGGGGGGAGCTCTGCCGGTTCTGCTGCTGCTTCTGTACAACACCAAATGCTACGGCTCGCCTTTGGCCTTCGGTTACAGCCATGTGGAAGGGTGGGAAGGCATGAAGCAAGGACTCTTCGGCGTCACCTTCGCTCCCAATTTTTCGGCCGTGACGACCTTGCTCTTCAGCACGGGCCGAGGTCTGTTTTACTGGACACCGCTCTTCCTGCTCGCTTTCCCCGGTGTGTTTTTACTCTGGAACAAAAACCGGCTGCTGACGGTTTTGACGGTGGTGACGATAGTGCTGCATGTGCTTTCCATCAGCAGCTATTCGTACTGGGACGGAGGCTACGCGTTGGGACCCAGGCATTTCGCGGCCATTCTCCCCTTCTTCGTCCTGCTCAGCGCCATGGGCATGCAAGTGTTTCGGAAGCTGGGCGTGTTCCTCGGTTTGCTGTCGGTGGTCTTGACCGGCACGGCCACGCTCACCGAAATAAGCTTCCCGAACATGGAGCATCCCATCATTTACTTCTACTGGCCGCGCCTGCTCACGGGCGACATAAAATTCAACTTGGGCCGAGCGTTGGGTTTGGACTGGCTGACGAGCATGTGGCTGCCGCTTGCGCTGCTCATACTGACGGTATTTCTCTCGTACCTGCCGTGGCCGCAGCGAATCGTCGATACGACCAAAACGACTCCGCAAAAAAAGTCGACTGCGAAAAAGAACGCGCCTGCCGCAGGGAAAACGAAAGTCGCGACGAAACCTAAACCGCCTGCCAAGAAAACGCCGCCGCGGCGCAAACGAACGCTGCGATAAACAGGGTGCGCAAGACGGTTTGCCAGTGCCGCAGTTTCGGCTCGCGCGCAAAAAGCGCATCGGCGCAAGCGCAGAGCAAAACGATGAGCACGTACTTGAAACCGCCGATGCCGACCCCGCCGAACAGCAGCGTACGCACGGCGTCCGCCGACCAGCCGAACAGTATGAGCAAAAGCAGCGTGTAGGCGGCGGAGGCTTCGTTACGGTGTTCCCAAAGGGCATGAGCAAGAACGAGAGCGAAAAACGGCAAGACGACGATTTGGTACCAAGCGTAGTAATGCCCGAAAGCGCCGGAGATCAAAAGCAGCAAAAAATAAGTGATGATGGCCGTGTAGACGAGCTGCAGTTTTTTGCTGCGCGAAAACGCCATGCACATGCACGCCACGATGCCGAACGGCTCCCAAAACGGCATGCCGCTCTGCATGAGGAAGGGCTGCAGAGAAACGCTGCCGAACCGTTCCGCTTGGGCGAAAGCGATGCTCAGAAACAACGAAAAATCGTAGGCCGCGCCGTACGCGAACCACAGCGCCACGGCCGCGGCCAGGGCACCGGCCATGCATGCGGCCGACCGCCGATGACCGTGCAAGGCATAGTGGGCCATGAACGTTACACCCAGCGCCGCACCGGTCACCTTGGACAAAAACGCCAGGACCGTAAGCACGGCGTTGCCACGCAGGGATTTCTTTTCCGGAAACGCAACGGCCACCCATAACCCGCAAACGAAGAGCAGAGCGATGAACGACTCACTGATGACGATGCGGGACAGAAACACGCTCGTGGGATTCGTCGCGAATATGAGCCCCGCCAGCAGCGCCGTGCCGCCGGAGGTCAGCTTGCGCGCCAGCTCGATGGTGAAAAAACACGTGAGCGTGGCGATGGCGAGCATGAGGAAGCGAATGTGCCCCAGTTCCACGGAAAAGTAGTCTTTCGCGCCGCCCGCCAACGCGGCCGCTCCCACGAGCAGGGAAAAGACGGGAGGGTGGTCGAACCACGGGCTCACGATGCGATACGGATTCCCCTTCCACGTTTCCACCGGCGCTTCGCCGTACGCGCCGAACCAGCTCCACGATTCCGGAACGCCTTGCTGCCACAAACTCATGCCGCTCCAAGCGAAAGCGTATTCATCGGCCGTCCAGTTGTGCGGCGGAGAAGTTTCGTACCGGTGAAAGCGCAAGCCGAAACAGAGCAGGCATATGCAGAGAACCGCCGCGTAAAAGAACACAAGATGATGCGCTTTCGCCCGCGCAAGCCACGTGCCTTTAGGAGACATAGAGCATCCAGAAAAACGCCATGTCCAAAAGCAAAAACACACCCGCTACGGCGTAGACCACGGCTTGAGCACCGCGCGGCAGCCGGAAAGCTTCGGCCAACAAGAAGTAAAAGAGCGGCAGCACCAGCGGCACGCTGAAACGGAAGTCTTGATTGGACGCGAACGAAGCGAACAAGCGGTACCACACCTGCGCCAGCAGAATGAAAAACATGACCATGAATACCGGCAACGCGTGTTTGAAGTTGCCGAAACATTCGTTCCACATGCCGATCGCGGCCAACAGCAGAAGCGCCAAACTGGTCGCAAGCAAACCGGCGGCAAGAGGCTTCATGGAGTCGTCGAACCCGAACTCGCCGAAGAACGCCGAGCGGTAGAGAAATTCCCAGAAATACTGACGACGGTAGGAATCTTCCCACGGGCTGTTGAACGGATGCAGCAACATTTGCAACGGCTCGAAGGTGAACCAGTTTTCCAAACCGTTGCCCACGCGCAGATTGTCCGACATGCCGTTGTTGCCGAGCGTGAGAGTTTTGCCGGGATCATGCTCCAGCACCAAACGCGTGAACGGCAGCCAGCCGACCAGCAGCACGCCGATGAGCAGGGAAAGCCCGACGGTGCGCAACTTCGAAAGAACTGTGCCTTTGCGTACGAGCAGCAGCAATCCCGCTACGGGAATGTAGAGCAAGCCGCTCATTTTCGTGATGATGGCGAGAGACAACGTGACGATGAGCGTCCACCAAGTCTTCGGCTTGCCGTCATGCCACCACTGCAGCAGGAAAAAGATGACCAAAAAGGCCAGCGGCACGTAGAGAGCGTCGTTGCCGATGCGCGTGGAGAGGTAGACCAAGCCGGGCACGGAACTTGCCAAAAGCGGCAGCAGCGTGCGCGGCACGACTTGCTGCTTTTTGGGGAAGAGCAAGCGCGCGCACCAGATGATGAGCACCACGGTGAAAACGGACGTGGTGAGCGAGAAGAACTTGATGCTCTGCATAACGGCCTCTTCGGCCACGCCCAAACCCGTCCAAGCGGCGTACCACAGGCCGGTGACGAAGTAGTACAACGGCGCTTGGTGGTACTCCCAACCTTGGGCGGCCGGCGGAATGGCCAAGAATTTGGCGACGTACTTTATGTAGTCGATGTGCGCTTCGGTATCGTGCCCGCGCACGAGGTACGGTGTGCTGAGATAGTAGAAAACGCGCAGAGCGGAAGCGAAAAGCAGCACTCCCGTTTCCGGCAAACTCAGTTTGGGCAAAAGCAATACCGACAACGCATATACCAGCCATACCGATGTGCCGAGCAAAAGCAGCAAATGCACAAACCCGTACAAGCCGCCCGTCCCGGGGTTCACAATGACGCCCGTCAGTCCGCCCGTGTCGCGAATGCCGAACTTCAACACGTTTTCACCCGCGTGCAAAAAACCCCGCAAAGGAATGAGCCTGCCGCGATGCGTGTAGTCGCAGAAGTCGATCAATGATTTTTCCAGCGCCTGACCGTTCACTTCCACACTCTCGAAACAGTCGTCGGGCTTGAGGTACAACGAGGTGGGGTACAACCAACCCAAATGCACGCGCAACTCCGCGGTAAGTTTGCTGCTGAGACTTTTGGTCAGAAGCGGATGCTCTCCCTCCACACGCTGACCGTTGTCGAATTCGTAGTACGAAAGCTCCACTCTCGGCTGCAGCCAGGCGAATGTGCCAACGACACAGAACAAAGCCGTCAGCGCCAACAATACGTGCACATACGCGCCATACTTGGAACGCAAGCAGCGTTGCCAAGCATGCATACAAACGGCCAAAAGATGCTTTTGCTGCTTCATGCTGCCCAGCAGTGTACCGAAACACCGCCGCGAATGCACCGTGCATCGGCCCGGTCCGAACCATGTGCTCCTCGCCCGTTCCACGCACCCGCAGAACGTCTTTCATGGCTTTTGCATGCCATGAACGCGAGATCGTAAATCGGGATGTTTCGTCGTGACCCCTTTCGGTCCGCACGGCGTGTTCCACTGAGTCCCTCCCCTTCCCCTTTCGGAAACATGCGTGAAAAAACTTTCGTCCCGACCTTCGAACCTTTGGAACGTCGCGATCTCATGACCGGCAATCTGCCGACGTTGAG
>CAZWVP010000095.1:0-5111 GCA_964636635.1 uncultured Candidatus Peribacteria bacterium
CACGCCGCCCGAAACGTCCGTGGATGCGGCGATTTCGGCTTGCGTGAGTGCGGCCAAAGACTGAATGAAATTCCCGCCCGCCGTTCCGGCCGCCACATCGCAACCCAGCAACGCCACCTGAGCCGATGGCTCCAAAGCCAAACTCCACTTGCGCACAGCCTCTGCGTTGAGCGCAAGCGTCTGCGCGTTCAATTCTCCACTCCCCAAAAACAACCGTCCGGGAGAACCGTGTGAAACAATCTGCACGTTCTCTAAACCCGATTCCTGAGCCAGAATGTCGCTTATTTGAGACAAACCGTCACGAGATGCACCAGCATGACAACCTTCGCTCCGAACGCGGCATGCTGACGAAAAAAATCGGCATCTTGCACGCCGGGGTCGATGATGACCAAGGTGCGAGCGGGTAGAAAAACCGCCGCCGCGGCTATGACCATGACCGGCAAAACGAGTACGAAAGAACGAAGGAGGGAGGGCTGCATCGCTGAATTGTAAGCAAAAGATGTGGCAAATGACATGGACTTCTTCGCACGAACGATGTGAAAAGCGCTTCTGCTAGAGCCTTAGAGAGTGCCTGCCCATGCATACCACTCAACCTCTCCTTCCTTCTCAGCTCTTTCTGCTGCCATGCATGAGCATTTCCAGCGCGTGCTCAAACGACCCCGCTTGCACCGTTTCTCCCGCGTTCACAAAGTAAATTTCATCCGCGTGTTCAATGGTATTGAGCCGATGCGCAATGATGACGCGCGTGGTTTCGGGCGGCAATTTCCGCAAAATGTCTTCGAGGAGCTTTTCGGTGACGGTGTCGATGTTCGCCGTCGCTTCGTCGAGAATAAGAATGGCAGGCTTCTTGAGCACGGCGCGCATGAACGCCAGCAGCTGACGTTGCCCCAAGCTTATTTCGCCGCCGCCGGACGTGACCTCCGTGCGGAGTCCTTTCTCGAAACGAGAGAGCAAATCGGCCATGCCCGCCTCCCCCAACGCTTCCAACACTTCGTCATCGGATGCGTTTTTGTACGCATCGTTGCCGTACAAAACGTTGTCGCGAACGGTGCCCGTAAACATGTAGGGCTCCTGGAGAATGAATCCTATTTTCTGAGTGCGCTCAACAGGGTCGTACGAACGAATGTCTCGCCCCTCCAGCAACACCCTGCCCTCGGACGGGTCGTACAGACGTGCCATCAACGAAGCGGTGGTCGTTTTCCCTCCGCCCGTGGGGCCTACGAACGCGTACGTCTTGCCTTTTTCGAGCGTAATGTTCATGCCGTGCAACACTTCTTTGCCATCGGGATACCGAAAGCGCACGTTTTCAAAAATGAGTAATGCAGGGCTTTGTACGGCAGGTTCGGCAGGCAAAAGGGGTAAATTCGACTGCAAGGACATGATGGCGGAAATGCGATCCCAACCGGCCATGGCTGTTTGGAAGGAAGCCCAAACGGAAGCAAGTTGCCGCAGCGGGTCGTAGAACCTCGTGACATAGGAGAGAAAGCTGATGAGCAAACCGATGCTGAAGTCACCGGCGGAAACCAAATGAATGCCGTACGCCAAGACGATGAGCTGGGCGAGATTCCCGCAGAGACCGTAAATGGGAGTGAAGACGGTATTGGCGATGCCCGCCTTCACGGAAAGGGAGAAGTTCTGTTCGTTGGCGTCGTCGAATTTGCGACGGAAGTAGTCGCGACGATTGAAGGCCACGACCACCTTGAAGTTAGCCAAGCTCTCTTGAATTTCACCGCTCATATCGCCCGTCGCCTGCAAGCTGGCGGCATTCTTGCGACGAATCCACGCCGAGAGCAACTGTGTGAAAGCCAGCAAACCCACTGCCGGGAGCAACGCCGCGGCCCCGAGACGCGGATGGATGACGAGAAGAAAACCGGCGGCCCCCACAATGACGAAGGCGTTGGAAACGAACTGCATCAACGCGTGCGAAAAGAACTGGTTGAGCTTGTCGGTATCGTTGTTGATGCGGGAAATGAGATCGCCTGATTTGTTGCTGTTGAAAAACTCCACCGGCAGTTCCTGCAGCTTGTGAAACACGGCGTTACGCACGGCAAACAGCAAGCGCTGTCCCACGGCTCCCATGAGCATGGTTTGGAAATAATTGGCCGCCAAAGCCGCAAGAAACATGCAGAGCAATATGCCCGCCCAAAACAACACATCCCCGTAGGCGCCGCTTTGCACGGCGGTGTCTATGACGTGAGCGACGATGAGCGGCACAAGCAGATTCAGACCCGCACCCAACACAATGGCCAAACAAGCCAACGCGAGCTGACCGCTGTCCTTGCGTAGCAAAGGCCACAATTTTGCCAGCGCCGCGAAGGCGCCGAGCGGCTTCGTGGCATTCTCGCCGACGGAAGAGAGAGCATACGACATGGTTACTGCACGGTGCGTTGGGAAGCGGCTATTTGCACGTACTCGGGAGATTTCTCCAGCAGCTCGGCGTGCGTGCCTTGCGCCAGAAGCTCACCTTCCATGAGCAGAACGATGTGGTCGAACCGTTCGGCGGAAGCAATTTTCTGCGTGACGGACACGACCGTCATGGCGGGGTAATTGCGCTCGAGGTTGAGGAGAATGCTTCGTTCCGTTTGGGTGTCCACCCGGGCCGTGAAGTCGTCGAGCAACAGGACTTTCGGGTTCAACGCCAACGCCCGCGCCAGCATGATGCGCTGCTTCTGACCGCCCGAAAGATTCGTGCCCCGTTCGGAAACCACGGTTTCCTCTTTGTTCGGCAGCGAAGCGATGAACTCTTGCAACTCGGCCGTTTCCATCGCCTTGCGCACATCAGCCTCGCTTGCCGTGCCGCCGAAGGCGATGTTTTCGCGCAGAGTCATGTTGAACACCACCCCGTCTTCGAACACGAAACCGATTTGCCTGTGCAAAGCAGACGATTCGTAGCTCTCCAGAGGCTTGCCATCGTAGAGTATAGCGCCCGAAGACGGAGGCATGAGACCCGTAAGCAAATGAAGCAATTGCGTCTTGCCTGCACCCGTGGGGCCGATGACGGCCGTGCGCGTGCGCGCCCGCATGGAGAAGGAAACATGTTTCAAAGCGGCTTTCTCGCCAAAGAACAACGAGACATCACGCACCTCAATGTCGCCGAGAAGCGGCGAGACATCGGTACCGGTTTCAGGGCGCTCCTCGCTGTCCAACACTTCGGCGATGCGTTGGTACGAAGCCGATGAACGAGCGATGAGATTGCTCATGAAACCGATCATGATGATGGGGAAAATAAGCATGGCAAGGTAGCTGTTGAACGCGGCGAATTCGCCGAGCGTCATGGAACCGCCGATGACGAAATGCCCGCCCAGCGTGAGAATGATGAGCGTGGCAAGATTCGTGACGAACGTGATGACAGGGATAAGCGAAGCGAATAAGCGCAAAATTTGCAGCCCGATGTTCTTCGCATCGGCATTGGCGGCGAGAAACTTCTCGTATTCGTACTGCCTGGAGTTGAGCACGCGAATGAGCGCGGAACCGAGAATGCTCTCGTTGATGACGTTGTTGAGGCGGTCGATGACTTCCTGCGTTTTTTTGAAGAGCGTGCGGATTTTGCTGAAAATGACGAAGAACGCAGCGAGGATGATGGGCAACGTGGCCAACACGGCCAACGCCAAGCGCCAATTGATGAACAGGAGCAACCCACCCGCACCCACGATGAGAAATGCCGACGAAACCATGGTGACGATGCCCATGGAGACGAATGTCTTCACCGAGTCCACATCGGTGGTGAGGTTCGTGAGCAGCTTGGCCGGAGTGACGGCCCGGACGAAGGCATAACTCTGTTTGGATATTTTGGCGGAAATTTCGCCGCGCAGGTCCCGTGCCACCAACTCCGAAGCGTACGTCTGCGCCATGCTCTGGGCATACGTGAACACGAACACCGCCGCGGCGGCGAGGGAAAATTCGAACGCCACCGTACCGAGTTCCACGGTCCCCTGCCCGTAGGCGTCTATGCCTCGAGCGATGATGAACGGAATGGCCAAGCCGAAGGCGTTGCTGCAAACGGCCAACAGGGCCAAAAGCAGGACCCAGAGGAGATACGGCCGAAGCAAACCCACCAGCGTGCGTTTGCCAAGAGCGGACGCGGGCGCGCTCATTCCCGCCCGGGGGCAGCGCATCCGGCCACTTTTTCATTCAGGGCCAGGTATTGCTCCAGCTGCTTATCGCTAAGCGCGGAGAACATTTGTGAAAGGCGCTTCAAATGAGCGGCGCGCATGGTCTGCATGCGCTTCTTGGAAACGGGTGAGAACTCTATGTGCAACGACCGCCTGTCTTTGGGGTTGGCGACTCTGCGCACATGACCGTTTTCGACCAAGCCGTCCACCAACTGAGTGGCCGCACTGCTCGTGATGCTCAGTTGGGCGGCGATGTCTTTCACCGTGACGGGCGATTTCTGCATGAGCATGCGCAACACGCCCCACTGAGAGTGCGTGATGTTGCAAAATGCCTTGTCGTTAACGGCGGAATGCTCCGAAGCCAGCTTGCGCTTTATGGCTCCGAAGGTTTCCAGCAGACGTTCTATTTGTCGCGTGCGGTCGGGCATGAGTGAGTTATGTAAGAACCTTATTATATAAGTATCTTACTTATCATATGTCCTGAGTCAAAAAACATACGGATGTTTTTGCCGGTAAGAATGCGAATGCGTCTGCGTCTATAGTGTTTTCACCCTCCCTCTTTCATGCGAACCCATTCTCTTCCCCTGTTCCTCGGCGTGCTTTTGCTTACCGCCTGCGCCACGGCCTCGCCCGGAAACCAAAACAGCAGCCGCAGCAGTGCCATGGCCTGCACCATGGACGCCAAACTCTGCCCGGATGGCAAGTACGTTGGACGCACGGGCCCCAATTGCACCTTCGCACCCTGCCCAATGCAAGGCACTTCCATGTCTTCACAATGGTCTTCGTTTTCCAGCAGCTCTCAGCGGTCTTCTTCGAGCATGCAGCAAAGCAGCAAGACTTCCTCTTCCCCCTCCTCTAAAGGAGCTTCTTCTTCACGTTCGTAAGAGTTGATGTTTGCCAGCCACGTCACACGATTCTGATGTGGCTGGGGAGGAGGGATTCGAACCCCCGTATGCCTGCTCCAGAGGCAGGTGCCTTACCGCTTGGCGACTCCCCAAC
>CAZWVP010000096.1:0-5081 GCA_964636635.1 uncultured Candidatus Peribacteria bacterium
CGGGGTCGGGTATGCCGTCGCCGCAGCGGATGAGGGTGCAGTCTTCGCGGCAGCCTTTACCGAGCGTTTGAGGTTTTACCCCACCGCTCGGCGGCTTTGGCGTAAGAGGAAAGCTGGGCAAAGGACTGGAAACCGTGGAAATTTGCCCTGTCGTGGGGCTTATGTTGCAGGCCTGTCCGCCGGAACGATCGGAACACGCACACACTCCCCCGCCCTGCACGCAGGCAACTTGGCTTTTCTCTTGGCTGCCGGCTCCAATGTCACAATCTATGCCGTTGGCCGAACCGCCTTGGCAACGGAAGTTGAAAAGCGAACGATTCAAGCTGCACACGCCGCCTGCCGAAAGACAGGCGCTCTGTTGCGCGGCCGTGGCGCAGAAGATGGTGGACCCGCCGGGCGAGACACTGCAAACCAAGCGTTGCACCGGCGTGGCGAGCTGCGCGCTGAGAAAGCGCGGCAGCAGCAACCCTGGCAGCGGACCTACGGGAGTTTTCGGTCCGGGATCGCACTGCTCACCGGGATCGGTTTTGCCGTTGCCGCAAAAAAGCGTGCCGCGAGAAGAAGAACTTCCGCCCGCACACGTCGGGTAAGGCCCCAAAAGCGGCGTGCTGCCGTCAAGGCATTTACTGCAACCGTCGGGTACGGTGCTGCAATCGGCACAATGATGAATGGCCTGTCCGCCGATGCAGGCGTTCGTCCAGCCGGTAGGGTCTCCGCCCGTGGGATCTCCGCCGGTATCCGTGCCCGAACCGTTGCCACTCCCCGCGCCTGCTCCTGCGCCTGCTCCTGCGCCCGCGCCGTTACCCGCCCCGGCTCCCGCCCCCGCCCCGGCGGCGTTCTGGCCGGCCGTCTGTCCTGCTTGCTGGCCGGCCTGTTGACCCGCTTGTTGTCCTGCCATTTGACCGGCTTGTTGGCCGGCCTGCTGACCCGCTTGCTGTCCGGCCACTTGTCCCGCAACCTGCCCGGCCACCTGTCCTTGGTTTTGGCATGCCTGTTCACATTTGAACATCGCCTCTTGTATCGTCGGGCCCACCATGGAATTCGGCGTTTCCGGGGGGCATTTGTTCGTGAGCAAATCGGGAATCACGCACTTCTTCTCCGTCGTGCAGCCGCAAACGGTCACGGGCTGACACTGAGGGTCTGCTTTGCAGTCCGCAACGGTATCGAATTGCTTCTCCCCCGCTTCAACACACTTCTCTTCCGACTTTTTTTTGCAGTTGCAGCCGCAAATCACCATTTTTTTGGGATCCCCCTTCGGTTTGCATTCGGCGTTGCAGGTCGCCTCGTCATTGTCGCTGATGCCGCTGTCGCAAGCGTCCCCCGCATTCCACGGAACGCAGACGTCTCCGCCAAATCCACCTTTGTTGCAGCAAAAATTCTCATGCAAAGGCGCGGGGCAAGTCAGAAAAACGTAGGTGACCCTGCTCTTCGCTTGAGACTTGGCATCGCCGTCGGTAAAACTTATTTCCGTACTGATGGTGCCCAATTTGACCTTATCGCCCCCCTTCTTCGTTTTGCAGTAATCGGTGACACCCGCCGCCTCCACTTGCAACGATGCCTTGAGCGTCAGTTCTTCATTGGTTTTGAGAACGGATTCAACCTCTTTCACGTCCTTGCCGTCTTTGTCCACAATCGTCAGGCTTTTCACTTCGTATCTGTCCAGAAAGTGAATGAAATCTTTCGAATCTTCGTCTTTCAAAAACTTCAATTTGGTAATCTCTTTCGTTCCCATGTTTTTCAGCTTCACGTCCACGTCAAACGGGTCGCCGGTCACGTCTATGCTTTTCTCTTGGGTGTACAAGAGCGACTCACAATTTACGGTCACTTTCTTTCCCGCTTTCAACACTTCGGGGTTCGCAGTGGTACTCAACGTGGCTTTGACGATGACGTTCGCAACTTTGGGAACGCCTGCAACGCAAGCGGCTTCTTGCAAATCGACATTCATCTCCACTCGCACGTCTTGGTCCGGTACGCCCACGGGTATCGTGAACGTCTGTGAAACGGGGCTGTTCTCGACTCCGAACTTCAACCCCTCGAGAGGACGCGTGCGTTCGAACAGCGCGGTGAACAAGTCCTTCGCATCCGCACCCATCAACTCCACGGTCAATTTATGATCGGTGATTTCCGCATCCTTGGTCTCCGTAAAATCAATCTTGAACAACGTCGATTTATCTCCGCTCAACGCGCCGTCCCCTTCTATCTTCAGACTCATGTCCGCACCCGAAACATCCGCGTCTTTGGCATCGTCGGCAAAATCGGCCGAAACACTGCCCGCCACACTCAAAAATATCACTCCAAAACAAAACAGTCTGCATGTCAGCAATCGCCTGCGCTTTGGGCAAAATCGCCGCCACGGCATGCGGAAAGTGTAGCAGTTGCAGCCTGCTTTTTACCAGTCGCTAGCTTGCCCTGCGCCTGCGCATCCATGCCCAGCCTGCAGCCGCACCGGCACCCATCACGGCCAACGCGGCCGGTCCGGTTTCACCCTGCGGCGGCTTGCCGCTGGTTACCTGGCGTACCTGCTGATCTTGGCGTTGCTGCACGTTTATACGGCCTTGCGCACCACCGGCGCCGGCGTTCGCTCCCTGCTGGCCGAGCGGCAACGTGTACAGGTTCGGCGGCAAGGCGGTGATGATGGGCGGCACGGTGCCCACGCCCGGCTGGCGCGGCTGCAACGGGAAGCTCGGCAAGGTATTCACCGGCCTGCCGCCTTCGCCGGAAACGTTCGTGCTGGAAGTGCCGTCATCGGGCGACTTCACCACGGGGAAGTTCGGCAGAAGTTCGCTGCGACAGTCGAAGCTGCAGCTGTCGCCGCTCACGTTGTTGCCGTCGTCGCATTGTTCGGAAGCGTCGCGAATGCTGTCTCCGCAACGGGCGCGGCGGCAGTCCGGCCTGCAGAGCACGCTCGGTGAGTTGCTGTTGCCGTTGCCGTCATCGCACTCTTCACCCGGTTCCAAACGACCGTTGCCGCAGAAGCGCAGCAAGTAACGGCAGTTCTGACCGCACTGCAACGAAGAGTAGGTGGAAACGGTGGGTTCGCACTGTTCACCCAGAGCCTGCTGCACCAAACCGTCGCCGCAGAAGCCGCGTTCCGTGAAGCACGCGCTGCCGCAACCGTCACCGGCGAACAAATTGCCGTCGTCGCACTCTTCACCCTTGTCCAAGCGACCGTTGCCGCAAGCGGGCAAAGGCGGACGCACGAGCGGCGTTTCGGTGCGGCAAGCCACGTCGCAACCGTCTCCGGAAAGCGTATTGCCGTCGTCGCACTGTTCACCGCGAACCAAAATGCCGTCGCCGCAGCGGTACTGGGTACCGCCTGTTCCACCCACGCCGCCTATGTTTCCACCAATGGTGGAGCCGATGCCGCCCGTGGTAGCCACGCGTTCAAGTTGGCAAGTCAGGGAACAGCCGTCGTTGGGCCGACTGTTGCCGTCTTCACATTGTTCCGGGTACTGGAGTACGCCGTCGCCGCAAACGGCAATGGGGGGCAACGGGGGCTCAGGGTCCGGTCCGGGCGGAATGGTGAATTCCACGCTGCAATCCGGGCGGCAACCGTCGCCGGTAAACGGATTGGCGTCGTCGCACTGCTCCGGCGGTTCCACCAAGCCGTTGCCACAGAAGCCCGTCGGCGTGCCGCAATCGCCAGGAGGCGGCAAACAACGGTTCTGCGCGGGGCAGAAGATGAGGTTCGGAGGACAAACGCAGTAACCGCGCGTCGGGTCGCACAAGAGGTCCGGAGGACACATGATGGGGTTGTACTGACACACGCCGTTCACGCACACGTCGTACGTGCAGTAGTTGTTGCCGTCGTTGCAATCCACGTCGCGCACGCAACCTCGGAGCGAGCTGCTGGAACTGGAACTGCTGCTGGTGCTGCTGGAAGAGGAGCTGCTGGACGTGGAAGAGCTGCTCGTGGAGCTGCTGGAAGAGCTGCTCGTGGAGCTGCTGGAAGAACTGCTCGTGCTGCTCTGAGAAGTGCGGCTGGAGCTGGAACGCGCCAGCGACTGACACTCGTTGGTGCAGAGGAGGTTCTTGGCGCTGTTGTACACGCAGAGAATGCCCGCCTCGTCTTTGCATTCTTCGTTCGTGGCGCACAATTTGCCGCGCGGGTCTCCGCCGCAGCGACTGGCTTCCGTACCGGCAATTTTCAAACACACGCGACATTCGGCGTTGTTGCGACAGGCCTTCGTGGGATCGGTGGAACACACGGAACCGTTGTCACACTGTTCGTTGTTGAAGTTCGGCTGCAGCAAGCCGTCACCGCAGAACTCGTCGCGGCAGAGCTTGTCGCAACCGTCTTGGTCGGCGTTGTTGCCGTCGTCACACTCTTCGCTACCCTCCTCTATTTTGTCTCCGCAAAGCGTTTTAATGGAACTGACGGAAGAGGTGCTGCTTACGGAAGAGCGTGAAACGGAAGAGGTGCTGACGGAAGAACGGCTGCTGGCCGGGACGGAAGACGTTTGGCACAGCTCGTCGCAAGCCGGGTTCTTGTTGCCGTCGTACTTGCACAGGAACGGTGCGTTCACACACTGCGTATCCAACTCACAGGCCTGGCCGTACGGGTCGCCACCGCAGCGCTTGAGAATGTTCGGCAAGTCGGGGTTCGTGTTGCGCACGGGCAAACACTTGCGGCAATCGGTGTCTTTGCGGCAACTGAGCGTGCTGTTTTGGTTGCACACGGAGCCGTTGTCGCACATTTCGCCCAGCTTCTTCTGCAACACGCCGTCGCCGCAGAATTCGCGCATACAGGCGGGTGAGCAACCGTCCTCGGCGCCGGCATCGCCGTAGTCACACTCTTCCGGCGGTTCGGGAATGCCGTTGCCGCAAATGGCGGTGTTGCTGGAAACCGATGACGTGCTGGAACGAGAAGACGGGTTGGAGGTACTGGAAGCGGAAGACGGATTCGGATTCGACGTGGAACTGCTGGACGTGGAGGGGTTCGACGTGGAGGACGTGCTGGATTGTGAACCGACGGAACCCGTGCTGCTGGAGCTGCCGCGCTTGCAGTCGGCGCCGCACTTGAGATCTTTCGTGAGGTTGTATTGGCACACGATGGTCGTTTCACCGGCACACTCGGTGTT
>CAZWVP010000097.1:0-3456 GCA_964636635.1 uncultured Candidatus Peribacteria bacterium
GGGGGTTGTTCGGACAGACGATGATGCTGCAGTCCGGACAGCCGTTTGCATTTGTGCCGGTGGTGCAGCCAGCAGGAGGAGCTTTCAAGCAAGCGATGGCCGGGCAGATGTCGGATTTTTTCTTGCACTTGCCCAAACATACCTCGCCGCACGCTTTGCCGGGTTCGCAACCGGAAAGGCAAACACCATCTTTCGTCGTGCAGTATTCATCTTTCGCGCACTGTGAATCGCTGGCACAGAGCGGTTTCGTGCAGCTCGTATCTTCTATTCCGCACGGGTTCAGCTGACAACCGTTTTCATCTCTGCCGCCTCCGGGCAGGCGCGGACAGGCGGGGTCGACTGCGGGGCATTTGGGCACGGCGCAGTAGGTTAACTTACATTCTTTGTTGCAACCGCGGCCCGAAGGAAGAGATGCATTGGCACTGGCATCGCACTCTTCATTGGCGTCCACTTTGGCGTTGCCACAAGTCGACGCAGAGGCTTTGCACTGTTTTGTCACTGCGTCACAGACGTACCCCGGTTGACAGGAGCTCTGCATGCCGACGCAGTCGCTACATGTGCAGTTTTCCATGGGCTCGCACATGGCGTTGTTGTTGCAGGTGCCTGATACCGGCTTGCACGTCTTTGTCGACGTGTCACAGCTGGTGCCAGGTACACAACCTGCATCAGCCGGACAACTTACGCAGGTTTCCCCGGCATCAACCTTGCCGTTGCCGCACAAACCGATCGGCGGGCCGCTCGGACGAAGTTCGACGGCGTCGAGTACCAAATACGTGGTGGCGGACGGTACGCCAGCATGTGTCATTTCCACACGAATGGTGCCCGTCTTGCTCGTGACCTTCGTACCGGTTTCCAGCCAGCGGGTGGAGCTGGATTCCAAGCGAGCACCGCACGAAGACGTGCCGGCGGCCTGGGCTTGCTTCAGGCTCACCGTTGCAAGCAGCGAATCTCCGGTGGCACCGTCGTAAATCTTGTATGTCTGTTCCGGCAAAAACAACTGATGCTTGGGCAGACTGACGGCCACGCAGTATGACGTTGCGGTCGAGACGGGCAGGACCCATTTGGCCTTCGCACTCTTGTTGGCGTACAGCACGCTGTATCCGTTTTTATAGGCATCGGCGATATTTGATCCTTTGTACGGAGCGACTTCGCTCTCGACGGAAAAAATGCTCCTGTTGTCATCGTCGCCGATGACGGTCGGGGGGCTGATCGACTGAGCAGAGACCGGCGAGAGGTGAGCTTCATACAAACCGAGTACGCCGACGAGGGCGATGCTCATGCAACCGAATGTGAAGTGGAGAGGGTGTTTCATACGGCTTACTATAAAGAAGAACACTCTCTTTCATGTGCCAGAACGCATTGCGAAACGCTGTGCCTATGGCCTGCATATCTCTGCGATTTTTCGAGTCGGTGCGCTAGAATGGGCCCGTATGAAGAACTTCGTCATCATCGGCGCGGGGAACATGGGAGCGGCCATCGGTCGCGGCACCTTGCATTTGCTCCAGCCCGAGCGCGTAACGATGGTCGATGCGCATGCGGAAAAGCTGGCGCCTTTCGCTGCGGTCGGCGTACGCGTGACGGCAGACGTGAGCGTTGCCTGCGAAGCGGACGCCGTGTTGCTGGCGGTGAAGCCTCAGTCTTTCTCCTCACTGTGCGAAGCCTTGCCCACATTGCCCGACACGACGTTGGTGATTTCCGTCATGGCTGGCGTGAGTGTGAAGCAAGTGCAAGACCAACTGCGAACGCGGCGCGTAATTCGCGCCATGCCGAATTTGGCGGCGGCACTGCGGCAGTCGGTCACTCTCTGGACCGCGGCGAGCGACGTGACTGCGGCGGACAAGGCTTTCGTCTCCGACCTTTTTCGCACCATCGGTCACGGCTACGAAGTCCGGAAAGAAGAAGACATTGACGTGCTCACGCCGGTCACCGGCTCCGGTCCGGCTATCATTGCTTGTGTTACGGAGTCTCTCGTCGCCCACGCTTTGCAAACCGGCATGTCCGAGGTCGATGCGCACGCGCTTCTGGCGCAAGTCGTGACGGGCACGGGGGCACTGTTGCAATCCGGCTCTTACGATTCGCCGGAACAGCTGCGCACCGCCGTGACGTCGAAAGGCGGGGTGACACAGGCGTTTTTGGAAAGCGTCGCCGACGAAGATTTTTCGGGTATACTCGCGCGCGCACTGGAAAAAGCCACTCAACGTTCCCGCACCCTCGCCTCATGAGCATCACCCTGCAAGAACTTCTGGCCCGCGTGAAAGAAGCCAGCCATCGCTTGTCCATGACCACGGGCAAGGAAGTGAACGGCGCCATCAAGGGCGTCGCCGATGCGCTTCTGCAGCGTCGCGAAGAACTGCTCGCCGCGAACGCGAAAGACCTCGAGGCTCTGGATGAAAACAGTCCGCTGCGAGATCGTTTGCTTCTCAATGAAGAGCGCTTGATGCAAATAGCCAGAGATATGAAAGCCGTTTCCGCTCTCCACACGCCCGTCGGACGCACGCTGGAACAACGCGTTTTGCCCAACGGCTTGCATGTGCGCAAAGTCACGGTGCCGCTCGGAGTGGTGGGCATGATTTACGAATCTCGCCCGAACGTGACGTTCGACGCCTTCGCCATTTGCATGAAATCGGGCAACGCCTGCGTTCTGAAGGGTGGCAGCGAGGCGCAGCACACGAACGAAACCGCCGTGAAAATCATCCGCGACGTGTTGGTGAAGAAGGGCATAGACCCGCACTGCGTGGAACTTCTTCCGCCCGACCGAGCCGCCGTTGAGGGTCTGCTGCGCTCACCGGAATACATCGATGTCATCATTCCGCGCGGAAGTGCCGCGCTCATCGCTCACGTGCGTGAGCAGTCACGCGTGCCCATTTTGGAAACGGGTGCCGGCATCGTGCATATTTACGTCGATCGCAGCGCCGATACCGTGAAGGCCGCGCGCATCATCGACAACGCCAAAACTATTCGTCCCACCGTCTGCAACGCTTTGGATTGCCTCATCGTGCACCGCGCGAAGCTGGCCGAGTTACCTTTTTTGCTCCGTGAATTGGAGACGAAAGGAGTGGAGGTGTTCGCGGACGAAGACGCCTACGCAGCCCTTGCCGGACAGTACGACGCTTCACTTCTCAAGAAAGCCAACAACGAAAGTTTCGGCACGGAGTTTTTGTCGTTGAAGTTGGCCGTGAAAACGGTGGACGGTTTGGAGGATGCCTTGGAGCACATAGCCAAGTACAGCTCGAAACACAGCGAAGCGGTGCTGGCGGAAGACCCGGACGTGATTGATGCGTTCCTCACGCGAGTAGACTCCGCGGCCGTGTATGCGAATGCCTCCACGTACTTCACCGACGGTGCGCAATTCGGCTTGGGTGCGGAAATAGGCATTTCGACGCAGAAATTGCACGCCCGCGGTCCCATGGGACTCCGTGAAATGACGACGTATAAATGGGTGGTGAGAGGGGATGG
>CAZWVP010000097.1:3556-5062 GCA_964636635.1 uncultured Candidatus Peribacteria bacterium
ACATGAAACTCTTCCTCGATACCGCCAACGTCGCTCATGTCGCCGAAATCGCCGCTTGGGGCGTTTTGGACGGAGTGACCACCAACCCTTCGCTCGTTGCGAAGGAAGGAAAAGATTTTAAGAAGGTCGTACTGGAAATGTGCAAGTACGTGCCGTGCGTGAGCGCACAGGTGACGGCCACCACCGCGCCGGAAATGATCAAGCAGGGCATGGAGTACGCCAAGTGGCACAAGCATGTATACGTGAAAGTGCCCATGACGGTGGAAGGGCTCAAGGCCGTGAAGCACTTCAGTCAGAAGAAGATTCGCACGAACGTCACGCTCATCTTCTCCGCTGCTCAAGCTCTGCTTGCCGCCAAGGCGGGCGCCACCATCATCAGTCCGTTCATCGGGCGCTTGGATGACGTCGGCGAAGAGGGCATGCTGCTCATTTCGGAAATTATGGAAATGTTCTCGTTACACGATCTGCCCACCGAGGTGCTCGTGGCTTCCACCCGCCACCCGCGCCACATCGTGGATGCAGGCAAACTCGGCGCCCACATTTGCACCATTCCCTACGACGTGTTCAAAAAGCTGCCCGGTCATCCGCTTACGGACAGCGGCCTGAAGAAGTTCATGGAGGACTGGGAGAAGGTTAAAAAGTGATGATGTTTAAAAATGTTGATGAGTTAGAGGCAAAAATTAATAGCCTGGCTGAGTATTGTGCCCTGGGCTCGCTTCATGCTCATCAGGTAACTTTGTATTCAGACCATTTTGAATCTAATAGTGAAATTGACTGCTTGAGATTTGCTCAACTTGCACACTTTGTTACCTCACTAGTCTCACTCGTATCTCTTGCTACCGATAAAAGACGAGATGTAATTTCAATGCACAAACTAGTAGAACTACTAAAACAAGATGTCGGAATTTTTGGCGACAATAGTGAAGAATTACGAAAGTTGATAGCTGGTTATGAAAAACAAATGTCCGATTACAAAAGTCACTTCAAAAAGTACATAGGATGGAGACATAAGCAGTGGGCACATATCAATCAGTATCAAGCAGGGCCTAAAATAAAGTATAAAGACTTCGATGAGGCATTGATTTTCTACAACATTTACCAAGACATTGGATCATTTTTGGATGCCTTATTGATCTTATTGGGAAGGGAAAAGAAATTCACTTTTGGAGCAAATACTGCAGGTGGTTTGCTAATTGCAACGAGTACCATTCGATTGCTTCGCAAATTTGCAAAATAATGGTGTATTCTAAGCACATGTCTCAACTCGCCGTCATAGGCCTCGGCACCATGGGTGCCAACTTGGCCAGAAACGCCGCTCGCAACGGTGCACAGGTCTTCGTCTACAACCGCACGACGGAAAAGATGCAGGAGTTCATTTCGCAGTACG
Source organism: uncultured Candidatus Peribacteria bacterium (assembly GCA_964636635.1). Taxonomy (GTDB): domain Bacteria; phylum Patescibacteriota; class Gracilibacteria; order Peribacterales; family Peribacteraceae; genus CAZWVP01. Next base: position 4,944 of record CAZWVP010000097.1, read on the forward strand.
GGAGCGAAGGCGCGTTTGTTCCGTGCGCCACGTACGACGAAATGCTCTCGGGCATGAGTTCGCCACGCGCCATTTTACTCATGGTGAATGCCGGTGCTCCGGTTGATGCCGTTATTGAC
>CAZWVP010000098.1:0-5011 GCA_964636635.1 uncultured Candidatus Peribacteria bacterium
CGCCAAGCGCTGCATGAAGCTGCCGTAGATAGGAGTATGCTGTCGCCATGAGTATGCGGAATATGTTGGAACGGGAAGCGTACGTGGCCATTCATGCTCAGTCGTGGCGCTTCCGGGTTGTGAAATACGTCGTCTTGGTTCTTCTGGCCGCAGGCATGGCGTATGCGAAAGGTTGGCAGGCGACGGGTGTGCTGTTCGTCTGGCTGTTCGTGCTGGCTCTTGTGGTGCACTTCGTGTTTCGTTGGAAAACGAAAGCCTGGACGCAGTCGTGGGGTCCGTATAAAAAGTTGGATTTTAAGAATTACTCTTAGCTTTTTGAAGGAGGTTCGAGGCGCGGCACGGCGGGAGTGCTGGCTTGGAGCAGCTTTCCGCGAAGTTTCGCTTGGTACGCCGCCACGACTTCGGGTTTTTTGAGCGGCAGGCCGTTCGGCCAGCGTTGGCGGAACGTGCGGTTGTAAAAAATGGCGTCGGGGTGCTCTTTGGCACACTCCGTGAGTTCGTCCCATTCCGCCTGCGGAAATTCGCGCTCAATCACTGCACGGACTTCAGTGGCGTTGTCGTAGACGCGGTCGTGAACGTGCCCGCGCGTGTATTTGGGCATGCGTTCGATGTACCCGCGTCGGAGCCCTTTGGGCAGTCGCTCTTCCAGAATTTCGAACGAATCGAACCATACGGGGAAGAGTTGTTCGAAGCAGGCGAAGAGTTCGGGTAATTTGTCCAAACGTATGAGCCAGTCGCAGTGGCCGAGCAGGGCCTGCATCACGCGTTCGCGGTCGGCGGGTGGCAGCCGCATGGGGTCCGGGATGGCCGTGAAGATGGGTACGTAGCTCACGGAACCTCGATGTTCTTCGAGTATGGCGCAAACGGCGTCGATGTTCGGTGCGTTTCGTTCATCCACATATTTCGTCACCCACGGGCCGTACTGCGGGTCTTGGCGAGCGGTGTCCATGTCGTACGTGCCGTCTGCTTTCAGGTATTGCAGCACTTTCGCCGAGAGTGGTCCGTCGTAACTCCAGCCGATGTCTCCGAACACGCGTTGCCAGTCCACGTCGTAAAAATCCACGTCATGACCCAGCGGCGCCAAGCTGAGGCTTCCGGCCTTGAGTGCAGGCGGCTTGGGAGTTTCGGCGGGCACCGGGAATTCGGACGGGGAGTGCATGGGGAGGGACTATAGCAAAAAATGAATAGTATGGTATGAATATCTTTTGAATTTACCCTGCAGACCATGATGTAGAATGCACGCATGAACATGTTCAAGCCCGTCAACGCGAAATCCGTGAAGGAGTATCTCGGCGCACTGCCGCCTGAACGTCGCGAGCCCATCGAGTTTTTGCACAAGTTCATCCAAAAAACCGTGCCGAGCCTGAAATCTCACTTCGCCTACAACATGCTGGGGTACGGGTCGTTTCCGTACGTGAACTACAAGAAGGAGAACATTGAATGGCCCGTTGTCGCCTTGGCCAGCCAGAAGCAGTACATGAGCCTTTATGTGTGCGCCGTGCATGACGGCAAATACTTGGCCGAAACGCACAAGAAAGACCTGGGCAAGGTGAGTGTGGGCAAAAGCTGCATCCGTTTCAAAAAACTCGAAGATCTCAACCTCAAAACCGTAGCCACGGTGCTGAAAGCCGCTGCCAAGAAGCCGGGGTTGCGCGAGGGGTAAGCAAGCGGTTGCCATGTTGTACGGCGAAACAACCCGTCGGTCGCATCAATACCACACGGCGGAAAAGCGGGTACAATGACCCTTAACCTTGCTGCAGACTCTTGCCCACGAAGCGGAAGTCTTGGACTCATCCATCCATGAGCCGCAAGCTCGCGTGCGGCACTTGGCCCCGGCGGAGCTGCCCGAGAAAGTGACGCCGCACGCGGCGTTTTTGCAGGAGGACGAATTTCATCCCGCGTGGAGCACCTGCTACGTGCCCGGCGCGAACCCCGCACCTTTGGCAGGCGATCACGTGCTGAAACGTTTGTACGTGTTGGATAAGTGGCTCGACGCCTTCAACATGGACGGTGGTGCGGCTCTCGCTCATCAACGCGCGGTGTGGACGGCGTTGAATAATTTGGTGGGCAAGGCGCACGACGTGCTGAAGCGCGATCGTCAACAGGCGTTCGGTGCCGAGTATACGCTCGGCTCCATGGCGGAATGGTACCGTTTCGCCGAACACCCCAACGCCACGTTGCAGGAAATAGGGCGGGCGATGGAGCGCGCGCTCACGGCTTTGCGCAAGCTGCTCGACGAAGAGGAGTCGCCGCCCGCGCCGCCAGAACGCGTGCAGTGGCGCAGGCAGGAAGAAACGGCGACGAATTATCTTTCGTAGCTTGTATTCAGTCGTTTGGTTTCTATTTGCAAAAGCGAGAGCAGCTACGGTTTCACCAATTCCTTCGTTGCGGTCAGCATGGTGCGTATCGCCGCGTTCAGGTCGTCCGTGCGTTGTTTGCGTTCCGGCTCAGGCAGAGACTCGGCTTGTTTGATGGCTTGGTTCATGAGGGTTTCCAACCCGCCGATGACCATTTCCAGCAGGGGCACTTCGCCCGCCTGGTACCGCTTGAGGAGTTCGGGATTTTTCTTCCACGTCACTTCCGCCACTCCATTCATCAGGTCTTCCATGGAGTAGTTCTGGGGCTGCTTTGCTTTGAACTCCGCGAGTGCCTTGGGGTCATCCAGGCTTTGTGTCAGGTGTGCCACCAGCACTTCGCGTACCACCCGTGACTGCGGAGACGCATCCAACTTCTGCAGCACCTGCTTCAACATGCCTTGCTCCCGTTCCCGAGTCTCCTGCTTGAGGGCTGCCAATTGCTTGGTCGTGTCCGTATTCTCTTTGTTTTCGGTCGGCTTCGGCGTTTCGGCGGGCATGTTTTGCATGGATTGTGTGTGGGAAATCAACTGTCAGTATAGCACTGCCGGAGCGTTTCAGCCATGTCTTGGCGCTCACCGTTTCCCGGCAGCGTGCTTGTGCGCTCACTTCAGTCGCTCCAGCTTTCCTTTGCGCTTCACGATGTTTTTGTAGTCCCACTGAATATCTTTGGCTTTTTTCAACCAGCGGGTGAGAAGTTTCACGTCCACTTGGTCCGTAGACGTGTACCTGGCCTCGGCCGCCTTGAATGAGCCTTCTTTCTTCAGTTCCGCTTCGTCGAAGGATTGTCCGCTCCAAAAGAGCAGCCGCACACAGTCCTTCATTTTGTCGTAGCCGACCACGGGGTTCCCGTCCAAAAACCACACGGGGTTGCGGTGCCAAATTTTGTACTCCGCTTCGGGCAGCTGCTTGAGTATTTCTTTCACCAGCACATCGCAAATTTCTCGGTCTGCTTCCGTGAGCGCGTCGTGGTAGTCCTGAATTTCTTTGTGCATGTGCCGTATGGTACACCATTTCCTGCAGAGCTTCGCGCGTCAGTCTTTTTCGAACCTGCACAAGTAACACGACGGACCTTGCGGCACGTTCGCCAGCACTTCCGGCGTCACAATGCGCGAGAATGCTCGCCCGAAAAATTGGCAGTACATTCCGAGTCGGTGCATGTCCGCGTTTTGCAGCACCACTCCGGGCGAGCGCAGCGCCCGCATGGTCTTGGCGCCTCGCTCGGCAATGCTCCAAGCCATATTGTCATCTATGCTCACGAAGTCGCCGTATATCACCTCGAATGAGTTGTCCGTCAGGTCGGTACCAAACGTTACATCGGGCACTCTTTCGCGAGCCTTTTGCAGCGACGCTTCGTTTTTGTCTATGCCCGTAAGCGCCAACTTGTTTCCCAGCAGCTTGCGCAGCACGTACAAATCCGCACCCGTGCCGCAGCCGTCATCGGCCACTGCCAACGTGTCTTCGGGCCTGTCGCCCAAGTACGTGACGAGCACGGTAAGAAACTTCAGCCTGCCCGCGAAGTACTTTTGCTGCATGAGCACGGCATCGTTGGCTTGGCTTTTGAGCTTCGGCACCATCTCGGGCGGTTGCCCGGCTTCGCCGTACGCGGCCATGAGCTTGTTCAATTCCGCATCCGCCTCCGCAGCGCAGTCCGGGTGGTAGCCCGTTTCGTGAAGAGTGGCCTCTATGGTTTGTTCCAAGCCTGACGGCATGTTTTTGTGGTGCGGAAAAAGGGGATTGGTATTATAAATTTAAATTGTGTATTGTCAAACTTGAGTGTGCTTGCTGAACTAAGGCTGCTTCGCGAGAGCTCGTTTGTTCTCGGTAAAAGATTTTCGAACAAGCTTTTGCAGTATGGTCACATCCACATCCGTAAGACGGTTGATGTGCAGGCAGCTACCGCTCACTTTGTGCTTCCCCAACCGTTTCCATAACTCATCTTGTTTTGCGCCGTTCCACATAATGTACAACGTGAGGTTCTGCTTGCGAGGCGAAAAGGCCACCAGAGGCCACTCGTTCACCCGGTTGCCCTGTTTCACTTCATACGTACCGAAGCCAACGATGCTCGGTCCCCACAAGACGGCTTTCTCGCCCGTTTCCTCCTGGAACAAGGCAAGCAGCGTGAGGCTGTCACGTCGCTTCTCTTCGGGCTCTATGCTTTTGAGAAACGCCACCGGACTTTGTTTCGTTGGCTTGGTTTTAGGGTCTGCCATGCATGCAGTCTAGCAGAGACTGGAATTTGCTCGACGCGTCGCTGTTCGTCTGCGGGCGAACCTATTGCAGTTTTTCCGCGAACTCCACGATTATTCCTTCCGGCCCGCGTACGTAGCAGAGTTTGTACATGTCTTTGTAGTTCTGAATTTCCCCGACCAACTCCGCGCCGTGCTTCTTCGCCGTGGCAACCACGGCTTCCACGTCATCCACGGCAAAGCACACGTGGCGCAACCCTAAAGTATTCGAGAATGATGCCTGCACGCCCTGCGCATCTTTCGGGTTGTGAAACTGCACGAGTTCAACGTTCGCCTCGCCGCCGGGTATGCCCAGCATGACGATGGTATTGCGCACGTCCGTAAGCCCGATGATGCGCTCCACCCACTCGCCCTGTATGTCCATTTCGCCCAGCACTTCCATGCCCAACGAGAGGAAGAACGCCTTCG
>CAZWVP010000099.1:0-4836 GCA_964636635.1 uncultured Candidatus Peribacteria bacterium
GGAGTCGTTGGTCGCAAAGATGGATGCGTATATAGCAAAAGGGAATTAAAGATCGGTTCTGTGTGAAAAAGGAACGCGATATATCCCTCACCCCCTCCGGCAAATCACCCTCCAATCTGTCACCCTGAGCCTGACGAAGGGCGCAGCCGTTATCTAGAACTACCATGCAATCATGCGTTCGTATTTTGTGTATATTCTCGAATGTCGTGACCGGTCTTTTTACATAGGAGTCACAAATGACATTGATGTGCGACTGATCCAACACCGAAATGGAATTGCCGACTCATACACTAAAAAACGGCTTCCTGTTCGACTGGCATACTGCACGGAACTTTCCGATATACGAGAGGCCATCGCCTTGGAAAAGAAATATAAACGGTGGTCCCGAAAGAAAAAAATCGCGCTGATCCAAGGCAATCAATCTTCTTTGGAATGGTGTTCACTGAACAGTAGCCGAAAATATATTTCCAATTTCGTTGCCATGGTTCGTCAGGCTCACCATGACAACTTTTTCGCTACAAAAACATCCTCACCACCGCTTCCAACACCCAAAGCACGGGCGAAGCGATGAGGTTCACCCAAATGCTGAGCAGCGGCACGTTCAGAATGTTTTCCGCCAATATCAACCCAAGAAGTATCCACTGACTGTGCACGGTGAGCTCTTCGTAGCGCAGCCGCAATCTCCACGGCAAAAGCGCCGTGGCCACGCGCGAACCGTCGAGCGGCGGAATGGGCAACAAGTTGAACGCCATGAGTCCCAAGTTCAACCCCACGGAACTGTGCAACACCTGCACCAACACTTTCGCAATGGGTGTGGGTTCCAAGTCCAATGCCGCCACGGCGGCCAGACCGAAGAGCGCACCGAAAGCCAACACGATGTTGCTGATGGGCCCGGCAATGGCCACGAGCGCACTGTCGCGCAGCGGGTGCCTGAAATTGCGCGGGTCCACGGGTACGGGCTTGCCCCAACCGAAACCGATGACGAAGAACATGATGGTGCCCATCAAATCCAAGTGGGCGATGGGGTTCACCGTCAAACGTCCCATGTCGCGCGCGGTATGGTCACCGAGCAAATCGGCCACCCAGGCATGCGCCCATTCATGAACGGAAAGGGCCACCAGAAGGGCAATGATGAAGGTGGGGTCAAACGACATAGCCAAACGATGATACGGGGAATGCCGTATATTTTCCCGCTTTTCCTTTTGCCTTTTGCGTGGCAGTCCATACACTACGCGGGTTATGGCACGCACCTGCATCAAAACCGGGAAGAAAACGGGCACGGGAAACACCCGCAGCCACAGTAACCGCGCCACGCGCCGCACCTACCGTGCGAACATTCAGAAGAAGCGCGTGTTCGACGCCGCTTCCGGCACGTACGTGACCATGAAAGTCTCCACCGCGTACCTGCGCACGTTGGCCAAGCGCCTGCAGGCCGGCAAGCGAGCTTAAGGTTTTTCGCTCACACTCCACATTGCTTCGAACCAGCTGCGGAACGTGTCCGCCAGTTTTTTGTTTTCCATGCGAATGATGGTTTGCGTGGAATCGAACGCAAAGAGTGCGATGCGGTCTCCGTACACGATGGTATCCGTGGAAAATTGCACATGGGCAGGCAAAAGCCGCACGTCGTAATGTTCATTCGCAGGCACCTCCTCCACGTACCGGCGGGCCTCCGGACCATCCACGATTAAATCCCTGCCGCGCAGCTGCGCCTCTTTGCCGAACAATTTGGTGACGATGTTTTCACCGAACGCCTCGTACATGGACGCCGGATTGAAGAACCCGCAAATTTCCCCCGCGAGCGCATCGCGGTACACCTCGCGCATGCCGTCCATGCCTTGCAAGAGCGTCACGTGCGGCCTGCCTTCCAGCGGCCTCGACATGGCGGCAAGAAGCGGCAGCGCTCCCGCAACCACGGGTTCCAACGCTTTGTACTCCCGGCTTTTTTCCTGCACGAATGCCAAAAGCCGCTCGGGCGGTTCGGCGATGAATTCCAACACCCTGCCTCTGTCCACCTCCGAAACCAACCCCTTCGCCTCCAAGCTGCGCAAAATAATGTAGGTATGACTGCGCGTTTGCCTGGCAGTTCGCGCCACGGCACTGGCCTTGGCCTGCTTGAGAGAAGCCAACGCCAAGTACACCTCCACTTCCCTCTCTTCCAAACCTATGCGTAAAAGCAGCGGTCGAAGCGAGGCCAATCCACCGGGATTATTGGTAGTCATATGTTGTCTGAAATTATAGACAAATACCGTGCAATTGTACAGAAAGCCTTATTTCTAGATATGTATTGAATGTATTGAATAAATGTACATAAATTATATTTATGAAAGAATAGTTACGAACAGTCAACTTCGACTGTTCCACGTTCCTTCACAGCATCGGTACGAAATCTCTTTATGCCAACCTTCCTCAAAAACCTGTTGGTCCTGTGGTTTCTCTCCCCCGTCCTTACCCTCTGTCTCGCGTCACATTTGGCGAACGCACAACTGCGAAAGCCATACGCACGCAGTCTCATCGCCTTCTCCCTCGGTTGTCCTCTTGGGTGGTAAGCACCATTGCCACCAAGCGCCATCCGCGTGCGTAACGCGGCGTAATTCCGAGGGGAAGTTCCTCGGCGCCTCACAAGCGGTCATCGTGATGTTTTTTCTTCATTCACACATTGAGATCGTCGAACCTTTATGAACACTCACATTTTTCTTGCAGAACGTTTCTTGCACCTCGGTCATGTTTGGGAAGCCTTCGCGATATTGAAGGCCGGGGAAAAAAGTCTGGAAGACTGCTCGCCGGAGGCGCTCATTGCGGGCGGCGCGCAAGCCGACGATGAACGATGTTACTGGCCTTGTTTCACCGCGGCGAAAGCCGTTCACCGCATGGCAACCATCGGAGAACGGCATATGCAAGAAGGCGATTACGCCGCTGCCTTCAAGTGTCTGCAATCTGCGGGAGACCTCGTCGGTCTCTGGCAATTGTGGGAACGCTGCGAAGCCGGCGGGCACGTCAGAACAGCCGTAGATTGCGCTATTGCTCTGGGCGACAAAAAAGATCTCATTCGCCTCATCGCAGCTCTCAAGTGCGACGAGTGGATGGATTTGCATACCCGCAGCGAACAGGCTTTGCGGCTGAACTTGGTGCGCGAGCAGATTCGCTGTGCCGAAGCGTGGGAGGAGTTGGCAAGAGTGTCCGTAGGCCGGAAAGAAGATTATCCGGTGCAATGCCTGGAAAGAGCCATAAAGCTTTACCAAGCGGCAAACTGCGCCCCCGAACTTCTGCGACAAGCGGTCAAATCTCTGCTGGCATTGGCGTGCACGGGTCATTCCATGTGCACGATGAGTGTCATCAAGGTTTTGGAGCAATGCCATCTGACACCGGAAGCGCCTTGTGTGCTTGCGGCGATAGATGCCTGCCTGCGCAAGAGTAGGACCACCGAACGCGACAGCCCATGGAAGGGCTACGCCACGGAGTTCTTGAGATTTCTCCCCGATGCCCAACCGTCTTCGACCTAGCGCCGAAGACTCCGCCCTCTCGTCTTGCGACGAGAGGGCTTTTTTATGAGGAGTTCCTTGTCTGCTTTAGCCAGCTTTTTCAGCGCCGCTTCTCTCTTCCTGGCTTCGGAAAGCGTCTCGAATTCTTCCACGTGCACCATCTGCACCGGTCGCCTGGACCGCGTGTATTTGGCGCCCGTGCCGTCGTTGTGTTTGGCTTCTCGCTCAGCCACGTTCAGGCATGTGCCCGCATACAGGGAACCGTCCGCGCACCGGGCAAAATACACATAGTGGGTCATTCGCTCGCGTGCAGTATAGAGGTTGCGTAGACTCTCCGCTGGAAGGATGGCTGAGTGGTCGAAAGCGCACGACTCGAAATCGTGTATCCCGCTTGCGGGATCAGGGGTTCGAATCCCCTTCCTTCCGCCACTACACATGAAAGGAAACCTTGTCGATTTCCTCTCATGAGCTCTCTTTCCCTTCATGGAATCGCTCCAGACGGGCGGAGCCCGTCTTCGCGATACATACAAAATCCGACGAACCTAAGCCCACATTAATGCACTACGCCTATAGTAAGCCATGCATTGTAATGTACTGTATCTACCGTGCATGACATCGAACATCGCCTACGGCAAATAGAACAACGCAATGACCGCGTTGAGGCAGAAAAAGCATGGGAAACCAGTCTTACACGCAGGCTGTGCATTGCCGCCCTGACATATGGTACCGCCAGCCTGTTTCTGTGGATCATTCATACTCCATATCCGTTTTTAAGTGGCTTGATACCTACGGGAGGCTACATCCTTTCAACATTGTCTCTGCCATGGATAAAGAAGCAATGGATGCGCTGGTGTATGCAACATACCTAATACCCAATACCAAACCGCAATGCTATGCTGAGTCCTGCATGAACCCGTTTTCCATCTTCATTCCCACGGCCTACGCGCAAGGACGCTCGCTTTCCACGAGCATATTTTCGTTCGCGGGCTTCGGCGACAACCTGTCGCTTCTGGACATGATGAACAACATCGTCAGCACGGCTCAACTCACCATTCTGCCCGTGGCCGTGGCCATGTTCGTGGTGGGAGCCTTCCGCTACGCCAACGCCGGCGACAGTGACGAAGAGAAGAGCGCCGGCAAAGATTTCATGGTCGGTTCCCTTATGGGAGCGGGCATCGTTTTGGCCAGCAAGGCCATCCTCAACTTCATCATGTTTTTCGTGTACGGGTCGTAAGGCCCTTGCTAGTATGAGCGTTATGCAGGATTGCTCTTCTTCGGACACCCTCGAGCGACTGGAACAAGCGGAACAACTCAAGCTCCAAGGGCAGTACCGTGAGGCACTACGCATGTTGGAAGA
>CAZWVP010000100.1:0-4812 GCA_964636635.1 uncultured Candidatus Peribacteria bacterium
TCTTTTGGCAGCCTGTCAGTCCGCCAGTGCGCCCGCTCCCGTTGAGCCGGATATCGCAGCCGAGCCTCTCAAAATAGGCTTTATCGGGCCTTTGACGGGTGATATTGCCAGCTTGGGTGCCGATACCCTCAACGGCGTGCAAATGGCCGTGGCGGAAGTGAATGAGGCCGGAGGCATAAACGGCAGGCAAGTGGAGGTGGTGGTGGAAGACGGCAAGTGTGCCGGTGCGGACGGTGCCGCCGCCGCGCAGAAGCTGGTGAATGTGGACGGCGTTGTAGGTGTGGTGGGAGGGCAGTGCAGCGGCGAAACGCTGGCCGCGGCACCCATTGCAGGCGCAGCCAAAACGGTGCTCATTTCCCCCGTTTCCAGCAGCCCCGATGTCACGACGGCAGGGGAATACGTGTTTCGCACGTATCCCAGTGACGATTTGAAGGGCAAGGCGTTCGCTCGTTATTTCACGGACAAGAAGTTCCAAAACATCGCCATCGTTTCCGAAAACACGGATTTCTGCCAAGGAGTGAGGGCTTCCGTAAAAAAGTACCTTCCGACCGACGCAAGCATTGTGTTCGATGAACAGGTGGAAGCGGGCACGAAAGATTATCGCTCTCTGTTCACGCGCTTGCAGGGCATGGACATAGACGTGCTCGTGGTGAACGGTCAGACGGACGCCACGACTTCCGTCATGCTCAAAAATTTGCAGGAACTTGGCGTCACCGTGCAATTGGTGGGGACCGATGTGTCGGATTCGGCGAACATGATCACGTTGGCCGGTGAAGCGGCGGCGGGTTTGGATGTCATTTCCGTGCCGACGTTGTCTGCGGAGCACCCCTTCGTTCTGGCCTTCACCGCCGCCTACGGTGAGCCGAAATTCGGCGCAACGTACGCCGCCTATGCGTACGATGCCGCCGGTGTCATGCTCAAAGCTTTGGCTGCGGCTCCGGAGGGAGGTGAAAGCCTGCGTGCGGCCATGGTTGCAACCGATGCATTCCCTGGCGTCACCGCCAACATCTCGTTCGACGCGAACGGAGACGTGGTGGGTGCGGCATTCGCGCTGAAGACGGTTGAAGACGGCAAAATCGTGCAGAAGGCCGCTTTGCCCATCGATTAATGCAGCTTTTCATCAACGCTCTCATCGCGGGCTCGCTCGGCGCGCTTCTGGCGGCGGGGCTGGCGTTGGTGTACGGGTTGCTGGGGGTGTTTAACATGGCGCTTGGAGAGCTTGCACTTTTTGCGGGGTACGTCACGTGGGCCTGCGTGGTGCTTCTGGGCTGGCCGCTCCTGCCTGCGGCGGCGGCGGGCCTGCTGGTCTCGGCTCTGCTTTCGTACGCGCTCTACGAAGGTGCGGTGGCACCCTTCATGCGCTATCACCGTTTTCTGCCGCTCATCGCCACCATTGCCGGGGGCATGATGTTGGACGGGTTGCTGTTGCTCATCTTCGGCGAGCAGTCACGCAGCATTTTGCAGCAAGGGCAGCACATGGTGGGTTGGGGATTTGCACGCGTCAGCATGGAGCAGTTGCTGCTGGCAGCGGGCACGGTGCTGCTGCTCTCGGCGGTGGCGTACGTCTTGCATGCCACGAAGCTCGGCCGGTCCATTCGAGCCGTGGTGCAACATGCGTCGGCCGCGCAAAGCCTGGGCATTGCCGCCCGGCATTTGCAGCTTGGCACGTTCATTGCCAGCGGCGTCTGTGCGGGTTTGGCAGGCATCTTCATCGGCATAGACCAAACGCTCACGCCGGTGCTCGGTTTTTCCCTCACCATCAAGGCGTATGCGGCCGTCATCGCCGGTGGAAAGGGGAATATGTGGGGCGCGGTGGTGTGTGCCTACGGCATTGCGCTCTTGGAACAACTGGCCGTGGGCGTGTCTTGGCCGGTCATCGGTTATGTGCCCGCGGGTTTTCAACAAGTCGTGCCGCTCGCGGTCATCATCGTGCTCTTGTTGTTCCGCCCGCAGGGGTTGTTCGTTTCCGTTCGCAGACAAGGCTGAGCCATGGCGTTTCTTTTGCACATTCTCATCATCGGCTTGCTCTCCGTCTGCAGCGTGGCGGGCTACAACGTGGTGTTCGGCAAAGGCAAAGTGCTGCACTTCGGCCACGTGGGCATTTCAGCCATCTCCGCTTACGCCATTTTCCTCACGCTCATGGCCACGCGTTCGTACGCGCTGGCGGCGACGGCGGGCTTGGTTGCGACCTGTGCGGCATCCGCCGTCGTGGCTCTTTTGGCTTTGAGGTTGGATGACGATTCGTTCGGAGTCATGACCATCGCGCTGCACTTCATGGTGCTCTCCTTCCTGCGCAACCTTCCCGACCTGACGCGAGGCGACAGAGGCATCGCGGGCATTCCGCGCATGGCGTGGCTGCAAACGAACGATCGTTTTCTGCTCGCGCTTTTTCTCGTGACCGCGTTGTGGTTGGCGTTTCTTTTCGTTCTGCTGCGCACATCCTTCGGACGCTCGCTTTCGGCCTTGGCGGAGCACCCGTGGTACGCCGGTGCCATAGGCATTTCCCGCATGAAGGCGACGATGTTGGCGTTTCTGTTGGCGGGAATCGGGGCGTTTCTCAGCAATCTGTTCTTCGCGCAGTATTTGTTTTTGCTGCTGCCCGGCGACTTCGTGTTCGCCGCGCTTATCTTCCAGGTATTGGCCGTCGTCACGGGGGGTCCCGGTCGCATATTCGGCGTGGCGTTGGCTACCGTGTCACTCACGTTTTTGCATGAAGGCTTGCGCTTCATGAGTTTGCCTTCCCACATGGTGGGACCTCTGCGACTCATTCTTTTCGGCTTCGTTCTGTACGTCGCCATTTGGTTGCGTCGGAAAACCTTGTTCCCCGCACGTCGAAGCATATAAAAACCCGCCGTCCCGCAAGGGGAGCGGCGGGTCCGGAGTCTGAAACTACTCGGTCTTTTCCGTCGTGCTCACGTTTTGCGTGGAGCGTCGCAGCTTGCGCTGCATAATGTTCTTTTGGCGCGAAGATTGGCGCTGGTTGCGCAACGCAGGGGTTTCTTCTTTGCTGACCTGCTGCTGCATTTTCGTTTTCACGGGAGAGAATTCCGGCTGCATTTTCTGCTTCATCATCTGTTCCTCCATAGGCATTTCTTCCTTGCTCACACCGCCGCAGAGGTTGGTGTCTACTTTCACACCGTTCTTACAGCGAATAATGCCCTGTTTGTCCAACATGCACGGAGTCATATCTCCCATGGGCGGCATCATCATGCCGTCTTTGCTTTCGGGCTTCTCGCCCATTTTTCCCTCAACTTCTCCGTCCATCTGCGAGCACTTGGCGAGCATTTCCTTGCCGTATTTGTAGCTGTCGCCGTCGGTCTCGCCCGCAGCGGCCAATTTTTCCAGTTTGGCTTTCATGTCCTCGCACGGCATGCCGTGCTTCATCATGCCGCCCATCATGCCTTGTCCGCCGTCTTTCATGCCCATGCCGGGCTCTTTTTTCATCATGCCTTGTCCGCCCATCATGCCGCCTCCCTGTTCGCATTTGGCGAGCAGTTCTTTGGCGTAGGCGTAGGAGTCGCTGTTGGTGTCGCCTGCGGCGGCCAGCATTTCCAGTTTCATTTTCACATGATCACACGGGCTCGGGGGAGGCATGGTGCTTTCGCTCCATTCGGCGGAAACGAAAGAGGCACCCACGGAGAGCGTAACGGCCAGGGCCGTACCGGTTGCAGCCAAGCTGCGGAAGAGAACGGAACGCATAGAAGAAGTGGGGTAGGGAACTACCCGCATACATTGGAACCGACACACCGCGAAAACTAGTGCGCAGGGCAAAAAGTAGGGTTTGCTGCAGTTTCAGTCTTTGGCGGAAACGGGGAAGCCGAGGGCCGTGAGGGCTTCGGTGGTGCTGCCGTACACCAAATGGCGGCGTTCGCGTTCGCGGAACCACGGCGAGCGTTCCAGCATGGGGGAGATGTACTCGCTCATGCCGGTCAGTACCACTTGCATGTCTCGCTTCTCACATTCTTCAATGATCTCTCGCAGGGCGGCGAGACCGTCGGGGTCCACGTAAAACAAGTTGCGCAAGCCAAGCACCAAGTGCCGCGAACGGCGAATGCGTTTGATGTTTCGTTGGTGCGACTGCGCGTTGAAGTACGTGAGTTCGCCGGCGAAGCGATACACGGTCACGTCGCACGCCACGTCCGTCTCGCGCATTTTGTCCGGAGAGAGTCGCGTGGGCAGGCGGCCGTGAGAGTGCAGGGTCAGTTCGCTTTGCCCGCGCGAAAGTTGGTGCACGAAGAAGAGCAGCGCCACCGTGGAGCCAAGTAGAATGCCGACTATCGGGTCTATGGCCACGGTGATGACGGCCACGAACAGCGCTACGGCCAACATGATTTTGTCCATGCACCACAGTTCTTTGAAGTGGCGCACTTCCACCATGCGGCAAGAAACATAGAGTAGCATTCCGGCAACCACGGGTAGGGGCAAATACGAAAAGCCCGAGAAGAAGAGCGCCGCAATCACCATGACAAACAGCGGATTCGAAATGATGGCCAGTTTCGTGTTCGCGCCGCTTTTCACATTCAAGGCCGTGCGCGCTAAAGCCGCGGTGGCGGGCAAGCCTCCGGCCATGCCCGAAGCCATGTTGGCCAAGGCCAGACCCAACACTTCGCGACGCTGGTTGAACTTCTGCTCGGTTTTGGCCAAGGTATCGGCGATTTTTCCCGAAAGGAGGGTTTCGAGAATGGCCACGACGCTCACGGTAAACACTCCTTGCAGCAACTTGGCATTCAGAGCGGGCAAGCGCCAAACGGGCGGATGCCACAACGTGAATTCCAACCTGCCGAAGGCATCGAGCAGCGTTGCCACCGCCAG
>CAZWVP010000101.1:0-4803 GCA_964636635.1 uncultured Candidatus Peribacteria bacterium
ACGGTACGAGCGACTGCCCAAACCCTGGGTATGGACGATGGTGATTGGCGCACTGGTGCTGAACTGGTCGTTTATCGCACTCTTCCTGAAACGGTAGTCCACCCGCGGGGAAGCGCGTACACTCGGAGCATCGCTTCCCTTTCCATTGTCATACCGGCCTTTAACGAGGGCGAAGGCATTCGCGCCACGTTCGCGCGTTGCGTGAAAGCGGCAAGCGCCTGCACGGACGACTACGAAATAGTGATGTTGGACGACTGCAGCCGCGACGACACGCCGCGAATAATGGAAGAGCTGACGCAAACGGACCCCGCCCGCGTGCGCATGATTCGCCACCCCGTGAACATGGGAATAGCAGCCACGTTCGAAGATTTGTACCGGGCAGCAACCAAAGACTACGTCTTGCTCATACCTGCCGACGGCGAATACCCGCCGGAAATTCTGTCGTCGGCCTGGCCCATGCGCGAGACCTGCGACATTGTGGTGTGCCACCGCGTGCAGAAAAACTACACGCTCTACCGCCAACTGGTTTCCAAGGTGTACCGCTACGGCACGGCGCTGCTTTTCGGCGTGGATTTGTACGACCCGGGCAGCGTGAAACTGGTGAAGCGCGAAATTTACACGAACATTCACACGCAATGCCTGAGTGTGTACGTGGAAGCCGAACGCATTATTCGCGCCGCATACGCCGGGTACCGCCTTGGCAAAGTGGAAATGGTGCAGCAACAGCGCTTGGGCGGAGAAGCTCTGGGTGCACGTTGGAAAACGGTGGGCAACGCCGGGCGAGACATGCTGTGGCTGTGGTGGAAACTGCGAATACGAAATCACTAAGAACCAAATTCCAAGAACCAAAACGTTTGGAAGTTGGATCTTGAGAGTTGGATCTTCCGCTCTTGGTCTTTTTCGCCATACGTCATACGATGCTGACATTGTGAAGCGCACCACGGTCTTCGCCATCTGCCTTGCCTGCACCACTCTGCTCGTGGGCTGGCGTTTCACGTACCTGCCCGCCCTCCTGCCCATGGCTCAAGCCAATGTGCGCACGGCCGCGGCGCAGGCCGTGGAAGAGCTGCGTCATGAAGGCTTGTGGGCCATAGACGCCCGTTTACAAGGTGTGCGTGAAAAGGAATCGGAAGTGTGTTTCGACTGGCACTACCGCTACCGATCTCGATTGCACGATTCCCCTCCCGTTCCGCATGAAACGTGCGTGGCCAAGCGCTGAAACGGCGCTGCTTCTTGGAATCATCGGCCTGGGTATATTGCTGCGATTCACAGACAACACGGTGTGGGATGTGCTTTCGGATGAAGCGCAATTTTTGCTGGGGCACAGCAACTCGCATGCAGACGTCGTACCGTTTTTGCTGCGGTCGGCGACGGACATGTGCGGCGGCGCACTCTTCTGCGGACGCGCGCTGGCGGGCCTGGCGGGTGTGCTGACTTTGGGGGCGCTGTATTGGCTTGGAACATTGATTTCCTCGCCGAGACAGGCACTGATGATGACCGGCCTGGCCGCCATGTGGCCCATGCACATAGCCATGAACCGCATAGGCTACTTGGACTCGTTTCAAGCGCTTGGCTGGGTGACCGTAACGGCCGTGTTTCTGCAAACGCGCAGAACTCCCACGGCGACATGGCTGCTGTTGCTCTACGTTTCGGTACTGGCGACGACGTTCATGAAAACCCAAGGTTTCCTGTTCCCCCTGCTCCTCGGCATAGACTTGGTGATGGCGGAAAGGCAACGCATCGTGCGTAACCCCATCGCCTACATTTTGGTGCTGGCAGCCTTGCCCGCAGGTGCGTTTATTTTTACGGAACCGCAAATCGTCTACGCGCTCACGGTGCTCAAAGACGAAAAAATCGCGGGCTTCAACCCCGCGCGTCTGCTGACGACGTTCGATTTATGGTGGCGCTACCTCCTGCCGTTTTTACCGTTCGGGTTGGTGTCTCTGCCGTGGCTGCGCCGCTGCCCGTGGGAAGTGTGGCTGCTCTGCGGCATGTCCGTCGTGCTGCCGTTTCTCTTCGGCCCGGACCACAAGTACTACGTCACCTACACCGTGTTTTGGGCCATACCCGCCGGGCTCATGCTCGGTTCTTTGCGACCGTTTCTTGGCAATGCTGCCGTCATTCTCGTAACCGTCGCCGCCCTCTTCATGGTGGGCCCGCGCGCGGTGATGCCACACGCGTACCTGTTGCCCTTCACCCGCGAAGTCGGCTATTGGAACCGAAACGCCGACAAAATAAACGCGTTGCTGGAACCCGCTGAAACCGTGTACGTGAGCGGTGCCACGCACCACATGCGTTGGTACCTGGGGCCCACTGTCATTCCCATGGACAACCTTACGAGCATCGCCGACATTCGCGGCACCATTCTCGTGAGCAAGCGTTGGGGCGGAGAGATTCCGAACCTTTCCGGACTGCAAGAAATCTACGCGGATGACGAGGTGGTGATTCTGCGGAGATAGATTGTATGTCACTTTTGTCCGGCGACAAAAGTAACCAAAAGCGCCGGCGCGCCAATGGCCCGCACCACCCGGCCCTGGGTCTCCTCGCCGGAGCCTACAGGCATTCGGCTCCGTCTCGTCGACGGACGGGCAGGGCCTTCCCCTTCACCCCCCGTGGCGCGCCACCTCCCACGAGGAGCGTGTGGATTTTTCCCTAGAATTTTTTTACCTAAAACCCTACGGTCGAAAATGCCCTGTCTGAGCATGCTTTTAGCTTGCGAGTCCATTTTCGACGCGCTTTGGCTCCACCTTTGTCGCGCACAAAGGTGGAAAGAAATCCCTCCAAGGAAACAGCACCGATTAAAACACCAACGCATTTTTTACGCTCGTGTCATCTCTTCAGGCACCGGAATGCCCATCAAACGCAAACACAGCGGCGCTATGTCTTTGAGCCCCGTATACGCTTTCAAATCTTCGGAAGAAGCGATGCTCGGAGCATGCACGAACGTTTGCACGGGACTGGTGGTGTGACTGGGGTTTACGGTTTTGCCATCGGGCAGAAGCATGCATTCGGCGTTGCCGTGGTCGGCGGTTATCACCCAGTCGTACCCGTTTTTTTCCAGCACGGGCAAGAGTCGCGCCAGCTCGCTATCCACCGTTTCACAGGCCTTTACGGCCGCCTCCAAACTGCCGCCGTGGCCCACCAAGTCGGGGTTCGCCATGTTCATGACGATGAAGTCGTACGTTCCGGCCTCGGCTTGCTCAATGGCGCGGTCCACCAACTCGTGCGCACTCATGGCGGGAGTTTCGGCGTAGTTGGAGACTTTTGGCGACTCCACGAGCATGCGGTCTTCACCCGCGTACGGCTCTTGGTGTTGGGCGTTGAAGAAGAACGTGACGTGGGCGAATTTGTCGGTTTCGGCCAAACGCAATTGGCGAAGCCCGGCTTTCGAAACCACTTCTCCCAGCGTGTTGCGCACATCTTCCGGTGGAAACGCCACGGGCAAATGGTCCGAGTACGGACCCATGCAAGACACGTCCGTCACGCGCAGCGGTCGCGGGAATTCGGCGAACGATTCTTCTTCCAACGCTTTCACGATTTGAATCATGCGGTCGCTGCGGAAGTTCACGCAGACCACGATATCTTCGGGGCGAATGGGTGCGAAAGCCTTCGTTTTAAGCGGACGAACGTAGTAGTCGGTTTTCTCGTTTTCTTTGGCTTCGACGTACCAGTTCTTCACGGCGGTGCGCAGGTCTCCCGCATCCTCCCCTTCGCCGCGCGTGAGCAAGTCGTAGGCCACTTTGGTGCGCGCGTACTGCTTGTCGCGGTCCATGCCGAAGTAGCGCCCCACCAGCGAAGCCACCGCGCCGAGTTGCAACTCGCTTATTTCTTTTTCCAGCAAATCGAAATCCGTACAGAAGTACTGCTCGGGCACGTCGCGACCGTCACCGAACAAATGCAAATAGACTTTCTCCACGCCTTTGCTCTTCGCCAATTTCAACATGGCGTGAAAGTGTTCGACGGAACTGTGCACGCCGCCGCTCGAATACAAACCCACGAGATGCAACGGCACTTTTTTGGCGACGGCACGGTCGCACGCCCCCGTGAGCACGGCGTTTTCGAAGAACGCTTCCGAAACGATGGCCTGGTGAATTTCTTCCAGCGGTTGCCAGACGATGCGCCCCGCACCCATGGTGAGATGGCCGGGTTCACTGGCACCTTGCTGCCCTTCCGGCAGGCCCACGGCATTGCCGGAGGCGTTCATGAGTACGTTCGGCACCTCTTTCTCCAAACGACGCACGGTGGGCATATGGGCCAGCGTACGAGCGTTTCCTGGACCCGGCGGGGCCACTCCGAACCCGTCTATGACAATGAGGCAAAGCTTTTTTGGCATCGGCGACAGCGTATCACCATTCCCAAAATGCGCTACTCGAGAGGCTCGCAACGTGGTACAATGGTTCGATGCATGCACATCACTTCCATTCCGTGCATAGACTCTCACCGAAACGGTTTCGGCGCACGGTCGTGGGCGCTTTGGTGGTGAGCTTGATTATCGTGGCGTACACGGCACTCATGGCCAGGGCCACGCTCAGCTTCAGTGCGGCGCTTACGGACCCGGCCGAACCGGATTTGGCGTTGTTCGAACTGATGAAAGACGAAACCATCACGCACATAGACGAACTTCGCAAAACCGAAGACACGCATGACTTCTTGGTGGAGACCAAACATGGACCCAAGTTCGTGCAGGTGAAATGGAACGGCCAGAAGTGGTTCGTGTTTCAGGCGGAAAGCCTGCGCGAGTAACGCAGAACCAGCACCGGAAAGACGACCACCGCATTCCACATGCGCCTCCAACGAGCAGGC
>CAZWVP010000102.1:0-4767 GCA_964636635.1 uncultured Candidatus Peribacteria bacterium
TTCTCCCGCTTGATCCAAACGGCAAATGGGCAGCTTGTTCGAGCTGCCGACGGGAATGCCTTCGGGTAAATCGCCGTTATCCACCACGTACTGCGTGATGGCATTCATAATTTCCCTGGCCGAACTCCGGCGCCAGGCGTCGGTGGCGGCGGTAATTTGCCGACTGGGCGCCACGGCCGTAATGACGATGGCGGCGAGGATTCCCAGAATGCCCAAAACTACCAAAAGCTCAATAAGCGTAAACGCCTTCCGACCGGAGACGGGAGCTTTTGGCTGCATGCGGCTTGAATATAGGCAAAAAGCCAATCAAGAGGCATTGTGAAACCATGAAAATTGTGATGTGTTCCTTAATGTGGTCTCGTTACGTTTTTAGCTTTCCAACCAACGCTTCTCCGAAGACCGTCGCCGCTTTGGGGCCATTGGCGGTCACGATCAAGCCGTCCGTCGTAACGTCTTCACCCGTATAGACAATGTCTCGCGTCTGGAATTCCGCAGATTGTTTACCATCTTCATCCCACACTGTCGCCTTGCAACCGGCAAGTACGCCGGCGCGAGCCAGAACCAACGGCGCAATGCAAATGGCGCCGAGTAGCACGCCGTGCATGGCCGTGGCCTGAGCCAAGTAGCACGCTTCTTCGTCATCCGCGTACGCGGCCATGCCCGGACCGCCGATGAACGCGACGCATGCGTACTCCAGCACGTCGACATCGCGCATGGCCAGATCGGCCGTTTCCGTACCGCCGAATTTGCCCGTACAAGCGCCCGCTTCTTTACTGGCGAGCCGAACGGAAAAACCGGCCTCCAAGAGCGCATCGCGCGTGCCTTGCAGCTCGTGATCCTGATACCCCGTCTGCGCGAGTACGAGCAGAACGGGCTTCATGTTAGTTCTTCGAAGGCTTCTTTTCGTTGAGGTTGCCCTCCACGATGTCCTTCTTGGAAATCTGCTTCACCTGAGGTGCGTCGGGAGAAGTGCCTTCTTCCGTCTTGGCCGCGGCGACCACCGGTTCCACGTACTCACCGCGCAACATACCCAGAGCGCGCATAACGGCCTGAGCGTTCACCAACTTGTTGTTGCTGCCGTAGCGCTTGGCGAGAATGTCTTTGATACCGGCGTGTTCAAACACCATGCGCAGAGCGCCACCGGCGATGATACCCGTACCTTCGGAGGCAGGCATCAAGCGCAGCTTGGCGGCCTTGAACTTCACGTTCACCATGTGCGGAATGGTTCCCTGCTTGAGCGGAATGCGAATCATGTTGCGCTTGGCGTCGCTGCCGGCCTTCATGACTGCGGCCTGCACTTCGTTCGCCTTGCCCGTTCCCAGACCCACCTTGCCCTTCTTGTTTCCCACCACCACGATGGCGCGGAAACGCATGCGGCGACCACCGGCCACCACGCGCGTCACGCGGTCCACGGAGAGCGTGGCCTCCTCGTACATGCGAGGTTCGCGGGGCTTATCGGAGCGCTTGCGGTCTGGACGGGATGTCTTAGCCATGATGAGGATTAGGGATGAGGGTGAGGTATCGAGGAATTAGAATTTCAGTCCGCCTTCGCGGGCGCCGTCGGCCAAAGCTTTCACGCAACCATGGTAGCGGTAGCCGTTGCGGTCGAACACCACGGCGGTGACGCCGGCGGTCTTGGCTTCCTTGGCCAGGGCTTCGCCCACGGCTTTGGAGGCCTTCACCGTGCGACCCTGCTTCAACTGCTTGCTGTTGACGGCGGCTAAAGTCTTACCGGCCGTGTCATCGATAAGCTGGGCGGCAATGAAGCGCAAGGAACGGAACACGGACAAGCGCGGCTTGTCGGCGGTACCGATGATACGCGCACGAATGCGCTTCTTGCGGCTGAGACGATGATCGAGCTTGGTAGGCATGAGAAACGAGGAGGAAGATTACGCAGACTTGGCGCCGCCACCGGCAGCCTTACCGGCTTTGCGGCGAACGAATTCGGTCGTGTAGCGAATACCCTTGCCCTTGTACGGCTCAGGCGGACGAAGCTCACGAATAACGGCGGCGAACTGGCCCACTGCGTGCTTGTCGATACCGGCGATGGTGAGCAAGTTCTTGTTTTTCTCGTCAGCGACGATGGTGACGCCTTCGGGGATGTCCAACTGCACCGGGTGCGAGAAGCCCAAGTTCAAATTCAGTTTCTTGCCGGCGATTTGGGCCTTGTAACCCACGCCGATGATTTCGATTTGCTTGGAGAAGCCGTTGCTCACACCCATCACCATGTTGGCGATGAGCTGGCGAGTAAGGCCGTGACGAGCTTTGGCGTCGCTGGAATCATCGCGGCGTTCCACGATGACCGAGTCGGTTTCCACTTTCACGGAAACTTCGGGCAGGTGCACGAGCGAGAGCTTGCCTTTCGGACCCTGCACGGTGACGGTGTTGCCGGAAACGGACACCGAAACGCCGGAAGGGAGAGCCACTGGTTTGCGTCCTATGCGAGACATTTGACTGGGGGTTAGGCGATGGTACAGAGAACCTCACCGCCGATCTTGCGACGACGTGCTTCGGCATCGGTGAGCAAACCCTGACTGGTGGTCAGGATGGCCACGCCGAAACCGCTGAGGATGGGCTTGAGTTGGGTGGTCGGCGCGTACACGCGGCGACCGGGCTTGCTGATGCGCTTAAGCTCCAAAGCGGGCTTTTCGGCGTTGAAGTGCAGCGTGAGCTGCTTCATAACGCCTTCGCCGGTCACTTCCACGGAAGCGAGCCACTTGTCGCGCACCAAGAGCTGGCAAAGTTGCTCTTTGAGGCGGGACCACGGCGCGGAGCAGTGGGCGCGACGCACGCGTTGAGCGTTGCGGATGCGCGTAAGGAGATCGCCGATGGGATCAGTGGTGTACGTCATAATTACCAGGAGGACTTGGTGATACCCGGCATGTCGCCGTTTGCCGCGCGTTCGCGGAAACAAATGCGGCAGATGCCGAAGAAGCGGAGAAAGCCATGGCGGCGGCCACACAGTTCGCAGCGGTTGTACACGCGCGTGGCGAACTTGAACGGGCGTCCTTCGGCCTTCGCCTTAAGGTAGGCGGCGAGCCGAGTGCGCTGACTGTGGACGATAGAGGTGCGAGCCATGACGGAAGTTAGGAAGCTTTGGAGGAAGTACGAGCCGGGCGGAACGGTACGCCTATCTGCTTGAGCAGGGCGCGAGCCGGTTCGTCGGCTCCGGCGTCGGTGGCGATGAGAATCTGCAGACCGAAGATCTGCTTGCTTTCGGGGAGGGGCACTTCGGGGAACACGGAGTGGTCGCGCAGACCGATGTTGTAGTTGCCGTGACCGTCGAGCTTCGTGGGCAAACCGCGGAAGTCGCGGATGCGGGGAAGGATGATGCTGATGAGGCGATCCAGGAACACTTCCATCTTCTTGCCGCGCAGCGTGACGACGGCGCCGACCACGAGACCCTTGCGGATCTTGAAGTTGGAGATGGCCTTCTTGGACTTGGTGAAGACGCACTTCTGGCCCGTCATTTTCATGAGCATGGAGCCGATGTACTCCTGCTGCTCCTTGCCTTCCATGTGTTCGCGGTTAATACCCACGTTCACGATGACTTTGGTGAGCTTGGGCAAGGCGTGAACGTTCTTCACACCCAGTTCTTGCTTGAGAGCATCGCGGATGGGACCGCGGAGCCGTTGATGAAGGGTGACGTATGACATGAGGGGATTTAAGAACCGCGACCAGCCGAACGAGCGGACTGGGAGCGTTTGGCTGTATCAGGAACGGAATGATCTTCTTTCATGTGGGAACCTTCTTGCACTTCACCGGCGGCGGCGTTGCCCGACATCACACGCTGCCAGAACGGCTTCTTGGCCGGAGTGACTGCTTCCGTAGCTTCCACGACGTCCTTCTTTTTGTCGGACTTCTCGGAACCTTCGGCTTTGTCGGACTTCTTGGCGCCCTTCTTCACGGACTTCACGACGGCACCGGCTTTGGTTTCGGGCAGAAGTTCACCGCTCTTCTTGGCAACGCGGACAAGCTTCCCCTTCTCCAGCTTCATGCCGATGCGCGTGGCCTTCTTCGTCTTGGGGTCGACCAACATGACGTTGCTGGCGTGCAGAGCGGCTTCGTAGACCAACTTCTGGCCGGGGCGCTGCGGAGTAGCCTTCAGGTGGCGCGTGCGCATGTTGACGCCGCTGACCACGATGCGGTTCTTCTCGGTAAGCACACGGATGACCGTGCCGGTCTTGCCTTTGTCTTTGCCGCTGATGATGACGACGTGATCGCCGTTACGGAGCTTCATAGAACGTCGGGGGCGAGGGAAACGATTTTCTGGAAACCGCGGGAGCGCACTTCACGGGCGACCGGTCCGAAGACACGAGTCCCCTTGGGAATGCCGTCTTTGGAGATGATGACGCAAGCGTTGTCGTCGAAACGAATGCCGCTGCCGTCATCGCGCTTCGTAAGGTTGCGCATGCGGACGATAACTGCACGCTCCACGGCCTTCTTGCGCACCACGCCGCGAGGCGCGGCTTCCTTGACGGCCACCACGATGGTGTCGCCGATGCGGGCGTAACGACGCTTGCTGCTGCCGAGCACTTTGATGCACATGCAGGACTTGGCGCCGGTGTTATCGGCCACAACGAGAATGGACTGCTGTTGAATCATTGGGCGGAAGTGGAAGTATTCTTCTTAGGCGTAGATTCGGCATCTTCCTGGTGTTGCACGGGGTGCAAACCTTTCGAGACGAGCTGTGTGACGCGGAAGCACTTGGTTTTGCTGAGCGGGCGGCACTCCACGATGAGCACCTTGTCTCCCACTTTCGCCTGC
>CAZWVP010000103.1:0-4609 GCA_964636635.1 uncultured Candidatus Peribacteria bacterium
CCGTTCGCGCCGAACTGAAGGAATGTGGCATTCCCAAAGCCGAGCAGGACAAATACTGCGAGGCCGTCATGAAGCACTTCGGGGCCGTTGCCGCTGCGCCCGTCGCCACCTCTGTGGTGACAGCTGTCGCGCCCGTCGCTCCGGACGTCCCGGTTGCCGTTGTCGCGCCTTCCGCGCCGCAGCCCGAGAAGGCTCCCGAGAAAACTACGAACGACCCGCTGCCGTTTCGTACGGCCACGGTGGGGCAGGTGTTGGCGCGCATGGAGCACATTTCGTCCGAGGAAAACGGCGGTGGCGTGGGTATAGCGTTCGATCGAGCGCTGAAGGCGGCCGGTTGGAACAACAGCGAATGGAGACTGCTCAACGAACGTTTGGCGCTTTTGGAACAAGCGCAGACCGATGAGCCGGTGTTGCCGCTTCTCACCGGCACCCTCAAACCTCGCCCTATCCGTCCCGCTGCCGCTCCGGCAGCCCCGGTCAAACCGCTTGCCGCGCCCGTGTCGCAACCCGTTGCTTTCCCGCTTCGACCGCCGGCACGTTTGCGCATAGAGGAAGCGACTCCCGCCGAAGCGCGAGCCATCGCTTCGCAACCGGGGCCGGTGTTCCAAATTCCGGGCGGTCGTTTCGCGACCTCAGATGCCCCCGCACAGTCCAAACCTCCCGCAACTCCTGTCGCAACCCCGGCTCCTGTCGAAACACCGTCTCCGGCACCGGTGCCGAAGGCAGACAGTGCCGACGTGGCAGTGGATGAAGAGCTCTTCGTCATGACGCTGACGAAAGTGCCCGTGGCTGCTCGGGCGGAGGTGCAAACTCTGCTCAACGACTATCGTGCACTGCGCGGCGATGGCCACCATCACTACAGCGCGGAGGAATTGCATCGTTTGGCCAAGCTGGTGTTTCTTTTGCGCGAATTCGGTCACGGCATAGGAGATGTGGAACGCCTCACCGAAGCGTCGCACGCCACGGTGGCTCAGGCGCTTGAAGATCGTGACGCCTTGAGCGAGGTCGAAACCGTTGCCTTCGCCGCTTTGCAGAAGCAACTTGAAGCGGTGTTGCCCGCCAAAGGTCAGCATGTGCACGGGAGAGATTTGCGTGGCTGCCGCGAGCAGTTCGCCGCCTTCTGTCGTTTGTGGAGAAAGGCGCATGGCAACGTGAGTTCCATGGCGGAAGGCGTTTCGTTTGCGGTTCCCGATCAAGCCACGATTTCCGCCTTGAACGGAGAATTCCGCAATGAACTGACGCGTGACTTGGCCCCGGATGCGTTCCCGGAAGAACCCGAAGAAGGCGAGGCGAGTGCGCCCGCCCCGGTTCCCGCAAATGCACCCGCGCCAATTCCCGTACCGGCAGCTGATGTGCCCGCGAACGATGCTGCTCCATTGCCGGTACAGAAGGTGCCCCAGGTGCCGCCCCCGACCAATGTCGATATTCCCGAAAACGTGCGCACACAAGTGGAGGAAATGATGCAGAGTTCGCTGCAGAGAATTCCCGCTGTGCATCGCGACACGGTGCAACGGAATTTCGCTTTGCTCTTGGCTCGTCCGCGCACCAAAGAGGCCACTCCCGAGTATGTGCGTCGTGCCATCGTGGAGTTGGTACCTATTCTGCAAGAATATGGCTACACGAAAAGCATGCTGATGAACGTTATCAAGATGGCCAGTATTACCATGGATAAACTTCTCGAAGATGCGCAGTTCTTGAGCGAAGAGGAACAATGGGCATTGAACGAAGCAGAAAGATTGCTTCGTGGCGTCATGCCTGCCAAAGGCACATCGCAGCCCGTGCATTTCCATGAGAGCTATCGCTCACTGCTCGCCACCTACGTGCGCTTGCGCCACAAACAGGGGAAGAAATTCACGGATATCCAAATACAAGCATCATTCGCCTTGCCTGCAGGAAACATTCTCTCCGTCATCGAGTCCGGATTCGTGGGCAAAACGACCGCGGAAATTTCACCCGAATTGTTCGGTCCCGTTGAAGGGCTGAAGGCAGACGATTCGCAGTCGACCGTTGCGGTGTCGCCGTTGCCGGAAGATCTCGTTTCCGTCCCGGCCGAGGAGAATGATTCGCTTTCAGGTGATGCGCCTTTGGCTCAACCTGTCGCAGAAATAGTGGTAACGCCTGAGGCCATGGAGTCAGCGTCTGCGGAGCCGGTGCCGGAAGAGGTGACGTCTGCCCCGGCAGCCGAATTGCCCACGGAACCGGCCATGCCACTTGCCGAGACCGAGCCAGAAGAACCACATCTGGCCCCGAAAACGGCGGAAGCACCAAAGCAGACGGAACAGATGGTGCCTGTCAGCGTGGTGCGCAAGTTGGAAGGAGACATAGAACGACAGCGTCTGCAGATAGGCGAGCTCATGGCACAGGTGGCAGCATTGCAACAAACGCCGAAGGCGGCCACCGCACCCGACGTGCAAAAAACGCGCGTGGTCATCAACCACCCCAACGGCACGCAGTCGGTTCTCACTATTGAAGGCAATGCGCCTGCCGTGCTCTTCCTGCCGCCGGAAACCGAAGCCCGTGGTACACTGAAGCAGTAACGCGCAATGCTCACCATTCTGCCTCTTTCCGCGCTCGGTGAGACGCTGCCCGTGGTAGGCGGCAACCCCGTCTTGCCACTCATGGCGCAGGAAACCCGGCGTCATTGCGTCGTCACCATCACGGGTTCGCGACAAGCGGTGTTGATGGTTCCCGGCAGCAGCGTGGAAGTGTGTGCAAAACAGACGGAGCCTGAGGCGCCGTCTGTGAAGCCCGCGGAAAAGCCGAGCATGCCTGCGGCGAAGAAAGCGCAACCGCGGGTAGTTTTGCCAAAAACGCCCGTTCCGAAAGCAGGCGGAGAGCAGGTTGAGGAGTCGCATAAACGTCCCCGGAAAACCAGCCCGTTCGATAGTCAAGTGCCGTACCGTCCGTGGGTGCATTTGCCGGAGCCGCGCGTTGGTCCCGAGCCGCGGGACCAGCGCAGGCCGACGCCCGTGACGCAGCGCATACCGAACCCTTCGGTACACCTGGATTTTTCCGACGAGCTGGAGGTGCCGGACGGAGTTCATACCGACGCGACCGTGCTCACGAACGCGGGTGTGCACAGAGAATTCGATGCCGCGGAAGAGAACCCCGGTTTGGTGAGACAGGTCATGCAGACCCTGAACGTCACGTTGGAAGAAGCGAAGGAGAAAGTGCGTCGATCCATGTCCAAAAGTCCCGTTTCAAAGGCGCCCGTCGTTTACGCGCCGCCGCCGTTGCCGCAGAACGGCAGACTCACCGCCATTTTGCCGGTGGAGCCGAAATTTGCTCTGCCGCCGCAGGCACCCATCGTCATGGATTTGGAAGATAAAGTGGAACCGAATCGGCCGGCGCCCAAAGGAGCCAAAACCTTCGCCCAGGCTTTCAAGTTGGCGGAAGGGGATTGCGATTTTCAGCCCAACAACCAGGACGAAGAATTCTGCGGCACGTTGGCCGAACCCGGGTCGCCGGAGAAAATAGATGTCTTCATCGATCGCCTGAGGAACGGCTGGCCGCTCTGGCACCCGGATGACCCCTGCCGGTATTCGGACTTGCTGGAGCTCTTCGGGCGCGAGCTGGAAGACTGATGACGCGGGGCTTACTTTTTCGTGAAGCTTTCCAACGCTTTCAGCATTTCCATCGGCACCATCCATACCGTCGTGTTGCTCTCGTCCGAGGAAATGTCGTTGATGCTCTGCAGCGTGCGCAGGTGCAGCGCGCCGGGGGAGTGCGAGAGCGTCATGGCGGCTTTCGCCACGTTTTCGGCGGCGGCCATTTCGCCTTCGGAGGCGATGATGACGGCTTGCTTCTCGCGTTGGGCTTCGGCCACCTTGGCGATGGTGCGCTTCAGACTGTCGGGCAGAACCACGTCTTTCAGTTCCACGCTCTGCACGTCTATGCCCCATTCGTCGGAAATTTTATCCACCGACTTGGAAATTTTGTCGCTTATTTCCTGCTTGTTGGAAAGCAGTTGGTCCAACGTGGCTTCGCCCACCGAGTTGCGCATGGTGGTTTGCGCCAACTGCGACACGGCGTAGAAGTAGTTTTCCACGCTGAGCACCGCTTTGGAGGGGTCGCTTACCTTGTAGTAGATGACGGCGTTGATGCGCACGGGAATGTTGTCTTTCGTGATGGCTTCTTGGTCCGGCACATCCACGGCCTTCGTGCGAATATCCACCTTGATGAGCTTTTGAAACACGGGGATAAGAATGCGCCAGCCCGGATTCCACGTGGTGCTGTACTTGCCCATGGTCAAAACGATGCCACGTTCGTACTGGTTGATTTGGCGAATGCAGATGATGCAGAGCGCAAGCAGCGGGCCGGTGATGAATGCGAGAAGAATGGGGTCCATGCCCGTACCCTACGCCTGTTTCGCCGCCGCGGCCATGGCCACGAGTTCTGCGAAGGCTTGCGGGTCCAACGAGGCGCCGCCCACCAAACCGCCGTCAATGTCGGGTTGTTTCAGCAGTTCCGGTGCGCTTGCGGGCTTCAACGAACCGCCGTAGAGAATGCGCGTGCTTTCGCGTCGCTCGGCGGGCAGAAGGCTGCGAATGTAGGCGTGCATTTCCTGCGCTTCTTCGGGGCTGGCGGTCACGCCCGTGCCTATGGCCCA
>CAZWVP010000104.1:0-4607 GCA_964636635.1 uncultured Candidatus Peribacteria bacterium
TATGGAATAGTCGGTTTTGTCCCCGCTGTGCTCACGATGTTCGCTTACATGCCAATCACTTCGCCCAGCAACAAGATGATGAAAATACCCAGCATGTTGAACGCGAAGCAAATGACCGCGAACTGTCGTTCTTTAAGCTCGGTGACGCTGCTTAAAAGCGTGACGCCGAATTCGTCCGGCAACGGGGAAGCGATGACCAAACCGGCGAAAGACCACAGGAGATATTTTCGCATGCGCTCGGAAACACTTTCGTGGTGCAGCATGGAGCGCAGCCACAGGAACAGCCGCATGGATTTCAGGCGGTGTACTTCGTCGTGGAACGTGGCGAAACGCAGCAAATTGAAAATGCAGAGATCGGACAGAAGCGCACCCAGCCCGCCGATGAGCGCGGCATAAACGGGGTTCACGTGCGGCGCCATTTCTATGAAAATGGCGATGCCGAACGCGGTGGTGAAGCCGAAACTGAACAACAATCCACCCAGAAAAACAGACACATAGCCGTGACCGTTCAGGTGTTGACCAAGCCAATCCAGCGCACCCACGTGATAAAGGAAATACGCCAGCACGAAGCTGCAAACAAGCAGAAGGAGTTTTGGGTATTTGTGCATCTGACAATATTATAACATAAAATGTAATTATTGTCTTCTATTACTAGTTATCGTACTTCCCTTGATTCACGAGTTGTATGAGCGAACGTTCCTTCTCGGACGTGTGTGGCTCCGTCGCGGTAATCACTTCCGTTTTTGAGCCGGGCAGTCTTTCCATCAACACCACGTACCTTTGCACCAATGCGCGCTTCTCGGGATCGGGGTGCGACAGTGAAGAAGGCTCGGCGGTGAGATCATCATTGTAGAAAAGCTGCGGATCGGCAAAGCGTTGTTCGATGCGCTCCTCATTCGCCGGGTTATACCAACCGTCGTTGCCGGGAATGAGATCTTTGGAAATATGCGGACGAGGAATGGCGCCGTAGTCGTGCGCCATGCGTGCGGCAAAACGGACGGCTCCTCGCAAGGATTGTTCGGTATCCAGTTCGTGGCCGAACACCATCAACGTTTCCGGCGTAATGCCGTGTGCCGCCGCGGTGCGAATGGCATTTTCACTGTGCTTCACGTTGTACCCTTTGTTGTTGCTGCGCTGCAGCTCGGCATCTTCCGGGTCTCCGTCCACGCCGAACCCCAAACGCTCAATGCCCACATCCGCCATGCGCCGCAGCAGAGCCGGAAACTTTCGAGCGATGTGCATGAAGTGGTCCGTGGTGCAGAGTCCGCGCATTCTCAAACGACAACCGGTGTGGAGTCTTTGAATGTTCTCGGCGATGCCGACGAACTCGGAAAGCATCGCGGGCGTCTGACACAGATCCAAATTCGAAAGATACATCCGCAATTCCGGTATGCCCGCCGCCACGGCCTTCTCAACGAGATACCGCAAATCTCGTTCTACGATTTCTAAATCTCGATACTCTTCTTTTACGATTCTCACGGCACCCGTGTGCGGGTCGCGATGCGTGCGTTGTGCGGCGCAGAATGTGCAGCTTTTTTCGCAGCCCTGACTCAAGAAAAAAGCCAACTCGTGGCGCAAATACTTCGTAAGATCTTCCGGCTGCAGTCGCTCGTAGGCAGGGATGACGGATGTTTTGAGGAGCTCGGGAAAATCGTTCGCCTGCACACCGATGGCATTCGCGAGCTCGGCATCGTCGTTGCCGTTCACACACCGTTCTCCGAACAGTCGCTGCAAATCAGCGCGCGAGCGACGCGTCAGTCCATTGATGATCTGTCCACCGACAATCACCTCCCTCCCCGGAATTTGCCTTGAGACTTCGGGAATGTACGGCGCACCAATGACGCTCACACCGACGTCATCGTACGCATCGAGTGTGAGCGGACGAAGATTGCCGTCTTGAAAAGAAATATCCGCACCTGCCTGAATAGCCCGCGAGCCGGCAGTGAACACCGAGTTGGGCAAAAAAATTTGCCCCTCGCCTTCTTGCGGTGCCAAGTTATGCCGCAAATTGACAAAAACTGCTTTAGTCACAACTGTACTCTAGAGCGCATATTCTTTGCTCCTAGGCTTGTCAAAAATACGATAAGGCCACTACTTTTTGTCTATAATAAGCCATACAGTCAAACTGACGAACCTTGCCCGTCAGTATCATATTGACGGGCGGTCTTCGTCAGAAGTATAGTAATCCAGCTTTTTTCCATTGTAGTCAATGATCACGAACATCCTGAAATCTTTCCAACTCAATGAGAAAGAAATCTCCATCTTCACGAAAGTGTTGGAGCTCGGCGCTCAACCCGCGTCCACCATCGCCCGCGTGTGCGAATTGCCACGCAATACCGTGCGCAGCATATTGGACAACCTTGTACGCAAAGGCTTGATGGTGAAGACCGCACGAGCCAACACGCAGTATTACGGTACGGAAAGAAAGGAAAACCTCATTCGAGCGTTGCAATTCCGCAAAAGCAAAATGGAGCAGGAGATGGAGGAGCAAATACGCCTGCTGAACGAATATGGTCATGAGCTGAACGATCAGCGCAGTGCGAAGTCTCGTCCGAAGATTACGTTTTACGAAGGCTGGGCAGGCGTGGAGAAGGTATACGAAGACACGCTCACCGCGAAAAACGGTTTGAAGTCTTGGGCTTCGTACGACGCGCTGGAAGAAATCATGCCCGCGTATTTCGAGAAGTATTTCAAGCGCAGAGCGGCCAAGGGAATCCGCATGCGCTCCATTCATCCCAACACGGAACTCAGCCGCAAGGGCCAAGAACGAGACGCGGCGGAACTGCGAGAGAGTGCGCTTATTCCTGCGGAAACATTTCAGTGGTCACCGGAAATTCAGGTCTACAACAACAAGGTCAACATTGCGTCTTTCAAGGAAAAACTGGGCATCATCATCGAAAGTCAGGAAATAGCCGAAGCGCTGGGAGCCATTTTCGATCTCAGTTACGAAGCAGCGAAAACCTACGGCCGGACGACGACTTTGCCCGAATAATAAGCCCTACTTCTTGTCTTTCTTGCCCGGCCATTTCCTCTTCGGGGCCGCGCGCTTCTTTATAAGCAGGGCGATGGCCTCTTCGGTCGTCATGTCTTCCGGAGCGATTTTCTTGGGCAACGAAACGTTCGTTTCGCCATCGGTGACGTAGGGACCGAAACGGCCGTTCTTCACGAGCAACGGTTTGCCGGTAACGGTGTCGTTGCCGAGAATTTTCAGAGGCTCTTCCTGCTTCTTTTTGCGCTCGGCGGCTTCCGCCACTATCTGCAACGCGTCTTCCAACGTGAGTACGGACGGGTCGCGGTCCATGGGAATGGATGCGTTCACCTTACCCACGCTGATGTACGGGCCGAAACGTCCGCGGGAAACCACCACCGGTTCGCCGTTATGCTCGCCGACGGTCTTGGGGAAGCTGAGCAACCCCAACGCCTGTTCGACGGTGATGGTGGCGGTGCTCATGGTTTTGAGCAGCGAGGCGCTGCGCGGCTTCTTGCCCTCCGGGAAATCTTCCGCGCGGCCGAGCTGCACGTACGGGCCGAAACGGCCGTGGCGCGCCAAAATGGGCAGCTTGGTGGCGGGGTCTTCGCCTACCACGCGCTCCTGGCTCACCTCTTCGCGGGTGATGGATTTCAGTTTCGATTCCACGTTCTTCTCGAACGGCACGAAGAAACCTTTGATGAACTTCACCCAGTCCTGTTCGCCGGTGGCGATGTTGTCCAGGTCCTCCTCCATTTTCGCCGTGAACGAGAGGTCCACGATGTCGCGGAAGTGTTCGGCCAAAAGGTCCGTGACGATGAAGGCGATGTCTTCGGGAATGAGCTGACGCGCGTCTTTGCGCACGTAGCCGCGTGCCTGCACGGTGCTGATGGTGGGCGCGTACGTGCTCGGACGACCGATGCCCTCTTCTTCCAATTTTTTCACCAAACTCGCTTCCGTGTAACGCGGAGGCGGCTTTGTAAAGTGCTGTTCGGGCAACAAGTTTTCGCAGTTCAGGTCCATGCCCACCGAGAGCGGCGGCAACAAATTTTCCCCTTCGTCTTCGGCGTCTTCTTGCTTCTCCGGCTCGTCGCGACCTTCGCTGTACACGCGCAGGTAACCGTCGAAAGCCACGGTTTGTCCCGTGGCGCGGAACGTGTAACGACCGGCGCCGATATCCGCACCCACGCGGCGGAACTCCGCCGGCGGCATCTGCGTGGCCATGGTACGGTTCCAAATGAGCGTGTAGAGCTTCAGTTGTTGGTGGTCCAACACTTCCTTCAGCGACTCCGGCGTGCGGGAAACTTCCGTGGGACGAATGGCTTCGTGCGCTTCCTGCGCGCCTTTGCTCTTATTTTTGTACATACGCGGCTCGGAGAGCACGTATTCGCGGCCGTACAAATTCTGGATGGTGGCGAACGCGTCCTTCAAGGCTTTCTCACTCAGGTTTACGGAGTCGGTACGCATGTACGTAATGAGACCGGCGGCGCCTTCGCCCTTGCCGAGCGAAATACCTTCGTACAACTGCTGCGCCACCACCATGGTTTGCTTCACGGAAAAACCGAGCTTGCGACCGGCTTCCTGCTGCAACGTGGACGTGGTGAACGGCGGCGGCGGAGTTTTCTTCACGTCCTTTTCC
>CAZWVP010000105.1:0-4595 GCA_964636635.1 uncultured Candidatus Peribacteria bacterium
GAGATCGGCCACTTGTTGGGTGAGCTTCGGACTCACGCCGGCCGTCGGCTCATCGAGCAAAAACACCTCTTGGCCGCAAGCGAGGGTACGCGTAATTTCCAACAAACGCATTTGCCCGCCCGAAAGACTGCCTGCAAGCTTTTGCGCGTGCTGCTCCAGGCCCACCAAACGCAAAGCTTTCTGTACATTTGAACGTACATCTCCCATGTGCATGCGCTTCGCCTTGGGCAAGGCCTCCAGGGCCACCAGAATGTTTTCGGCCACGGTCATTTCCCGAAACACGCCGAAATTCTGAAACACTCTGGCGATGCCTTTGCGAGAACGTGCTTCCGGCGAGAGATGCGTGATGTCTTCGCCATGCAAACGCACCGTACCGTGCGTGGGCAACAAAAACCCCGAAAGCACGTTGAGGAGCGTGGTTTTGCCCGAGCCGTTGGGCCCTATGAGCCCCACCACTTCACCTTGCCCCACCTGGCAAGACACGTCGTGCAAAATGGCATGATCGCCGATGGTCAGCGAAACGTGGGCCAGTTGGAGAACATGTTTTTCGCTCATGCCTTGGCGGAAGTTTTGCTCACGATGTACGGCGCCAATTGCACCACGGCCCCCACGCCGAACACGCTCGTCGCCTGCTGTACGAAAAGCCTCACCCACTGGGCCATGAGGGGCGAAATTTCCTTCACGATGTTGCCGGCGATGCCGCCGAGAATGGCACTGAGAAGAAATACGGTGAAACCCGTGACGAACAACGCGCCCACGATGAGGCTCCAACGGCCGCGTGTGCGTTCGTAACTGGCGGTCACGCTGTCGTTGATGCCGAGCGTCTCCGTGAGGAAAATATACGGCGCAAACACGAAACGCGGACCCCAAATAAGGCCCAAAATGAAACTGAACGGCGGAAAGACCCAAGCGAAAGTACGCACGAACGACAAAAACCATACACCCAGGAGCGACAGAGCCACGCTGGCCGCGTATGCCAATGCCACTTGGGGGTTTTGAATCTTCCGCACGAAAACGATCAAATAGTACGACGTGCTGATGGCATGGAACCCCATGGCCAACACCATGCTCAACACAACGTACGTCAGACCTCCCGTAACGCCACTGAAGATGTTTTGAACGATGGCTCGGGGGTTGGCATTGCCCAAGGCCTGCTGCATGTCTTGCGCCATGCGCTGCACCTCCTCCGGATTCTCACCCATGGTGTCGCGCATGCGCTCCATGCGCTGCCAATCCATGCCCATGGAACGTCCCACGTTTTCGGGGCTTAGGCTGTGCAACGGCATGAGCAGCAGCAAGTAGGCCAAGCTGCAAACGGCCGCGCCGATGAGCAAAGGGGCTTTCAGCGTCTGCACTTCCTGCCAAGTGGCCGCAAGCACGCGCTTGCCGAGGGAAAACCAAGACTCCGTGAAGGGAATGGTGCCGTAGGTTTCCATAAACGAAAGGGGGGGAACTCTGCCCAGCAAAGCGCAAACCGTGCTCCATGGCAACCGGTCCGCTCCACGTCCTTCCCGCCGCATCAACCTACCGTGCTTTCTTTCCGGCCACGACCGCCTTCATAAAGCCATGAAACAGCGGATGCGGACGGTGCGGGCGGCTCTGGAATTCAGGATGGAACTGCGACCCCACCATGAACGGGTGCCCTTTGATTTCGACGATTTCCATGAGCTGCGTTTCGGGCCACTCTCCCGAAACCACCAAACCGTGCTTTTCGAGCTTCTTGCGCAAGTCGTTGTTGAATTCGTAGCGGTGACGGTGACGTTCGGAAATCACCTCTTCGCCGTAACACTCGAACGCCTTCGTACCCGGCTTCACCCGGCACTGGTAGGCACCCAAACGCAACGTGCCGCCCTTCGCGCGACCGAAGCTCTGCCCGGGCAGGAAATGCACCACATACTTGCTCTTGGGCAGCTTGCCGCCTTCGTCGAATTCCTCACTCGTGAGCTTGGAATCTTTGAGAACGCTGCGAGCGAACTCGATGGTCATGATTTGCGAACCGAGACACAAGCCCAAATACGGAATGCCTTCCGTGCGTGCGTAGTGCGCGGCGGCCACCTTGCCTTCTATGCCGCGAATGCCGAACCCGCCCGGCACCACCATGCCTTTGCACGCTTTGAGTTCTTTCCAAGTTTCAGGGTCGTTCTGTTCCAGTTTTTCGCTGTCTATCCACACCAATTCGGCTTTGCGCTTTTCATGCACGGCGGCGGACTTTATGGCTTCTATAACGCTCAAATACGCGTCTTCCAAGTTCGTGTACTTGCCGACGATGGCAATGGGCACGACTTTCTCCGCCTCTTCGTAACGCACCTTGCCCTCCTCCCAGGTGTCCATGTTCGGGTTCAACTCACCCAAACCGAACTTGCGGCCGATAATGGCGGCCAAGTCGTACTTCTGAAACTCCAACGGCACGTCGTAAATGGAATTCACCGTGGGTGCGGGAATGACGGCCTCACGCGGCACGTCGCAGAACTTGCTGATTTTATCGAGCAGGTCTTTGGGAATTTTGTAGTCGGCACGCGTGAGAATCATGTCCGGCTGCAAACCGATGCGACGCAGTTCGCGTACGGAAAGCTGCGTGGGTTTGGTTTTGAGTTCCTTGCTGCCCTTCAGGTACGGCAACAGCGTGAGGTGCACGTGGAACAGCCTGCCCGAACCCAGTTCGGAACGAAGCTGCCGCACCGCTTCGAGAAACGGCTCGCCTTCTATGTCGCCCACGGTTCCGCCCACTTCCACCATGAGAATGTCGCAACCGCTTTCCTTGGCCGTATGCTTGATGCTGTTTTTGATGGCATCGGTGATGTGCGGGACCACCTGAATGGTGCCGCCCAGGAAGTCGCCGCGGCGTTCCTTGGCCAACACTTCGGAGTAAATTTTCCCCGTGGTGATGGTGCTGAGCTTGCTCATGGGTTCGTCGATGAACCGCTCGTAGTGGCCCAAATCCAAATCCGTCTCCGCGCCGTCATCCGTCACGAACACCTCGCCGTGCTGGAACGGACTCATGGTGCCGGGGTCCACGTTCAAGTACGGGTCCAGCTTCTGCACGAACACCTTGAATCCGGCCGCCTTCATGATGGCGCCGATGGATGCGGCTGCGATGCCTTTACCCAGGCTGCTGCAAACGCCTCCCGTGACAATGATGAATTTTGCTTCGGACATAGAGAAAGCTGGGCGATCCGGTAGAGACGGGAGGTTTCCGGAATTTCCGAGCCCGCCGCGTATGCTACCCGAGAGCGTGCAAATGACAAGAGCAGCCTACGCCGTGGCTTCCCATCGCGGATCGCTGAGAATTTGCTCTTTGCCAAGCCACGCAGGCGGCTTCATACCCGT
Organism: uncultured Candidatus Peribacteria bacterium; assembly: GCA_964636635.1. Taxonomy (GTDB): domain Bacteria; phylum Patescibacteriota; class Gracilibacteria; order Peribacterales; family Peribacteraceae; genus CAZWVP01. The sequence continues at coordinate 3,328 of CAZWVP010000105.1, forward strand.
TTCTTTGAAGGTCAATGCCGATTCCTCGAACGCATCGGCCAAGTCTTTGCGTGGCATTTTGGCTTCGTGGATGTAGTACGCCACGGGGTCGTGCTTGAACCGCAAAATGATGTCGGCGGCTTCGTCGTAGGAATCCACCACGTGCAAGAAGTTGCCCATGTAGCCCTGCAACAACTGTACGGTGGCTTTGCCGTTGGCGGCGCCCTCGCGACTTATTTCCTTTTTGGCGGCCAAATCGTCCACCAGTGCATCGAGTTTTTGCCACAAGTTGCCGCCGTCCTGCGAAAGACCTTTGGGGTCCACGAGAATCATGGGGGCGGGAATGTTCTTCAGCAATTTTTGCGAACAGAGCGTCACCGCCACTTCCTCCAGCGTACCCGCACCGCCGATGTTGAAAATGTTCACGGTGGCACGGTCGTTCATGTGCTTCTGGCGAATGAGACGGTCTTTGGCATCGAAATCCACTTGGGCGGAAGGGTTGAAATTTGGCTTCTGACCTCGCTTTTCCACACTTATGCCCACGCCGATGCTCATGATGTCGGCGGTGATTTTCCCTTCGAACGGCGTGCCTTTCGCCAGCTCTCGCACGTTGCGAGCCACGTCATCGGCGATGTACATGACGCCGGGCCCTTTGCCGTGAATGTACCCGAGAGATTCGCCGAACTCCTCGCTCAAGCGCAGGGAAAAATCCGTGAGCTGCGCGCGTAACACCTCCTCCATGCCTTCCACATGGGAACCGTACATGGCTATGACGGTATCCACCTTGTCGAACCGTTCTTTGGCCGAAGGGCGGAGCCACAAGCCGCGGCGGTCCCACTCCAACACTTCCGCAGGCAAGCGATGCCCGGGACGGAACGTGTCTTCGGTTTCGTGACGCACCAAGTGGAAACGCATTCCCTGTTGGTACAAATCTTGCACGGCGGCGAAGAGCTGGCCGTCGAAGTAGACGTCATTGTTGCGACCGTTGGGTTTGTGCGGAGCCATGCCGTGAGCATCGGCATGCGTGCGCACGTCGTGAAACGCCACCACTTTTACGCCCGCTTTGTTCACTTGGCTCAGCGTCTGCGGGTCGGGCAAGCCCCACACCGTGAGAAGCTTGCTGTGATCGTAGTCTTCTTCACCGGCCACATGCGTCAGGAGCCCGCTCACTTCGCGCGCGAAGTACGGAATGGCCTTGCCCGAAAGCACGTATTTCGGGTCGGCGGCGGCGAACTTCTGGCAGCTCTGCACCAAATTTTCGCGCTGGAAACCGGAGGTTTCGCGCCAAT
>CAZWVP010000106.1:0-4481 GCA_964636635.1 uncultured Candidatus Peribacteria bacterium
GACGAAAAGCTGTCATGGTGAGCCTGACGAACCATGACTATAGGGACGGTGGTTTCGTCGCCACCTCTCCTGCCTGCGTTCGAATGTCGTTCTTGTAGGGGTGATGCAACGCGGGGCAGGTGGTCCAAATGAACTTCCACGAGTAACGCAGCTGCTCGTATTCCAAGGTGAGCGGGTAACGTTGGCCGCTGCGGGGAATGAGCCGCACGGCGAGTATGACGAGCGAGCGCCGCACAATGGCGATGAGGTTTCGGAGCAGCACCCAGCGCAGCCACTTTTTCCACGTCATGTGGCGGTTCCAGAACGTGTCTATGCGCAGGTACCGGTCGTACTTGCGGCGCACGGAAGCGGGTTCGGGCAGGGGCACGAGTATGGTTTCGTTCAGCGTGCCGCGCTTGGCACCCGGCAACACGTCCAAGCGTTCGTGCACGGGTTTCACGCAGCCGCGCACCACGTCCAAACTGAAGAGCCGAATGTGGTCCACGGTGCTTTTTTCCAACATGAGCACGGGTTTCCCTTTCCACGTGAACTGACGCTTGGCGTAGTACACGCCCGTATCGTTTCGCTCCACAATGTCGCGCACTTCGTTGAGCAGCTCGGGGCTGGCGGCTTCGTCGGCGTCCACGCATAAAATCCAGCGGTGCTTGGCCAGCGCGTAGCCTTCGTTACGCAGGGCTGAAAAATGGATGATGTACCCCTGCTCGTCTATGTACTTCGGGTTTTGGGGGAACACTCGGCAATTGGGTTGCCCTTGCAGAAATTCCACCGTGCCGTCCGTGGAGCCGCCGTCGAGCACGACAATGTCGTCCACCTCGCACATGGAGGGCATGTATGTTTGAAGCCCCGCGAGCGAGTTTTTGGTGAGGAGGACGGTGCTGACGGCAATGGGACTCACGGCTGCAGTATCTCGTATTTCGTATTTCTACGGTATACCAAATGCGCAATACTTGCCGTATGTGCGGAATAGCCGGGTTCAGCGGCGAAGACGAAGGGAAAATTTCCCGCATGACGGCGGCTCTCGTGCATAGAGGTCCGGACGGGAATGCGGTGTGTGTGAGTCATGGCGCTTCGTTCGGCCATGCGCGTTTGGCCATTTTGGACCCCTCGGCCGCGGGCAACCAACCCATGTGGAACGAAGACCGCACGGTGGTGATGGTGTTCAACGGCGAAATTTACAACTACCGCGAACTGCGTGAGAAAGAGCAGTTCACCTGCCGCACGGGTACGGATACCGAGGTGTTGCTCAAACTCTACGACCGGTACCGCAGCGACTTCATCGGCCGCTTGCAGGGCATGTTCGCCTTCGCCATTTACGACACGCGCACGAGCACGTTTTTGCTGGCACGCGATTTCAGCGGCATAAAGCCGCTCTACGTCGCCTACCCGAACGGGCAACTGCACTTCGCTTCGGAAATGCGCTCGCTCATGCAGGCGTTTTCGGCGAAGCCCGCGTTGAACCGGGACTCCCTCACGCACTACCTGCGCCTGCAGTACGTGCCGGGCCCCGAAACAATGTGCGAGGGCATAGAGTCTTTGCCCGCGGGCACGGCGCTGCGTTGGTGCAACGGCCAAGAAACGCGTTGGGGAATTTTTGCCGATGTGAAACCGCAAACGTTTTCTTCGGCGCGCGCGTTTCGCTCGGAGTTTCCCGCGCTCATGGACAAGGCCGTGCAAAGCCACTGCATTTCGGACCGTCCCGTGGGTGTGTTTTTGAGCGGCGGCATGGATTCTTCCATCGTCCTGCACCACATGGTGCAGCATTCCACGCAGCCTGTGCGTACGTTTACCGTGCGCTTCGAAGCCACGGAAGAAGAAGGTGCGGCGCGCTTCAACCAAGATGCCGATTTGGCCAAACTCACGGCCGTGCACTACGGCACGCAGCACACCGAGCTGGTGCTCACGGCCGATATGTACGCCAAAGCGTACAGCGATACCGCGCGGGGTTTGGACCAACCCAACAGCGACCACGTTTCGGTGGCGCAGTACTTGCTCGCGAAACTGGCCAAGCAGCACGTGGACGTGGTGCTCACGGGCAACGGCGGCGATGAACTTTTCGGCGGGTACCCGCGCTACCGTATCGCCCGCAATCTCGCCCCCTTTACGGCCTTGCCCGGGTGGTTGCGCAAACGTGCGGGCGACTTGTTGGGCCTTCCGGGAGACGTACTGGCCCTCAACCCCGGGTGGCAGCTGGCCGAGCGTTTGCTTTCACGCCCCGGCAAAGAGTGGGAGACGCTCGTGCGGGGCAGTTGGTTCGCGCCCGAAAAAACCAGCGCCTTGCTGCGGGAGAAGTATCTCGAGCAATTCATTTGGGACCCCGTCCGCGAAATGATGGAATTCGACCGTCGCACGTGGCTCATAGATGAATCGCTGCGGCTCAGTGACGGCGTGACCATGGGTAGCGGTTTGGAAGCCCGCGTACCGTTTTTGGACGTACGCGTCATTGCCGCGGCGCTGCAAACTCCCAGTCGCTGGCATGTGACGCCGTTCCAAACGAAAGCGCTTCTGAAGCGCACGTACCGCAACATTCTCCCCGCGCACCTGTTCACGCTCGGCAAAGCCTCGTTCTACCCGCCGCTGGCCAAGTGGCTGCGGCGAGAGTCAGGCGTGATTGTTGAACGCGCGCTGCAAAACCGCTTCATTCAGGAGCACTTCGACGTCGTCGCTCTGGAAAACCTGTACCAAGCGCATAGGTGCAAGGAAACGTATGCCCTCCACGCGCTTTCCGCCGTGGCGCAGTTGGGTGCGTGGGCGGAAGAAGTGTATGGGGAGTAGCGGGTAGCTGGTAGCTGGTAGCAGGTAGCTCCTCGTAATCGTGTTCTCGTCAGGCTCGAACTGGCAGGGTCGTAATTCGTAATACCTAATTCCTAATCCTAATCCTCCGCAGCTCCCTACTCACCCCGCATGGCTCGTGTTACCCTTGCCGCATGTCCACCGTTACCGCCGGAATCATCGGTCTTGGCTACTGGGGTCCCAACTTGCTTCGCAACTTTGCGGCCACGCCCGGTTGCCGCGTGAAGTACGCGTGCGACCTTTCGGAAAAAAACGTGGAAAAGCTGCGCGGGTTTTACCCCGCCGTCACCTTCACGCAGCAAGCACAGGACATTTTCGGCGATGCGGAAGTGGATTTGGTGGTGATCGCCACACCCACTACCGCGCACTTCCCGTTGGCGAAAGCGGCTTTGGAAGCGGACAAGAACGTGTTCGTGGAAAAGCCCATGACGGCTTCCGTGAAAGAGGCGGACGAACTTCTTGCATTGGCCAAGAAGCAGGGAAAGCAAATTTTCGTCGACCACCCGTTCGTGTTCGCACCCGCCGTGGAACGCATGGGGCAGTGGGTGAAAGAAGGCAAGTTGGGCGAGTTGCTCTATTTCGATTCCACGCGCATCAACTTGGGGCTCATTCAGAAAGATACGAACGTGCTGTGGGACTTGGCCGTGCACGACTTGAGCATGTTGGGTGCGCTCGCGGACTTGAGCACCATCACCAAGGTGGATGCCCAAGGCAGCGCGCATTTCGGCACGCAGGTGGAACACGCGCATTTGCACTTGGAGTTCCAAAGCGGTTTCCACGCGCACATTACGGTCAGCTGGCTTTCACCCGTGAAAATCCGCCACACCATTTTGAGCGGCAAGAAAGCCATGGTCACGTACGACGACACCGAACCGAGTGAGAAACTGCGTCTCTACGACCGCGGGGTGGACCATGACGACACGAAGGCGGACCCCTTCTTCCCCAAGTACCGCGCAGGCGACGTCATCATTCCCGCACTCGCCAACACCGAAACACTGGCCATTCAAACGCGTCACGTAGTGGCGTGCATAAACGGCACGGAGCAGGCGCGCGTGCCCGGTTCGACGGGCAGGGAGGTGGTGCGCATTCTCGAACTGGCGGACGAAGCGCTCAAGCGCGCATAATCACGGCATGAACAATCCTCTGCAAACCATCGCCGCGGACGTGAAGCTTGGCAAAGACGTCATTGTCCGCAACTTCGTGAACATGTACGGCTGCACGGTGGGCGACGGTTCGCAAATCGGCCCGTTCAACGAAATTCAGCGCGACGTCGTCATTGGGAAGAACTGCAAAATTCAGAGCCATAGTTTCCTGTGTTCGGGCGTCACCATCGAAGACGAAGTCTTCATAGGCCACGGAGTGATGTTCACGAACGACAAATCTCCTCGCGCTACGAACCCGGACGGTTCGCTGCAGAGCGCGACGGACTGGGAATGCTTGCCCACGCTCATCAAAAAACGCGCCAGCATCGGCAGCAACGTCACCATTCTTCCGGGAGTCACCATTGGCGAGAACGCCGTGGTGGGTGCGGGTTCGGTGGTTACCAAAGACGTGCCCGACAACGCCATTGTCATGGGCAACCCCGCGCGCATGTTGCAGAAGGGGGAGTACGAAGATTATTTTCCGTGTTAGAGAATTCCTTTCCACCTTTGTGCGCGACAAAGGTGGAGCCAAAGCGCGTCGAAAATGGA
>CAZWVP010000107.1:0-4371 GCA_964636635.1 uncultured Candidatus Peribacteria bacterium
AGGCTGGCCGAGGCTTTGCCCGTTTCTTGCACCACGGCCACGGCCTGGAAGAACATATCGTCCCCACCGTTGTCGTCGGCTTCCAAGTCTATGAATCCGCCGCTCGGCGTACCGTCTATGCTCGGGCCTTCGTCTTCGTCGTCCTTGTTTTCGCCCAAGCCGATTTGCTCGGTTATTTTTCCGCCGCCCGCTATTTTCACCGCCGTCACCACGCGTTCCACTTCGGGCGTGGAAATGTAAATGCCTTGAATGCGCACGGGGTTGGGTGTGGAGGCCGTCATGTACAACATATCGCCGCGGCCGAGCAGGTCTTCCCCGCCAATGCCGTCCAAGATGGTGCGGCTGTCGATGGCGCTCACCGTGCGGAAGGCGATGCGCGTGGGAATGTTGGCTTTAATAAGGCCCGTAATAACGTCCACGCTCGGGCGCTGAGTGGCGAGAATGAGGTGAATGCCGGCGGCGCGCGCCATTTGCGCCACGCGGGCCACCATGGTTTCCGTGTCCCTTCGGTACTGGCGCATCATCAAGTCCGCGAGCTCATCTATCACCACCACGATGCGCGGCATAATGGTGTCTTCGCCCATTTGCTTCACGTTGTATTCGGCAATGTTGCGCACGCCGATGTCCGAGAAGCGGTGCAGGCGACGGCCCATTTCCGCTACCGTCCAACGCAGGGCTTGCAAGGCTTTCTCGGCATCGGTGATGACCGGCGTGAGCAGGTGAGGAATGTTGTCGTAGGGAGTGAGTTCCACGCGCTTGGGGTCTACCAGAATGAACTTCAGTTCGTGCGGCGCGTTCTGGAAGAGCAGAGCCGAAAGGAAGGTGTTCATGCACACAGACTTTCCGGAGCCCGTGGCACCGGCAATGAGCAAGTGCGGCATGTCGTCGAGCTTCGCCACCACCGCTTCGCCCGAAACGTCACGTCCAAGCGGGAGCGTAAGCGACGATTCGCTCTGGCTGAACTGCGGGCTTTCCAAAATTTCACGCAAGTGCACGGTGGTGCGTTTGCGGTTGGGCATTTCTATGCCAACCAAGGCTTTGCCCGGAATGGGCGCTTCTATACGCAGGCTTTGCGCCGCCAGAGCCAGCGACAAATCATCTTTCAGCGATTCTATTTTGCTCAGCTTCACGCCTTCGGCCGGTTGCAGCGTGAACTGCGTGACGGTGGGGCCGGGGTGAGCGTCGCGCATGGTCACCTCTATGCCGAACTCGCGCAGCTTCTCCTCTATGAGCTTGGCTTGGCTTTTGAGCTCTTCGTCGTTTACGGTGAGTTCGCTATGGGCGCTGTCGAGCAAATCGAAGCCCGGAAACGTCCATTCTTCGAAGCGGGTGTCCGTCATTTCGATTTCGTTTTTGTTCGCCGGTCGTGGCGTGCTTTTTTTCACCTGTTCCTGCGCAAATGCGGGGCGCACGATATTGAGCTCGGGAGCCGGGGCATCTTCTTCCACCAAATCATCGGAATCGTCCTCCACTGCCTCCACTCCTTCTTCTTCGGCCTCTTCTTCCTCTTCTTCGTCCGCCACCTTCTTCGCTTTGCGCGCAGGCTTTTTTGTGAGCAGAGGCTCGTTTGTTTCGCGGGCCGAGATCAATATTTGCCACAAAGCCAAGACATCGGGCTCAAAGGCGATGAACACACCTGCCACAAACAGCGTGGCCAGCACGGTGTAGCCCACGGCTTTGCTGGCAAAGAGCACGAACCATACGCTCATGAGGAAGCCGATGGCACCGGCCAGCTCGTCTTTTTTCGTAATCAGCTCCTGGGCGTTGCCACTCAAATGCACCATGCCCAAAAACGAGAGTAGGCAGAGCAGCAGTCCCGTACTGCGCTTCACTTCCATGCGCGTGGTCATGGCGAAGCACTGGCTTAAGCCCGAAGCGAGCAAAAATAGCGGGAACAGCATGCCCCACGCGCCGAAGAGGAACGTGACGCCGGTGTCGATTTTTTGCCCCATGATGCCGGCCTGACCCGAGAGAGCGAGCCACAGCAGCACGCCCAAACACATTTGCACAATGCCGCTCACCTGGCGGCGCGTGCTTTGTTTCAGTTCCAAATTCATGCCGGAACGCGCGGCCCGACGGCGCCGGACTGGCGCGGCGCGGACGGTGCGGACGGAGCGTCGCTTACGTGGCATCGGCACGCATTGTACCGAATGTTTTTCCCGAACGCACTGTGTAAGAATCACCCACGTTACACGTCTTAATTTCGTCTTAACGACTGTGAAATACATTGGCACTTCTCCTACCCGAATGACAGTGGTTGTGGTACAATACTCTTGATGACGCGTCAAAGCGTCCAAACGCACAATTGTCGCTCTGTAACAGTTGTTTCCTTCCTTTTCAGATTATAGCTATGGCTTCCTTTTTCACTTCCATGTTCTCGTTTCTCCGCAAGCGTCCGAAAACCAGCATTGCCGTCGCCTTGGCGCTCGTTGTCACGGGTGTCGGTATATATCTGCTTTCCCGACCGGCCGCACCGGAATACCTCACCGAAGCGTCCAAGCGCGCCGATGTGGTGCAGACCGTGGAGGCCGTGGGAGAAATAATTTCCGAACGTGACTTGAAACTGCAGTTCCCGATGACGGGCATAGTGGAAAAAGTTTCCGTGAAGGAAGGCGACAAGGTGAAGGCCGGGCAATTGCTCGCGAAGCTTCGTTCCAACGGTTCGGCGGGCGACGTGCAGTCGGCTCGTGCCAGTGTGCAGGCCGCGCAGGCGGATTTGCAGGCTTTGGAGGAGGGGACGCGTCCGGAAGAATTGCTCATTGCCGAGGCGGGTGTGGAAAACAAGCGTGCCGCGCTGCGCACGTCTCAACAGGCATTGGTCACGGCCGAAGAAACGTTGAAACGCTCCAAGGAATCGCTGGAAGCACTGGAGCGTGAAGCCAAGACCAGCCTTTCGGGATATGTGACGACGTCGCAGAGCATTATTTCCCAACACATCAATACCGCGCTTTCCGCCGTGGGCAGCGTGGGCGATGCGCTCAACGGCACGGCGTTCCAAGATGCCGCTACCAAGCACGAACCCGGTCAGTTGAAGCTTTTGCGCGACAAGCAGAACAGCGTCATGCGTCATTTGCAGGCTCGGCCCGTTCTCACCTTTTCGGACTACCGCGATGCTCTCGCGGCCTTGAAAGATGCGCGTGACTACGTGAGTGAAGCGGCCGATTTCGTGAACAGCGCCTACTCGTTGGCCAGTACCTTGCCCATTACCTCCGTCTATTCGAACACCGAAAAAGAAGCCGTAAAAAGCGGCATGGCCGCCGATCGCGCTTCCGCGCAAACCGCTCTCAGCGCCATCGACTCCGCCTGGAAAACGCTGCAAGACGCGGCTTCCGCGCTCGACACACGCATTGCCAACGAGCAAGGGCAGCTGACTTCCGCGCAAGGCAGCAAAGACCGCGCGCTTTCCGACATTCAAAGCTACCAGACGGCGCTGCGCATAGAAGAAGCACAGCTGGCCTTGAAGCGTGCCGGACCCCGCAAGACCGATCTCGACAGCGCTCGTGCCCGTTTGAACCAAGCCTACGCTTCGTTGCAGCGCGCAGGAGAGGCCTACCAGAACACCATTATTACCGCGCCCATCAACGGTGTTATTACCAAAGTGAACTTGAAAGCGGGTGAACTGCTTTCCACGTCGTTTGCGTCCGACACCGCCATTACCATGCTCGGCGATTCGCCGTACCGCGTGGAGATGTTCATTTCCGAAGTGGACGTGCCCAAGGTGCAGTTGTCGCAAACGGGCAGCATTACGCTCGACGCCTTCCCCGGCGAAGAGTTCGTCCTGCGCGTGAGCGAAGTGGAACCCACGGCCACGCAGGTGGACGGGGTGCCGAAGTATCGCGTGAAAATGGACTTCGTCACGCAGGATTTGCGCCTGAAAATAGGCATGACCGGCGATACGAAAATCATCACCGCCGAACGGCAGGACGTTGTTACCGTACCGGGTCGCTCCATTTTGACCGACGTAGCCGGCCGCGAGTACGTGCGCATTTTGAACAAGGAAAACGTCATGGAAGAACGCACGGTGGTTTCCGGCATCGACGGCTCTCTGGGTGAACGCGAAGTGCTTTCGGGCCTGGAGGAAGGGGAGACCGTGGTGGTCTTGGTGAAGTAGTCTTCATTCGCTTTTCCGGACTCTCATGAAAGAAACCTCGCCCCTCATCGAAATTCGCGACTTGCGCAAGTCGTACATGAACGACGACTTGGAAACGCCCGTGCTCTTCGGGCCCAACCTCACCATTCAGCGCGGCGAGTTCGTTACGCTGGAGCAACTGCTGGCCGAGCTTCCGCAGTAGCAGTCGCGCATGGGGCTGCGCGTCAAGATCTCTGCGCGAGCGGCAGCGCAGACGCGGCGCGCACGCCCGGCGTGCGACG
>CAZWVP010000108.1:0-4344 GCA_964636635.1 uncultured Candidatus Peribacteria bacterium
CTACGACTTCCAGATCCGCAATCTGGCGTTCTATCCAGGCTGAACTACGGGTGCAACGGCGCGAATGTACCAGCGATGTTCGGCCTCGTCTATGATGATCATGCGATTTCTTTGGAAGAGAGTGCATGTAGTATTTCTTGAAGTACATGCTCTTTTTCAGGTTGGTCGCCAACATGTTCCTCAGTGAGCTCCTGTGTGGTACGCAGGTGTAGCAATGCTTCCGGCTGGCCCGAGTTTTTTATACCGAGCCTTCGCTCTTCTTCGCGCGGCGTGAAACCCTTCATGGCAATGCGGAGATCGAGCTCTTCAAAACGTGTCAGAAGCGACCGTATGTATGCAGATTCCATTGCGAGCACCTCCATTATTCGTTCGCTTGTTTCGGGCGTTGCATCCGCCGCTTGTACAAAAACGCTCCTTTTCTCCATGCCTGCCAGATGCATTCGGAACCAGTGGCCCGGGGAACCGTGGCTCATGACCTGTGTAAATGTGACTTCGCCTTTGGCTTCGTCGCATTGCAGCCTGCGAAAATGTTCTTCACGAGTGGTTTCCGTAAGTGTGGATGTGCTTTGCATGAGAGTGAAAAGGATGGGATAAAAAAATCCGCCGGGCGTTTCGCGAGGCGGGAGGGTGACAAGTGGAGTTACGAGATCACTTCCTCACGCTGCGCGCGGGGCAATAATGATCTGCGTAATGATGGACCGCACGGCGTGCATGACGCCCGTACTGTAAAACCGTAGCGCAGGTTCAGTCAACGGTTTTGCGACTGAGAACGGCTTCCAATCGTCGTTGACGCTCCTGTTCAGCGGCAGCGACGTTCGCTTGCACTTCTTCGTCCGCTTGCACTGCGGGCGAGGCGAATTGCACGATCCAATTTGGCAAACCGCGACGCATGGCTTCCGTGAAAAAGCGCGCATCCAAGGCGTCTCGTCGGTTTTCTGGCAGGTAGCGCAGCGCATGCCCAGCCAAAGCGGTTTGCGTCGCTTCATGCATGACCACGGCCACATCGGCATCGTTCAGCTTGGACCACTGTTCCGGCGTAAAGGCGCGTAGCGCATGGGCCAGGTTCGTACGAATGTCGTGAATCATGCTTTCGGCCGTACTCAAGCTACGCAGTGCCTCTTCGTGTTCCGTGTCATTTGCAGTCTGCGTCTGCAGTGCTTCTTCGGCTTGTTGCAGCATGTGCTGTTCTTGAGAATCGTACGTCAGAGGGCGTGCCATGGTAAGGAGAGGGAAAAGGGGAATGGAAAAAAAGCTCCGCGGCGGGGAAGGGGAGCTCGTATATCGTGTAAGTGATTCAGAGGTTCTTACACACGCAGCTCGCCTTCCGCCGTAAGGAGGAGGCTAAGGAGTTGGCCGAGGAGAACGTCCATCCGGTACATGTGTGATGCTATTCTCATCGGGGTTTCCCTTGAATGCAAGAGAAACCCCGAACGAGTTATTTGTGGGAGGAAAACATGACGCGCAGTCCCAGCGCAATGAGTACGGCACCCATGATTTTTTCGATGGTTTGATGCGCGGAGTGCAGCAGTTTTTGCACGGGCGATGCGGAAATGCAGTACCCCAAACTTGCGAAGTAGACGGCGGTGGCCACGGACATATAGGCGCCGTAGAAGACTTGCGTGCCGAGCGGAGTCGCGGGATCTATGACTTGCGTGAACACGGCCAAGAAAAACACCGTGGCCTTCGGGTTGAGGGCGTTGCACAGAAAGCCTGTGAGCAGACCGCGCGCAGGGGAAAGCGTTTTGATGACGCGGCTTTTTTCGCCGGTGACGCTTGGCTCTTGTTTCGGCGCTCGGCTCAAAAGTGCCTTGCAACCGAGGTAAACCAAATACAAGCCGCCCGCAATTTTGATGCCGTTATACAGCAGAATGGATTGCGAGATGATGAGCCCGATGCCGAGCAGACAGTACGTGACGTGTAGCGCCACGCCGCCGCCCAAACCGATGGCTATCCAGAGGAGCGTGCGCCTCGAATAGACGAGGCTGCTTTGCATGACGAGCGCGAAGTCGGGACCCGGGCTGACCATGCCGAGCGTATGCACGATGATGATGGTGAGGAGGGCAGACATGTGAGGCAGAGGGTTAGAGTGCCATGGCGGTGTCTTTCAACATTCTCTCGGTTTCCTCCCAACCGAGACACGGGTCGGTGATGGAGAGACCGTTCAAGTCGCGAATGTCGTTTTCCGGCTGCTTTCCTTGTTTCATGAAACTTTCAATCATGAAGCCGCGTACGCGAGCATACTCTTCCCGCTTCATGCGAATGCCGGCGAGCACGTTTTCGACCACGAGCATTTGCAGTTCCGGATCTTTGCCGTGACCGTTGAAACAGTTGTCGTGACTGGCATCGACGATCATCGCCGGGTTCTGGGCTTTTTTCTCAAGCAGTTTTTTCTGCGCGAAGGCGATGGATTGCGGGTCGTAGTTGGGCTTGCCGCCTCCGCCGCGCAGAATGAGGTGCGCGTGCTCGTTGCCCGTCGTGCGTACTTGGTTGCCTTTGTACGTGAAACGGTGCGGAGACTGTGCGGCCATGACGCTGTTCACGCCGATTTCAATGTCGCCGCTCGTCGGATTTTTCATGCCGACGGGCATGCTCAGACCTGAAGCGTGGTAACGGTGCTCCTGGTCTTCGGCGCTGCGCGCTCCCACGGCGGTGTAGCTGAGGAAGCGATCGAAGTAGTCGTCGTTGTGCGTGAAGAGCATTTCGTCTGCAAGCGGCAGCATTTGACCGGCTTCATGCATAAGTTTCGAGCACTGCTCTATGCCTTTGGCAATATCAATCGGCTCGCGCGGGTCGGGCTGATTGAGAGGGCCGGGCCAGCCTTTGATTGTGCGTGGTTTTTGAATGTAACAGCGAAGCACAATCAGCAGCTTGTCGCGCACTTCCTCTTCCAGACGCGCCAATTTTTCCGTGTACGCAAGCACTGCTTCGCTGGGCCATGCGGAACAGGGCCCGATGATCATCATCAGGCGCGGGTCCGTACCCGCGATGACATTGCGTGCCGATTGACGGCGTTCGTCGATGCGGTGTGCCACCGTTACCGGGTAGCGCTCGGCGATTTCGACGGGCGAGGGCAGAGGGTGTTCAATGATGAGAGGCATGGGAGTGGGGAGGAAGCGAAGGGTGAATATTATGTGGTGGGGGTTTCGTGTCGCCGCCAATAGCTTTCCGCGGCGCTCGCGAGAACTTCGTTGGCGCGCTCTGCGAACATGACGGTGGCGTATTCCATGGCGCCGAGGGGTGATTCGCAGGCAACGGGCCTGTCTTGCATGAGGAGCGTGACCTCGGGCAGCACGCGGGGCTGCGTTCGACTATGCGTGAAAATTTTCTCAAGTGCGGCGCGCGTGCCCGTATGCACGCCCGAGACATTCACGCTGTCGGCGGTTTTCCTATCGAGTTCAACGGGCCTTCCGAGGTTGAGCAGTTCTTGCAATGTGAGTTGAGAGGCATTCATGGTCGTAGATGGGTGCTGGATAAACAAAAAAACCTTCCTGGCTGCGAGGGGGAAGGCGGGGTGTCTTGTTTGGTCGAGTTCAGTTCAGACACGCAGGCAACTTCCCCTGGCTAAACCAGAAGTAGGAAGCGCCGTAGCTGAGGCGGGTCTGTAACACTGTATGTACGGTAGAGGACGTTTGACGGGAAGGTCAAGAAAATTTTTGGCACTTCGCCAGGTTTCTTCTAGAATGCGCGGCGGTCTGGGGCTCTAGCTCATCTGGTAGAGCGCTTCCATGGCATGGAAGAGGTAAGGGGTTCGAGTCCCCTGAGCTCCACCATTCGACTCGCGGCAGCGAGGCGAATGAGTCTGAGTGAGCTGCCAAGCAGCGAATCGAAGACCCTTCACTGCCGCTCGCTCATGGCAAGCCAGCATTCATAAACGAATACTCCATCAACGACTTGCGGCACCCGGCCTGCTTTGCGGTACCATGTGCGGCCATGGCAGAAACTCCCGAACGTCGGCCGGAACAGGAGATTGTGTCCGCACCCTCCGCTCTTACCGAGTACGTGCGCGACTACGCTTTGGCACGCCAGGTGATGCAGTACCTCCTTTCGCAGAACAATTTGGCGCACCAAGGGGCCACCATCGGTGTGGGCATAGAGCAGAAGCTCGGTCACAAACACACGACGCTGCGCGTGGTGCGGTGTTGCGAAAAATTAGTGCGTCTCGGCGGTGCTCAACAATTTGAGATGGCAGGAGACAAGCCTTCTTTTGCCTGTACGGACATTGGCCGGCAAACGTTCATGCAAATACAAAACTTGCTTGGTGAAGGACGATTGCGCGACGAGCAACAATAGCGCTTACGAAGCATCCGTTTGATCTTCTTTCCAACGCGCTTCCATGCTCGCGTA
>CAZWVP010000109.1:0-4338 GCA_964636635.1 uncultured Candidatus Peribacteria bacterium
GTGTCTACCAAGGCAATGTTTTCCGTATCGGGATGATCGCGTACGAAGGCTTCTGCCAGACTCAATGCATGATAAACATCCCCGATGGCTTGTTCCGGTTTGTGCAGATCTGAACTGCCGCCTAATGTCGTGCCTTGATCGTCATTTTGTTGCTGTAACAGCCTTTCTGCATCGGTCATTTGCAGGCGGTCGGTATCGAAACTCTCTGTGAGCAAATCCGGCTCGGCGAGTTTCGTCGGGAATTTCTCGTCCAAAACGTCGAAGAGAGGTTGCTCACGGCTGCGTAGCGAGTTACTGAGGTCGCGCGGGCGACCGCCGCGACGCCAGGAGGCGTAGCGGTTCAGCAATTCATCCAAGAGCAAATCGTCTTTCTCGGCCTGCGACTTGTTCGCCGTGGGAATGCGGTAATCGGTTTCCAGGCCGCGCAGCACATCCATCATGTTGCCGGGCAGTTCGCCGCCCTGCGAGTCGCGGGCGGAACTCTGTTGCAACGTTTGTTTGGCGGCGCTGAACGCTCCGGCCACGATGCCGGTATTGCGGCCCAGGGCATGGAGCAAAGCGTGACCCAGTTCGTGGTGCAAAACGGTCTGGCGCAGTTCTTCCGGCTTGTCGCCGTTCAGGCAGATGACGTTGCGCTGAATGTCGAAGTAGCCGCTGCCGTCCTGGCCGTTTTGCGCCAGAAACTGCTCACTTGAGACGGTTTCAATACTCGTACCGTCGCTGAACCCGCGCAACAGTTGGTAGGCGTGTTGCAGCAGTTTCACGTGCGTGGCGGCCTTCTGCACGTTTTCCGTGCGCAGCCTCCGCAACGTGTCTTCCTCGTTTGCCCCCAGTTTTATGCTGCCTACTTGCAAGAGCAGGCTTTCCACGTGCGTGCAGTGTTTTTGCCACTCAGCCGCGCCGCCGAGAGTCTGCAACACCTCATGGTCCATGAGCTTGCCGCCGCCTAAGGCTGCGGGCATGGCAAGCGCCGGCACGGCATCGCGCACGGCTTCGAATTCCGCCCGAACTTTCGGCAAATCGCCGACATCCAGCGAATTGCTTTCGGTGCGGTACATGCGCAGGCGCTCCTGCTGCTCGCCCGATTGCGGGCTGCAGTGAATGGCGGCCAAGCGCTTGAGAACTTCGAGAGGGAAGTCGTTCCAGAGTTGGTTTTTATCCGCTCGGTTCGCTTTGCCGTTCGCAAATTTCAGCAGGAACGTTTTGTCGGCGGAGTCGGGTAAATTCGGCGCGATGAACGCGGCCAAATCGGCACATTGCTTC
The DNA here is from genome assembly GCA_964636635.1 of uncultured Candidatus Peribacteria bacterium. Classification (GTDB taxonomy): domain Bacteria; phylum Patescibacteriota; class Gracilibacteria; order Peribacterales; family Peribacteraceae; genus CAZWVP01. The sequence goes on from CAZWVP010000109.1 coordinate 1,264, forward strand.
AGTGCCGCCGTTTCGGCTCCGAACATGCGGTCCAGGAATTCCTGGGCATTGCCGCCGAGTGCGCGGTGCAAATCTTCAACGTTGCGAAGCATGCCGTTGAGCACGCCGAAGCGATGCATGGGGTCTTGGTTGTTTTGGCGGGCGCGCTCGTTTTTCGCGGAGCTCTTCGCCGCCGTGAGTGCGCGGTCCAAGCGGTCGCCCAAAAGCGGCTGCAAAAGCGTCGTCAAACGCTTCAGTCCGTCTTTCTCATTCACGTTCGCCGCCACCAAAAGCGGCACCATGGTTTCCACTACCGCGTGCCCAAGCATGTCGGGCGGCAGTTCCTGCAGCGCGAAGCCGTTTTGCTTGCGCGCTTCGTTCAGGCGTTGTTCAAGTGCATCCAGAGTCGCTTTCGCTTTTTCCTTGAGGACGTTGGCAATTTGCACGTCCACCACACTTTGGGTTTGCAGCAGTCGCGTGCGCGGCGGCACGACGTTCGCCCCGTCATTACCGGTATCGTTGCGCACACGTTCGGCTTGGCGGCGGGCTTTGGAGGCGTAGTTGGCGATGATGTAACGCAGCTGCGTTTCCGGCAGCGACTCGTCTATCTTCACATTTCCGGCCAGTTCGCGCAGCTCGTGTTCCGTGAGCTTCGGCAGAATGTCCGCAAGGTCGCCGGGGGCGGAAGTTTTGCCCGCTTCATGGAAGCCTTTCTTCGCCAACCAAGCGGCTTCTTCGCGAAGAAAATCCTCCATCATCAACCGTTCACCATGTTTCGGCACCGACACATCGCCGGCGGGCACCGGCGCGCTTGGGTCATACACCACGGCGTTCACGTCGTAGTCGTGCAAGCGCTGCGTCAGCATATGCAACACCGCCAGAAGCGCTTGCGGGTTTTTGCCGTCGAGCATGGTCTCCAGCTCTCGTTCCACGTCCCGGCCGACCACGCTTGCGGGAGCGGGCACGCCGTCGATCAATTCGTCGATGCGAGCGTCCAGCAGCGACTGCAAACGAGCGTCGTCGGTAGTGCGGCGCAATTGCGCCAAGATGGTTCGGTCCGTGCTTGCTTGGGCCGCGAGCTCCGCACTGATGACGGAGAACGACAGCAGCTTGTTTCTCATGGCCGCAGCCGTACTTTCGACGTCATCGCCCGTCAAAAGCTTGTCTGTCGCTCCCAACAAGTCTTCATTGTCTTCCGCGACTTGCGCCAGCCATGCCAAACGTCGCTCCTGCTCGAGGGCGCGTTGGGAAGCAAAGCGGCGGCGGGTGCTGCGGAACAGCATTTATATTTTAAGTAAACGGATAACTGTGTCAAGTAGTCGTTCTTTGCGATCGCTGAATTCCGGTATGAAACCGGTAAGAATGGCTCTGGCTTGCTGGAAGTTTATGTCGGTTGGCAGGAGCGTTACGGCCTCGCGGCTGCGTCCGCTCTTGCGTTGAATATGCAATTCCACGTATCCGGGTCCTTGCAGCATCCAAAAGCCGGCGCAGTCCGTCCACGGCGTGAAGCGGTCGCCGTCCTGGAAACCGGCCGTGCCGACCAGAAAAGACGTTTCGGCGAACGGCTCCTTGTGGTAGAGCCAATACACGCCTGCCAACAACGCGAAAACCAAGAGTGTGCTCCAGGAATGGCTGAATATGCCGTAAAGCAAGCACAGCACCACAAAGACGGCGGCGGCGATGTACCAGTTCCGCCCGCGTTCGGGCAGTACACGCTTGGGCGTGCGCCACGAGAGCACCACCGTTTCTTCGGCCATGTGTGCAGCGGGTGTTTGTGTCATGAAATCTAAGTATTCTAGCAGAAAACGCCTTGCAGTACCACCCCTGCCATCCGTATCCTGCACCCCGGTTCGTCACGGCAATTATCCCGCGCCTGCGGGATGGTTAGAGCCGTTCAATATTATTCACAACACCGGGCAATTAGCTCAGCTGGTTAGAGCGCCACATTGACATTGTGGAGGTCACAAGTTCGAATCTTGTATTGCCCACCATTCGACCCCCCCCGCAGCCAGTGCGGTGTCGCTCATAGCGAACCAACTTCCACTCTGAGCCATTCTTTGTAGTACGAAGGGGCTGTTTGGATCGTTGATCTTCGGTTATCACTTCAACTTCAACACCGTCGCAGGGTTCATAAACGCACTCAGCTCTTCCTCACTTTGCACGTATCCCAAAAATTCCGGAGCCGTACCTTTGTGAATCCCTAAGTGCAAATGTTTGCGGTTCCCGTCGCTTTCCTCACTGTGTGTGGCTGCCAGAACGCCGATTGTTTCCCCGCTTGTCAGCTGCTCGCCCCTTTTGCGTCGGAACGAATCGGGGTCGAGATGTCCGTAGAGTACGGTGACGGGTTGTTCGTTGATGACGCAACGTTGCACCAGTACGCCGCCGTAGCCCGCCGCGCTTTCACTATAGGTCACTTCGCCGGAGCAAATGGCATACACGTCCACGGGCATATTCTGTTCGGTGGGAAGTATCTCCAGGTCCAAAGCCGTGTGGTATCCGGTGAATCGCTCAGGCGGGTCGATGGGGTTTTGGGCGGGATTCGGTGTCACATACAAACCGAATGTCAGCAGCTTGGCTCGTGCCTCCATGTCGGTCATAGGCAGAGACAGGCCCATGGATTTCAGCTCTTCTCGTCTGGCAGCGGATTCGTTCGGCAAAGCCGCCCAGCCGGAAAGGAGAATGACCATGGTTATGCCGATGATGGCGTATCGCTGGAGTGTCATGTCCTTACGGACGTTTTGACGCCTGCATTCTGACAATCTTTTTGTGTAAGAGTTTCCCCGCCCGAAAGCAGCGGGAGCGGATGTCGACCAAAAGTCGAATCCGTCCCGCGATGGGGCTTCTACCGTCGGTTGAACAAGCCCACAAAGCGCTGAGAGGCTTCCGCCTGAGCCAGTGCCAAGGAAATTTTCATCTGCTCAGCCACCTGCTGTTCGCGGGAAGGCTGGTTTTCCTGTTGGCCGTTGTCGGCGCTCTGGGATTGCCCCTCGGCACCGGTTTGAGTATTGAACCGCATAAAATAAAAAGGGTGAAAGAAGTAAAGTTGGCATTGTGTAGGAGAAACGCGATTTCGATGCAAGGGTCTGAGTGACTACT
>CAZWVP010000110.1:0-4317 GCA_964636635.1 uncultured Candidatus Peribacteria bacterium
GCGATGGTGTGAATACACCGTCTGAAAGATCTTCCGCAGCCGATTGGCTGCTTTTTTGCGTGCCCGGGAGTACCATTCTCCTCCCCCATGCAAGAGTATTTCCAACCCGGCGAAGGCAATCAGGAGTTGCGTCCGGACCGTCGGGCGAAGTTTTACAGAGATTTTCATGAAACCATCGCATCGCAAGTGTTCGAGGGGAAGCGTTCTCTGGAGCTGCAGACCGAGGACGGAGACGTGGTGACGGTGGCGCTTCCGCCCGAAACCATGATCGCCGATTTCGTTTCCGTACAGCGCCAATCCACGTTTGCGCTCATAACTATGGAACTTGAGGTGATTGCGCCGGAATGGGCGGAGGGAATGACCATTGCGTATCCGTTGGAATACAAGCCGCCCGCCATCAACGATGACGGTACGTACGTTTTGACACCCAAAGACAACCGTAGTACAAACGCCTCATGATCAAGTTCGCCGAAGGGTACAACCCCGAGCATTGGCCGCAGGAGCCGGAAATGCAGCTGCGAGCGCATTGCCTGAAGCGAGACGACATGCGTCGGAATTTGGTGGAGGTGCGCAAAGCCATGGATGCATTTTTAGATGCCACGGCAATTGAATGGGAACGGAACGAAGCGTATCGCGAAGATGCGATGATCTATGCTCCGGCACCTTCGCCGGATGCACCTGCCTATTTGCTCGATGTTCCGGTGCCTCCGCCCGATGATCCGGAGGTATCACAACCGCTCGTTCCGAGCACAGACCGGTACTGGGGCAATGCCTCGAAAAAAGAGCGCCGTCGCCAGCGTTTGGAAGCCGAACGCCGTCACCGGAAGCAGACGGTGTAAGCTGACAGGTATAATTGACATATCTGTGTTTTTGCTTGAAAATCACAGACTATGGATCTCGACCACCGTTCCGACGACAGTTTGTCCGATTTGGCTGCCAAGCCTCTGGATTTGGTGAGTCACCCGGCGGCGTTGAAAGAATTTCATCGGCAAATCGCGGAGGGTGAAGGTGTGCGCACGCAGTTACGCACGGTACGGAACGGCGACATGGGTTTTACCACGCGTTATCGTTTGCCTACGGCCGAAGAAATGGCACGCGAGCATTTTGTGGACGCGTACATCGATGACCGCGGCTTGGGGTTGTTGCATGTGAAGGCGTACGTTTGGTTGGTGGCCGAGGATTGCTACGACGACGGTCGCATCGTCTTTCGCAAAAGCACGAATCCTCAGGAGATGGCCGTCGTGATTCGCGACCCCGAAGTGAACCTGACAGGTTGCGCGGTTCTGACGATAGGCTGCGGCGTGGCGGCGCTGGGGAGCATGGCCGCGTTAGCCTATGTGTTTCGCGATCAGATCGCACGTTTGCTACAATAACCCTCATGCCGTACCAAGAAATGCGGCCGCTGAGAAAAGTGCGCGAAAGCCCCGCTTTTTTGGAGGCGGTGATGCAAGAGGCGAAACGGCAGATTGGCGGAAAGATTGAGCAGGAGCGCTGGCTGGTGCGACAGTTGCTTTCCGGAGAGTCGATCTCGTTTCATTTGCCCGAAAGCGTTGCGCAGACGAGCGTGATGCTGGAAGACATGACGTGCGACAAGGGCGGCTTCGTGGTGCGTTTGGCGTTGCCGGAATTCGACGAATTCAGTTCGCGCGTGTGGCGCAGGCATGTATTCGTTCCCGATGCCGATTACGCCTCCATCGACGAACAAGCTTCCGTAGCGGCCGAATCTGAAAAGCTGTACGCGGAGTTGCGAACGAAATCTCTGCGAAAGTTGGTGTACATGGCCGTTGGCTTCATCGTCGGGTTGGTGTTGGCCGAGTGCACTAAGACTCAGCGGTAGGATTGCCGTATCGTCTCTGCCATTCCGCGTCGCGGTCTTTGCGTACTGCGAACCGTGCTTGCACCGCGTAGCGCGCGACGATGTCTTTTTCATCTTCGGTCGTTACGGGGCACTGCGTATTTTGGTCGCGGTTCGGGAAGAAGTACGTGTAGTCGAAGCCTGCTTTCCACACTTGGTCGGCGTAGGCCGCGGCATCGGTATGCTGTTCGGAGGCTTCCAAGTGCGCGAAGTAGTCTTTGCGCGCCTGTGCGGCTTGCACGTACATCTCGTGCGCCGCTTCCGGTTGGCTTTCGTTTTCCAGCAAGTGACGCGCCATGTTGTAGAACAAATAGCCGCGCTGCTCGTTTTGTTTGTGGGCATCTTCCAGCCGGTTCAGTGCGGCGTTGGCGCGACTGACGAAATGCGGCAGTTTTCCCCAATATGCACTTGGGTCACGACCTGTCTTTTTCTCGGCGCTGCCGGCGTTGCGTGCCGCCAAAAACGCTTGGTTGCACGCGAAAAACTCCGCTTCGGGTTCGGCTTGTTCCGGCAGGGCAGCCGTGGCGCGCTCCAGTTTCTCCAAAGCGCCCGACCAATCTTGGTCCGCTTTCTTTTTATGTTGAGCGTCGTAGTACGACACGCCTTCCAAAAATACGGCTCGTCCGTCTTCTTTCCAAGCAGTCGGCATGGCGGAGATCACCGACTCCAACGCGCCCGCTTTAATAAGCGCTTGGCGTCGCCGGAACAAGTGTTCCAACACCGCCTCCGGTGTGTCGAGTCGTTCGGGTGCATCTCCCAAAGCCGCTTGCAAGCGGCGGATGATTTCCGTGGAGTCCGACCGGGTTTCCAAGCAAGTGTGCAACTCTTGCACCAATGCCTTCGTCACGTCGCCGATAGCGGGCGGCAAATTCGCCAAAGCAGCGATGGCCGCTTCCGTATTCTCGTCATTGCATTCCAGCGAAAGTTGGTCGAGTGGGCGCATATTGTCTTATATTTATTTTATAGTATTGTATGCTTTTAAGCAATAATTCTCTACAGCAAGCCAAGTTTTTCCATCACATCTTCCCGCCATTCGGCCACGGGAATGCGTTCCGTCAGTTCCGCCAAAAACCCCTGCACGCACATGAGGCGGGCTTCTTTGGGGTGTATGCCGCGCGACGTAAGGTAGAAACTGTCTTCCGGGCGCACGTGTTCCACCGTGGCGCTGTGGCTGGCTTTCACGTCGTTGGTTTTTATTTCCAGTCCCGGCGTGGCGTCCACTTTGGCCGTGGGGTCCAACATCAACACGCGTTCCGTGAGGTAGGTGTCCGTGCCGCCGCCGTGCAGGCCTATTTCTATCATGCCTTCCAGCTTCACGCGGGCGGTGTCTTGCACCACGGCCTTCATGGTCACTTCGCCGCGGCCGCCGCGCGCGAGGAAAATGTTGCGCACGGCCACGTGCTGTTGCATGGCGCCGTTGCTCTGCAGCAGCCAGTCCACGGTGCTGTCGCCGTGTTCGCCCTCCACCGTGGAAACCAGCGTGTGTTTGCCTATGGGTCCGAGCGTCAGGCACACCGCGTGCAGACGTGCTCGTGCGCCTATGCGTTGCGTTTGCATAATTACGGTCTCGGCGTCGGCTTCGCCCGTTACGAGCAGCAGCAACGAGGCGTCGTTCTGCACGTGTATGGCAAGCTCCATGTGTCCCGGAGCACAGACGAGGCGCACGGCCGCGTGTACGCCGGGAGCCACGGTCAGTTCCGTGCGGCCCGGCACGCAGACGTGCGTGCGTTCACCGTTCGCGTCTATGTGCAACATGGCGGACATCGCTAACGACAGTCGCGGGTGCAAGAGCCCGTTTTGCAGGGGGCTAGACAGGCGGGGTTGCCGTACACGCAGGCGGGGCAGTAGCTGGCTTCGCCTTCTTCACATACGCCGTTGCCGCAGAGCGCTTGCACTTGGCCGCCGTGCGTCAGGCACGGGTCGGCGAAGTAGTTGATGGGAATGCCGCCGGCCGTGCAGGCCTGGTAGGCCGTGCCGTCGCGGCAGGCGTAGGGCTGGCAACCCGGGCGCGTGGGCTGAGGTCGTTTTTCGCACACTCCCGTGCACACGGCCGTGCAGTACATGCCCGTGCAGGAAGGCAAACACGAACCCGTTTCAGTGGTGCAGCGTTCGTCGGCACCGCATTGGTCGCTGCTCGTGCAGCGGTTGCGAATGGACGGGCAGGCCATTTTCGTACAGGCGGATGCGCCGTTCAGTTGGCATGTGCACGTGTTGCAGCCGTCGGCGGCAAGGTAGTTTTCGCCGGGCAGGTAGCGGCCGTTCATGCAGCCGTAGGCGCGCTTGTTTTCCTTCACGCAGGTGCGGCTGCAGCCGTCGTTGCTTACCCTGTTGCCGTCGTCGCACTGTTCGAAGTTTTGGCGAATGCCGTCGCCGCAACGCGCGGTGTACCACGACCATCTCCAATTCAAACGGGGGTGGTTGTAGACGGAGGGCGGGTCGCTGACGATGACGTTCGGCCACTG
>CAZWVP010000111.1:0-4270 GCA_964636635.1 uncultured Candidatus Peribacteria bacterium
ACCACCATGAACGGCGACTCCATGGCGCAAGCCAAGGAATGGATTCAGGGCATCGTGGCCAAGCCGGAAGTCGGCAAGGTCTATGATTGCAAGGTGGTGCGCATCATCGACGGCACGGGCGCCATCGTGGAGTTCCTCCGCGGCAAAGACGCCATGATCCATATTTCCGAGCTCCAGTGGGACCGCACGGAAAAGGTGGAAGACGTGCTGCAGGTGGGCCAGGAAGTGCAGGCCAAGTGCATAGAGTTCGATGCCGTGGAAGGCAAGACGCGCATGTCTCTGAAGCAGATGTCGGCACCGCCCGAGGGCTACGTGCCCCGCCCGCCTCGCCCCGCAGGCGGCGGCTTCGGCGGACGCAGTGGCGGCTTCGGCGGCGGTCACCGCGGACCCAGGCATTAGCCTTCGTCAGGCTCAGGCTGACAAGCTCGATAATAAAAAAGACCCTCGGTTGCCGGGGGTCTTTTTACATTACAAGATGGCCCGAATGGCTTTGCCGGCCAGGTTCACGATGGGGATGTCATCTGCCCAGCTAATAAGCGCCTCACGCACCGCCACGGCGGCTTTGGTCAGGCTGCCGAAGTTGCCTTCGGGCTTCGGGAGAACGGTTCTGCCGATGAACCCGGGAGACTCATTCATTAGGCAGCCTGATGATACCCGAAAAGAGCATCGCCCGCATCCATGGGGGCATCGCCTACCACGCGCACCGCGTCGGCCACGGCGTGCAGGGGTTTCATGTGGAACACATCTTTCACAAACTGCCACGTATCTCGCCGTATGCGGCCGGCCATGCCCTCTGGTTCTTGGTATTCCTGCCCGATGACGTAACTGACACCTCGGTCCAGACTTTCCGTGGCCACGCTGCCCGCCGCCATGCCGCCACCCACGATGTATTCGAACGTGCCCATCTCTTTGCCTTCGTTGCGGAGGTACGTGTCGTAGACGTCATGAAAGTAGCCTTCTTTGCGAAGCAATCTGGCTTCTTGGCCCATGAGGAAGGGGAAGTGGTTCATGGCAGTACACAGCATAGGACGAACGAGGCGAGAGAGTATGACTTTCACGCGGCTTGAGTTTTTCCCTTGGTATCGCTTGCGTTCACAAAAGTGCTCAGTACAATGCACCAGCTTTGACTCCGCGAAAGCGGGGTATCCGTTCTTTCCTCTCAACTATAAAAGGGACCTCGCGCAAGCGGGGTCTTTTTTTATGAACAAATCATGTCTGTTTCGCTACAATCCGCGCATGAGTCTCCCGAAAGCATACCCTTCGACAAGCTCAGGGCAGGCTACCTCTCCCAAACTGCACCATGCTGCCTAAAGCATATGAACCGTTGACTGTAGAAGACGGCATTTACAAGCGCTGGGAAGAATCCGGCGCGTTCACGGCGGACGTGAAGAGTGGTAAAGAGCCGTTCACGGTCTCCATGCCCCCGCCCAACGCCACCGGGCAGCTGCACCTCGGCCACGCGGTCATGTTGGCCTTGGAAGACATCTTCATCCGCTTTGCCCGTATGCAGGGCAAGGAGGCCCTCTGGGTGCCCGGCACGGACCATGCCGCCATCGCCACCGAGAACGTCGTCATCAAGCTGCTCAAAGACCAAGGCATGAAGGACCCGCGCAAGGAACTGGGTCGCGAGAAGCTCATTGAGAAAATTCGCGAGTTCGTGGAGCAGAGCAAAAGCACCATTCGCGGTCAGGTGCGCAAAATGGGCTCTTCGTGCGACTGGAGCCGCGAACGTTATACGTTCGAGCCGTCGCTCAACCGCTTGGTCAACGAAGTGTTCTGCGCCATGCACAAAGACGGTCTCATTTATCGCGGCCACCGCATCGTGAACTGGGACCCCAAGCTTCAAACCACCGTGTCCGACGACGAAGTGGCGTGGAAGGAGGAAACCGTGCCGTTTTACACGTTCAAATACGGTCCGTTCCACATCGCCACCTCTCGCCCCGAAACCAAGTTCGGCGACAAATACGTGGTCATGCATCCCGATGACGAGCGCTACGGTCAGTACAAGCACGGTGAGACGTTCGAGGCCGAATGGATAAACGGTTCCGTCCGCGCCACGGTCATCAAAGACGCGGCGGTGGACCCGGAGTTCGGCACGGGCGTCATGACCATTACGCCGTGGCACGACGCCGCGGACTTCGAGATTGCCGAACGTCACGGTTTGGAGAAGGAGCAGGTGATTGGCTACGACGGGCGCTTGCTTGAAGGGGCGGGGGAATTTGCCGGGCAGAAAATAGAAGATGCTCGTCCGCTCATCGTGGAGAAGTTAAAGGCCAAAGGCTTGCTCGTGGCGGTAAAGGAAGATTACGTGCACAACAAAGCCACGAATTCGCGCGGCGGCGGTACCATCGAGCCGCAAATCAAACTGCAGTGGTTCATTGACGTGAACAAGCCCGCCGTGGAATGGACCGGGAAAACCATGAGTCTCAAAGAAGTCATGCACGCCACGGTGCATCACGGAGACATTCGCATTATTCCCGATCGCTTCGAAAAGACGTATTTCCACTGGATAGACAACCTGCGCGACTGGTGCATTTCCCGCCAAATTTGGTGGGGTCACCGCGTCCCTGTTTGGTACAAGGGCGACGAAACGTACGTCGGCGTGCAGCCGCCTGCGGGCGACGGGTGGGAGCAGGATCCCGATACGCTCGACACTTGGTTTTCCTCGGCGCTTTGGACGTGGAGCACGTTGATAGATGCGAAGCTGACCGAAAATCCGAATCTTTCACTGAGAGAACTCTTGGAGCAAAGCCCCGATTTCCGGAAATTCCACCCGACGAACGTGATGGAGACGGGGTACGACATCCTGTTTTTCTGGGTGGCGCGCATGATTTTGATGACGACGTATGCCACGGGGCAGATTCCGTTCAAAACCGTGTATTTGCACGGCCTTATTCGCACCCGTGACGGGCGCAAAATGAGCAAGAGTGACCCCTCCAGCATGATCGACCCGCTGGATATGATTGCCAAGTACGGCGCCGACGCCCTGCGTTTGGCCATGATCGTGGGGCAGAGTCCGGGGGCGGATTCGCGTCTGTATGAAGAGAAAATCGCCGGCTACCGCAACTTCATCAACAAGCTGTGGAACGCGTCGCGTTTCGTCCTCATGCAGTGCGAAGCCGCGGGTATCGACCCGCGGAAGATCCAAGAACCAAGTTTCAAGAACCAAGCGGAGCTGACGCTTGTTGATCAGGCGTTGCTTACAACCTTGCAGAATCTCATTGAAGACGTGACGGATGGCTTGCAAGACTACAGCCTCAGCGAAGTGGGCGAACAGATGTACGCCTTCGTGTGGGACTTCTTCTGCGATTGGTATTTGGAAATTTCCAAAGGCACCGCCAACGTCCAAGTGCTCATGCACGCGCTGCGCACCACGCTCACGTTGCTGCACCCGTACTGTCCGTTCGTCACCGAAGAAATTTGGGCGCACGTGAAACCCGAAGGCGCGGACTTGCTCATGAAGCAACCGTGGCCCGTGGCCGACGATGCGCAACGCAACGTGGTGGCCATGGCGTCGTTGCAGGCGCTCATCGATACCGTCACCGCCATTCGCAAACTGCGCACGGATAACGGCGTGGAGCCGGGCAAGCAGGTGAGTGTGACTCTCGTCACGACCGATGCCACGTCCATTCTGGAGGCGCATCAGGCCGATATTCGTCGCATGGCCAAAGTGGAATCGCTGATGATTCAGAACGACAAATACAGCGGCGAGAAAGCCGCCGTGGCCTTCACCACGCACGTGGAAGTGCATTTGTCTCTGGCGGGCCTTCTGGACCTGGATGTCGAACGCAAGCGTCTTACCGCCGAACGCGACCAACTCACCGGCTTCGTTGCGGGTATAGAAGGGAAGCTCAGCAACGAGCAATTCGTGGCGCGTGCCCGGCCCGACGTGGTGCAGACCGAACGTGACAAGCTGGCGACGCAGAAAGAGAAGCTGGCGAAGATTGAGGAGAGATTGGCAAATTTGATTTAAAGTTTTGCCCAGCCAGTCAGCAGCTCTTCTTGACGTTCAGCTGTCATCGGGGACCCATCGTCAACGTCCGTCAGGTTTACCCCGCAAACAGTTTTTTCACTGCCGCTCCAGCGACCGGCGCGCTCATCTTCATGAATCTCCACCGGTCTTGTGCAGGGCATGCACCCGATACTGCCGTATCCTTGAGCAAGGAGAGGGTGCATGGGCAGATCGAAGCGTGACACGTACTCGCGTACATCATCGCGGGACCAGCCGTACAGAGGATTGAAAACCGGGAAGCCGCTGTGCACCCGCTGG
>CAZWVP010000112.1:0-4166 GCA_964636635.1 uncultured Candidatus Peribacteria bacterium
TACAAGCCATCCGACGCGGCGGCGGAAGGTACGCTGCTGCACGAGGTGATGAGCGGCGCTCGCGACACCAAGGGGCTGACTACGGCGCAGCGGCGGTACATCAATTTTTGCGGCGAGCAGGGGCGGGCGCTACTGGCTGAACACGTTGACATGGAGAAGCCCGAGATCGTCAAGGAGTGGTACTCGCAAGCGCGACTGCTGGATTCCATCGTCGCAACAAAGTTGGACTTCGTTGCATGGGGAGACACGAAGGCGCTGGTGATCGATTGGAAGTTTGGGCATGAGGCTGTGGACCGGGCGGAAGTCAACCTCCAGCTTCGCCCTTACGCCATCATTGCCGCGCAGGAGAAGCCTTCTACGGATGTGGTGTCGGTGGCCGTGGTTCAGCCAACCGTGTCCCCCGAGGAGCGTGTGACGGTGGCGCAGTACACGCGGGAGGACATCCAGAAAGCGAAGGAAGAGGTCAACGCGATTCTGTGGGCTGCGGCGAAGCCATACGCCAAGCGCACTCCCGGGTCGCAGTGCAAGTACTGCAAGGCGCTTGGGACAAATCGTTGCCCTGAGTCAGTCGATGTGGCTACCTCCATGGTTCCGCTGACGAAGGCAGAGGTGATGCCGACTGGCGCGGAGTTGTCGAGGTTTGTGGAAGCTTGGCAGATTCTCAAACCGATGGGCGAAGCGCTGATGGAGCATGCCCGCGAACAACTGCTGGCAGATCCCGAAAGCGTTCCCGGATGGTATCTGACCGAAGACATTCCGATCCGCAAGTTGAACAACGTGGAGTCTGCGTGGGCTGCGGCGGAAGCGGCTGGAATCACCGCCGATCAGTTCATGGGGGCGTGCTCTGTGTCCATCGGGCCACTCGAAGAGGCCATGCGCGAGAAGTTTGGATGGCGTGCGAAGGACACAAAGGCAGAGTTCGCAAAGATCATGGGCGAGGCGATCACGATGGAGACTAAGCGCGGCAGTATCAGGAGGAGCAAGTAGATGGCTAAGGTGACGTGGACCTACATCGAGGAATCGTTCTACCAGCAGTTCGCGCGCATGTCGCGCCCAGCGCAGCACGGCATCATCACGGGGCTGCGGGCGATCATGCTGAGCGGCACGTGCGGCCAGGAGCGCGAGGAGCCGCCGGCAGCCGGGGATCTGTTCGAGGAGGAGGCACCAGCGCAATGACCCAAGCCACCCTTGAATTCGACGGGCGCACCTACGACCCCGCGCTCGACGGCGAGCGGCTTGGCCGCCAGCTTGACCGGGTGCGCGACGTGCTGCTGTCGCACCGGGGCACGTTCTACACCTTGGCCGAGTTGCAATCCATTGCAGGCGGCAGCGAGGCGGGCGTGAGCGCGCGCATCCGCGATTTGCGCAAGGTGCGCAACGGCGGGCACATGGTGCAGCGGCGGCGGCGAAGCGAGGGGACGTGGGAGTACGGGATTCCGAAGGAGGCGTAATGAGGCAATCGCTGCGCAACAAGCTCATTGCCACGATTGGCGAGCGGCCAATCTGGATAAAGGAAATCGTGCGGCGCTGTGGCTCGAAGCGGCTGGACAGGGCAAACCGCATTCATTCGGTGCTGCGGGAACTCAAGGCGCTGGAATCACGGGGCATTGTGACGCGGCTATCGGGGAGCCGTTGGATTTGCGGAGAGGGATGCACGAAAAAGGGAAAAGGAGAGCATAGTAAATGGACTTTGTATCCATGCTGACGGAGTTGAACAGCGGGCGCGCTTTGACGCTGTGCGATTCCAAATTTCGAGAACTCAACGAGGCCGTCAAGGGCACTCTTGGCAAGGGAAAGATGGCGATCACCATCGAGGTTGCTCCGGGTCAAACCGAGATGGGCGGCAACCTCGTGACGGTGTTCGCCAGCGTCGATGTGAAGCTCAAGAAGCCGGAACTGGCGCTTGGAGAATCCATTTTCTACATCGACGAAGAATGCAACCTGAGCCGGAACGATCCGCGCCAGGAAACGCTGTTCGCAGAACGAAAGGAAGTGAAGCATGGCTGAGATCACAGCCGAAGCGTTGAAGCTGATTCTGGAAACCGGGCAATCGCTTGCGAAGCCCAAAGTCGTGACATCCAAAGATGGTGTCGAGTGGATTATGAAGCCGGACGGCACGATCGCCATCATCAATCCCAAGGAACACACGTTCCTAGCTGAGCGTCCCGTGCGCATCGAGCAGACCGTCGGTGTGCGTGATGCGGCCAGTTTTCTCGCCTACCACGCTCTGTATTCGGACGATAACAGCCGTGCGTTTGCCAATCGCGACAACAGCAGCGTCCATTGCGTGCTGGACTACCACGAGAGCGAGGACAAGAAGGCGCGTCACGGCAAGCATGCATTGACTCTGGTGCTTCGCCACACCGAAGAGTGGCAGAAGTGGACGAAATCGAACGGCAGGCAGATGGAGCAAGCCGAGTTTGCCGAGTTCATCGAAGACAACGCCCCTGATGTGGTTGAGCCGAGCGCGGCGACGATGCTGGAGATGGCTACCACTTTGCAAGCCAAGACGGACGTGGATTTCAAATCGGCCGTCAACCTGCAATCTGGCGAAGTGCAACTGCGGTACGAGGAGAACATCAGCGGCAAGTTCGGCAAGGGAGAGACGCAGATTCCGAAGTCGTTCAAGATCTCCATTCCGGTGTACGACGGCCAAGACCCTGTGCAGATCGATGCCCGCATTCGTTTTCGCAATCGCGGCGGTAAGCTGACGTTCTGGTACCAGTTGCTCTACGTGGACCGCTGGAAGCGCGATGCCTTCAACGCAGTGGTGAAGGAAATTGCGGCTGGCGGCGTGACGGTGTTCAACGGCGCTCTATGAGCCGCAGCCAACGAAGCAAGGGACGCCGGGGGCAAACTGAGTTTGCCTCCGTGCTCACCACGCGCGGCTGGAATGTGATCCCGATAACGGCGGGCGCATCGGCTGAGGACATCGTTGCCGGGTCACCCGAGGGCAAGCACTACAGCGTCGAGGTGAAGTGGCACAAGCTGATCGACGTGCCCCGCTTTGAGCGCCAAGCCCGCGAGCAGGCAGCGAAGCGAAAGATGCCGTGGATGCTGGCGTGCCGCCTACAGGGCTACGCGGGCACGTGGTTGGTGATGCGGTCGGATGAGGCACCTGTTATTTGGAGGGAAACGATATGACGCTCGGTGAGCTACAAGTGGCCGACAAAACCAAATGGAAAGCGCACTACCGCCACCGGGGAACCGCTGGCAAGGATGCAACGGAGGCAATGCAGATTTTCACAGAAGACTGCATCAAGGAGCGCCTGTGCGAAGTTGTGCGCATGGCGAACAAGCACGGGCTGAGCCTCGATCACCTCGGGGCTGATTTGGATAAGGAGATGCGGGCATGACACCCGAAGACAAGATCATCGCGGCCATCGACCGCAACACGGATGCGGTGGAACGCCAAACCGCATGGCTACTAGATGTGGCAATAATTATTTGGATTATCATTTTGACGCTTCTAATTGCCATTTCGGCCAAAGCCGCCCCGCTGATTTCCGACGGCGACGAGATCGCCAGCGTGGGCACGGTGCAGGTGATCACGCCGCACCCGTCATGGGCACCCGCCATAGGAGGCACCGAATGGATTTCGATCGCGCAAACCGGGTGGCCGTTGCTCACCTGGCTACCCAACGGCACCGTCGTTTCGTTCTCGGAGATATTCAGCCTCGCCTCGATGCCATCGAGCGCCATGGTGACGTGGGCCGCCGACGACAGCGCCAGTGTATGGCTCAACGGATCACTGGTGGCGGCAGAGGCCCCGACGGCTGGCAACGGCTACTCCACCTGCTCCGACTTCGCGCCCACGTGCACCGCGCACACCAGCGTTGATGTGCTCCCGTGGCTCACGGTCGGGGAGAACGAGATTCGGTTCGACGTGGCGCAGCGCGGCGGGTATAGCTATGGGCTGAATTACTCTGTCGGCTTGTTGTGGCTCGATGAGCCGCCGCTGCCGACGCCCGAGCCGGGGACATGGATTCAAATTGTCACTGGCATGATCGGTTTCGGGATTGGGTGGTTCACCTACTCACCGCTGCGCAAGTGGCTTTCGCGCCCAACGGCGATAAACCGATACCGAATCGCCTTGCAGCACATCGCCGTGGCGCGGAAGGCGCTGGAGGAATAAGGTGACGAAAAAGATCTACTGCTTTAACAAT
>CAZWVP010000113.1:0-4116 GCA_964636635.1 uncultured Candidatus Peribacteria bacterium
TTCCATGTTGGACCCGAAGCCGGGCGAAGCCATTTTGGATATGAGCGCGGCACCCGGCAGCAAAACCACACAAATGTCGGCACTCATGGGCAATACGGGTGTGGTTGTGGCCAACGACGTGCAGGAAAAACGCTTGTGGACGCTGAAAACCGCCCAGCATCGTTTGGGCTGCAGCAACGTGGTGGTAACGAAGAAGGTGGGGCAGTGGTTCGCCAAACACATGACCGAACGCTTCGACCGCGTGCTCTGCGACGCTCCTTGCACGGCTCAAGGAACGGTGCGCAAAGACAGCGACGCGCTCAACTTCTGCGGCTTGGAGAACATCGAAAAAATGGCCAGGTTGCAAACGGAACTGCTGGAGGCGGCCATTCATGCCTGCAAAGTGGGCGGACGGGTGGTGTACTCCACGTGTACGCTCACGCCGGAAGAAAACGAGGGGGTGGTGCTGGCCATGCTTAAAAAGTACCCTGAGCAATTGGTGGTGGTGGATCCCCGAAAAGCAGGTAGCCAGCAGCAGGTAGCAACCAGCAAAGGGTTTGAAGTGGCTATAGAGGATTCACATAAGGTACAAGAGTGGCTCAGCAAAGAACATTCGCTACCTGCTACCTGCTACCCGCTACTGCGCATTTGGCCGCAGACGTACGACAGCGAAGGCTTCTTCTGCGCCATTTTGGAAAAGCGCGCTCCCACCAGACAAGTGCTGCCCATGGAGTGGGTCCATTTTCAGGAAACGCCGCTTTTGCGACATCGTCAGGCGGAGATTGCCAAGAAGTTCACCGCCGAATACGGCACGAGTTTTTTGGCCGAAGGCGATGCGCTGTGTGAACGCGAAAGTCAGCTTCTGCTTACAAGGCAAGAGGTCATCGATTTCCCCTTACCCGTGCAGAACTATGCCTTGGGCGTGCCGTTCGCCAAAGGCGTGAAGGAAGGGAAGCTGCGCATATGCAGCGAGCTGGCCATATTGCGCGGACACTGGGCCACGCAGAACACCGTCACCCTCAGCGACAGCGAGTTGCAAGATCTTTGGTCCGGGTCCGACATTGAATGCAACCCCGACATTGCCGGTGACCAGGTGTTGCTCTGGCGAGACATTCCCGTTGGTTGGAGCTTGGCGCAAAAGGGTATGTTGAAAAACCGACTCAGTCGTTGGATGGTGGGACACAGAAGCGAACGCACCGCGTCCGAAGCCAAGGAACCAAGCGGGGAGTCGGAGTAGGAAAGGCCTCCAGACCGGGCTCTCGTCGTTTGCCGTTCATTCCTTCCCGCGCTAGTCTTTTCTACCCATGGACACCGTCACGGAAATCAAAACTCGGCTGCCCATAGAAGAACTGGTGGGCCAGTATTGCCAGTTGCACAAGAAAGGGCGGGGCTATGTGTGCGTGTGTCCGTTCCACAACGACAAACATCCCAGCATGCAGGTGTCGCCGGACAAAGGCATTGCGTACTGCTTCGCGTGCCAAACGGGCGGCGATATTTTCAGTTTCTACCAAGCCATCGAACGGGTCGATTTCCGTCAGGCCATAAAAGACTTGGCCGAGAAAACCGGCGTGCAGCTCCCCGACGAGCCGAAGTACCACGAAACCAAAGACGAAAAAGAGCGGCTGCGCCAGTGCCTGGAAACGGCGCTCGAGTTTTATCGCGATCAACTGAAACAAGACGAAGCCGCGCGCAAGTACTTGCTCGACCGCGGGGTGGCTGAAGCGGAGTGGGACACCTTCGAATTGGGCGTGGCACCCGACAGCTTCTCCGCCACGTACGATCATTTGCTGAAAACGGGCTGCAGTCGCAGCGACGTCATTTCTTGCGGACTGGCTTCCGAACAGCAGCTGCAGAGCGGTAAAGCGTACGATCGCTTTCGCCACCGTCTCATGTTTCCCATTCGCGATGCGCAGGGGAAGGTCGTGGGTTTCAGCGGACGCACGCTCGGCAACGACGACGCCAAGTACATCAACTCGCCCGAAACTCCGCTCTACCACAAAAGCAACGTGCTTTACGGTTGGCACTTAGCCAAAGACGCCGTGCGCAAAGAAAAGGCGTTGGTGTTGGTGGAAGGCTACTTCGATGTGCTGGCCTGCCATCGCGTGGGCATAACCAATGTGGCCGCCGTCAGCGGCACGGCTCTTACCGAAGCTCATGTGGCCATTATTCAACGCAGCTGCGAACGGGTGGTGTTGTGCTTGGACCAAGACCGCGCCGGACGTATGGCAGCCGAGCGTGCCTTTACGCTTTTGGCTCCCGCCGGTCTGCAAGTGCAGGCTGTGGCTTTGGGGGACAAGGACCCCGCCGACGTGGCGCAGCACAATCCGGAAGCTCTGAAAAACGCACTCACGGCGCCGGCCAAACCGTTCGTGTCTTTGGTCATCGACCATTTGCTTGCCACGTTGGATTTGCAATCTCTCGTCGGCAAAACCCAGGCCTTGGAAACGCTTCTGCCTTTGCTTCGAGCCATTCCTTCGGCCGTGGAGCGGGAACATTTCGCCCGCGAGGCGGCGGGTGCGCTGGGCACCACCGAAACTGCCATTCAACAAGACATCGCTCGTGAGAAAACGGCCGTGCGCGTGGCCGCCCCACCGAAAGAAGTGCCGCAGTCGGCCAACCCCTTCACGCGCGAACAAATCGCTTTGGGACTGTTTGTTCTCTACCCGTCGGTGGCGTTCCATATGACGGATTTGATCGCCACCGAAGACGAATTCAGCGTACTGCTGCGAACGGCATTGGCCGTGCCGCGTGCAAAACGACAAGATCCGGTCGTTTTGGAGCAGCCGTGGTTGGAGAAGTTGCAAGTATTGCTGCTGTGGTGCGAGCAGAACGGGTTGGACGAATGGTCCGACTCGTTGGCCGCCCGCGAGGTGAAGAAGTTGTGTCACCAGTCCAACCAAGAGGTGATTTTGCGCAAGCAGAAGCACATAACGCAAGCATTGCTGCTCGCCCAGCGCGAAGGTCGCAAGGGCGAAGAGGAGAAACTGCGCACGGAATATCAGCAAGTCCTGAAACTCATGCAGTTGCTGCGCTGAGAAAAGGGCGGGCTTTCGCCTTTTTTTCTTGGCTCTTTGCCTTTTTCCACCTAGACTCCCCCGGCATGGCATCACACCCACGGAAGTTCATCGCTCAGCCCACCGACGACGATCTGAAGAAATTTCCCGAGGCCGTCAAACACCTCGTGAAAAAAGGTCGTGAACAACGGTACGTCACGCACCAGGAAATTATGGCCGCGGTGCCAAACGCCGAAGAGGACGTGGAGTTGTTGGATGAAATTTACACCCTGTTCGTCGACCTCGGCATTCAGGTGATTGACGTAAAGGACGCGCTCATTTGGCAGAAGAAGGGCCGCGCGGCGGTGGAGGAGGTGGCCGCCGAAGACGTTTCCGAGAAAGATTTGATCGAAGCCGTGAGCGTGCCGACCGGAGATGACGACAGTGCCGAAGAGGCCGAAGAGTTGACGGAAGAGAAAGTGGAGAAGTTCACCGAAACGGAAGACGAAGAGTTGCTCGACGTGGTGGCTACGGCCGGCATCGTTACCGACGACAAGGAATCTTCCGACCAAGAAAAGCAGAAGCAGCGTCGCGAGCGCGAAGTGGATTTGCTGGAAATCAGCAACGACTCCGTGCGCATGTACCTTTCGGAAATAGGTCGTGTGCCGCTCATCGACGGCAAGAAGGAAGTGGAGTTGGCCCGTCGCATTCGCAAGGGCGATGCCGGTGCCAAGCAGCAGCTGGCCGAAGCCAACTTGCGTTTGGTCGTGTCCATTGCCAAGAAGTACATCGGTCGCGGTCTGTCGTTCTTGGATCTCATTCAAGAAGGCAACATCGGCCTCTTCCGTGCGGTGGAGAAGTTCGATCCCGAACGCGGCTTCAAGTTTTCCACGTACGCCACGTGGTGGATTCGCCAGGCCATTACGCGCGCCATTGCCGACCAAGCTCGCACCATTCGCATTCCGGTGCACATGGTGGAAACCATCAACAAGCTCACGCACACCCAGCGCCGCTTGGTGCAGGAACTCGGCCGCGAACCTACGGTGGAAGAATTGGCCGTGGAAATGGAAATGGACGTGAATAAAGTGCTCAACATTCATAAAATAAGCCAAGACATCAGTTAGTTGTAATCTCCCGTGTTCTA
>CAZWVP010000114.1:0-4026 GCA_964636635.1 uncultured Candidatus Peribacteria bacterium
ATGTGAAAAGCCATTAATCTCTTCGTCATCGTCATCGTACTCGGCTGGTAGCTCTTCCTCTCGCCTCGGCTGGGGCGCAGGCGGTGCGTTCGCTTTGGGCACCGTTTTCAAAGAAGCCTTGGGTCTCTGTTGCCAGCTGGCTTGCGGTAATTACTACCCCGTCAGCTCGCCCGACGTTTGCCCCAAAGTGTTCGCGGACCAAGGCGCCTGCGAGCAGTACTGCTCCGGCGAAAGCTGCTGCAAAGCTTCCGGCAGCCAGGTGCAGACTTGCCAGGAATCCGATTCCGCGTGCATTCGCGGCACCTGGAACACGGAATCTCCCGATGAGTGCACGAACACGAACCCCGAAAATTGCTGCACGGATGGCAAGAAACTGGCCAAAGACATAGGCTCTTCCGCCGAGCCCATGGTCTGCTGCGACCCCGCGTACCGCTTCGTGGAAAACGAGGGTTCCGCCGGCGCGGAAGCCTTCTGTTGTGCCGGTACTTCCGTGAAGCCGTACACGTCCATCATCACCAACGAAGACGGTACGAAGCAGTGCTACACGGACCCGAAGCTGAAAATAGAGTCGCTCACGCACTTGCGCGGCAACGAAGACGTCACCTGCGCGGACGGCAACTGTCCCACGGTCAATTCCACCGACGAACTCACGTTCAAGGCCGTCATCAAGCCCGTGGTGGAGCCGAAATCGGGCCAAACGGTGACCGGCATCGCCGAAATCGCCACTACGAACAACATCATTGTTTCCACGGTGCCCGCAGGTTGCGTGGAGTACGGCTATGACGAGGAAATAAAGTTCTACACGCGCGACGACGACACCGTGCATATTTTCAAATGCAATTTGTCGTTCACGTCGAGCACGACTGAAAAAACATTGGAGTTCAAGTATTTCTTGAATACGGAATCCAACACGGAAGGCACGTTCAAGGCTTCGGTAAAGGCGGACAAACCGAGCCCCGGAGAGACGGGTTTCGCGCCGGAGGCCGAGGCAAGCAGCGGCTTGTCGGCTTTTTTTTTACGTTCGGACTTGAAACGGAGCTAGTGCCCGTGGCGCTGGCGGCCGAGCCGACGCCCGTGAAGACGGCTGACGACAGCGACACTTCCAAAACACCCAAGGCAGGTGACGACAAGAATTTCTTCTTCGGCGTGTACCGTGTGCTGGAGGGCGGGGGAGTGAGGAAGCTCATCACCATCGGCAAAGACGGCACGGTGACGAACGAGAAGAAATTTTTGGTGGAAGCGCGCTTGAAGAACATCACGCAGGTCGAACTGAAAAACCAGACCATAGATCTCACGGTGCCGGAGTTTTTCGTGCCCGGCGCCATGCGCGTGGTGTTGGTGGATTCCACAGACCAACGTGAGAGTGCGGGTTTGCCGGTGGGCGGGAACTGCAACCTGTCCGGCGACGGCAAAAAGGTGACCTGCACGGTGTCTTCTTTGCCTCCCGGCAAAACGGCGTTGGCATCGTTCGAAGCCACCACCAGCCGTGTATGTGTGAAGGCGTATTACATTTACACCGAGAGCGACAAGAAAATTCAGTCCGATGGTACGTTGAACCCCGGCCAGACCGGTTCGAAGACCATTACCCAAAGCCTGAATTTCAGTTGCACGACCGATTTGCTCGTGAAGGCTTTTTCGCCCAAAGAACCGAAAACGGGGGAGAAGGTAACGTTCATGGTGGACATAGGCGAGAGCAACACCACCACCTACAGCCAGGACGACGCGTATGCCATAGAAGATAAAATGGTTTGGACCGGGGAAGGCCGTGGGTTGAGTGCGCCTGTGGTGAAAATGATTTCCCATCCCAATGTGACGGTGAAGAAGGGGGGGCAAACGGTGAGTTTCGGCATCAATCCTCTGGGGCCGGGTTTCGGCACAAGCCTCGTCTACGAGGTGGAAATTCCTTCACATTCCGATTACTGCAATGCGGAACTGGTGAATACCGTCATCCTCAAAAAGAAAAGCGGGAACATTCTGTATGAAACGTTGCGCAGAGAAACGAAGTTCAAACCCAAGTGCGAAGATGCCATCGCATTGAATATTTCCGAAGATTACCCTTCGGAATGGAATGAAAAGTGGAAGAGTATAAAAGTGTTTGCGGGGCATTTTCGCCCGGAGGGGACGCCCGCGCCCATTGAACTGACGTTCGATATCCCTCAATCCGTGAAGTTCGGCAAAGAGTTTTCGTACAAAGAGAAAATAACGAACATCACGAAGACCGTGAGCCTGCCTCCCGAATGCGTGCTCACATCCGACGACAGGCGCATCGTATGCTCCTACAGCGACATGCCCAAGGAAGTGTATTTGAGCTTGCCGTTCGTCCCCGTCGATTTGGACAACTGCCCCAAAGAGGGCTTCACCGTACGCGCAAAAGGTGTGTTTACCGACAAACAGGGGTCCACCGCCGAAACGAGTCAGATTGTCAAAATTACATGCCCTGCCGTGGAGGTAAGCGTCAATGCGCCCGATTCCATCTCAAACCCGGGAGATTTCACATATACGGTGGATGCCAAAAACACCGGCTCGGCCGCGTTGGAAAGCCTTTCCATACAGTTGATAGCGTATTACATGAAAGACGGCGAAAAGCAGCATTTTGCGATTCCCGGCACCGTCACCACCACCAGCGTGACCCCGGTTGCCGATAAAACGGAGGAGCATAAAACCTACAAATTTGCTTCAGTTGCGGCCGGTCAGACGGTGAACATCAAAACCACGAGAGTGTTCAAGGTGGCGGACACACATGAGATATGTACCGGGAACAAGGAAATCTACATCGGCGCATATTTCGGATACACCGCGGAGGGGGGTTATGGCAGGGACTCCATGAGCACCGTGCCCAGGTTCAAGAAAGTGTCCGTGGACTGCAGTTCCACCTCGTACAACTTGTCGGCCTCGGTCGATAAGCCCGAAGTAGGCAAGGGCGAGGAGACGACCTTTACCGTCACCATCAGCTCCACCGACGACAAACCCATATCCAAAGCTCTCAGCGCCACCATCCAGTTGAGTAATACGTTTTACGAAGTAGTGAGCGTGAACGCGGCTGCCGGAGGCACTTGCAGCACCTTGGCGCAGACCAGCGGAGGCGTGCCGGTGGAAAAGCCGACGATCCACATTCGCAAATGTGCTTGGCCCGCCACCGTCGGCGGCAAGAGCGTGAGCTTCACGGTGAAGGCGAAAGTGCTCGCGTGTCACAAGCCCGAAGTTTCCGGCATCAAGACGGCTGTCATCGGCAACATGGAAATTCCTCCCAGCACGTCCGTCTCTTTCAAACGAGAGGAAGTGGAGCAGAAATTGGTCTGCCGCCCGCCGGAATACAGCTTGAGTGCTTCCCAAACTCCCGCTTCGTTGAACGTGAAAATAGGCGAAGTCTTCGAGTTCAAAGCCGTTGCGCGCGCCAGCGGCAAAGATCCCGTGCCCGTGGCGGTGCTGTTCCCGGTGGCGTCGGAGCAGTGGGTACCCGTTCCGGGGACGGCGTTTACGGTGGCGGGCGTGGCGGCGACGTTCGAAGAAATGCAAGGAAAGAAGTTCGAAGTGAAACCTCTCGAGCCGGGCAAGGAAATCGTCCTGACAGTCAAAGGACAGATAAAGCCGGAAGTCTGTGTCGAGGCGCAAAAAGCAGGCAAGGAGACCGCGACCGTCGAAGTGAAAGCAGAGGCAAAATGGTTGCCTTACAAAGCGACGGAAATAAAAGTGGAGTCGCTGAAAACGACCGTGACGGTGAACTGCAAACGAGACTTCACATTCGATGTGACGCCGAAGAAAGACATCGATGATCCGACGAAGCTTGTGGTGTTGGAGCTGGGGAAATTCACGGAGTTCACTCTCACGTACACGAACAAAGACACGCGTCCCGAAGAAAAAGTTCGTCTGTTTTTCAATGTGTCGGACGAGGACAAAAAGAAAGTGTCGTTCAATCCGGATGCCACGACGTACGTGGCCGCCACCACGCGAACGGAGCGTTTTATCGCTTGGCTGACGGAGTTGCCCAAGGCGTTGGCCGCTTTCGATGCCACTCAAATCTTTACC
>CAZWVP010000115.1:0-3956 GCA_964636635.1 uncultured Candidatus Peribacteria bacterium
TATGGGTATCGTGATGTTCGAAGTGACGCTCGGGGTGTAACACATTCTGCACCACGACATGACGCCGTCCATGGCGGTGCGCAAAATCATTCGTTTCCCCATTTTCCTCGCGTTCGTGGCGGGGCTTCTGTGGAACTTCGGCGGGCTCGATTTCCCCGATATCATCACGGACATTGCCGTGAAATCACGCGCGGCGTACACCGTGCTCGGCATGATGCTGGTGGGCATGGGTTTGGGGAGCCTAAGCGGCTGGAAGTTGGACGCGCCGTTTTTGGCGCTCACGTTGGGTGCGAAATTCGTGGTGTGGCCGCTGCTGGCAGGCTTCGTCATTTGGGCCGATGCGTCGTATTGGCATCTGTTTTCCGGGCTGGCACATCAAGTGTTTTTCGTCTTGGCCATCGTGCCGCTTGCCGCCAGCACCGTGGCGTTTGCGACGGAATTCAAAGCCGTGCCCGAAAAAGCCGCCACGGCGGTTCTGCTCTCCACGCTCATTGCGCTGCTCTACATTCCGCTGATGATTGCGTGGTTTTTGTAAACGGGGGAGCGGATGCGGATGTAT
This sequence comes from uncultured Candidatus Peribacteria bacterium, assembly GCA_964636635.1. GTDB lineage: Bacteria > Patescibacteriota > Gracilibacteria > Peribacterales > Peribacteraceae > CAZWVP01. Next base: position 560 of record CAZWVP010000115.1, read on the forward strand.
TCTGTGGACATGCCCGAGCTCCCCGAAGTCGAGGCCGTCCGTACCAGCTTACTGCCGCACTTGGTGGGAAGAACGGTGAAACGAGCGGAGGTGTTGCACCGCAAAACCGTGCGTGGCGACAAGGCGTTTGAAAAAACACTCGCGGGCAAAACCTTCGTTGCCATTCGTCGTCGCGGCAAACTGCTGTTTTTCGATCTCGATGACGGCGGGGTGCTGCTGGGTCATTTGAAAATGACGGGGCAATTTTTCTACCACGGCAAGAAAGTGAAAACCGGCGGTGGGCACAGCTTGAGCGCCAAGGTGGCGGCTTTACCCGACGCACACACTCGCGTCATTTTGCATTTGGAGAACGGCGACACGCTCTACTTCAACGACATGCGGTTGTTCGGGTACATCAAGATCGCCACTCGCGCCGAAGCCGATGCCGCTGAGGCGACATACGGCATAGAACCCGGTTTACCGGACTTCACGTTATCCGCGTTTCGCAAAGCACTGGGAAAGCGCACCGCACCCATCAAGGGCGTGCTCTTGAACCAAGCGCTCATTTCGGGGCTGGGCAACATTTACGTGGACGAGGCCTGTTTTCGCGCGCGGGTTCGGCCCATGCGGCGCACGAACACGCTGACTGCCAAAGAAGTGGAGAAACTCTACGAAGGAGCCAAAAGCGTCATTGCCGAAGCCATTGCCTTGGGCGGTACCACCTTTCGCAATTACAGCGACGCCACCGGCAACCACGGGCGTTTCCGCGAGAAGCTGCAAGTGTTCGACCGCGCCGGCGAGCCGTGCGTGCGCTGTGGGAAGAAAGGCATAGTCGTGAAAACCGTCTGCGCGGGGCGGGGGACGCACTACTGCCCGAAATGCCAAAAATAGACAAAATAGAATTTTGTTGACATGTCACTTTTTGTGCGTACCATGCCGCCGCTTTATTTTTTCGCGTACCTATGAACTCATCCGAACCTTTCATCGAGACTTTGCCTGCTGAAACAGATGCAGTATCCGCGCCGGATGCCGCCACACTTGAAGAGCAGACCGGTCATCAACTGTTGCTCTCCGTGCGCGCCGACATGCCCGAAGGCGTTTCGGACACTCGTGCCATGGTCGGAAAGTTGCTCGAAGGTTTTGCTTGGCAGAAGCGCTTGTTGCATGTCCATGGCGCCGATCAGAACCATGCGCTTATCGCCGATGTCGCCGTTCCTTCCTACTACATTTGGACGGTGTTGCATGCTCATGTGCGCGATCGAGCCATCGCCTTGGGATTGCAAAATGTCGTCATGGCCATTCAGTCGTGACGACAACGGCGCAGACTGCGCGCAAAATATGAGCTTTTTCCTTGATCTGCCGCTTCGCATTGCGTAATTTGGCCCGGCATCTTTCCCCTCCTCGTCTTGAGGACGGGTTTACCCAAAAAGTTCTATGCCTACGTTAAAGAGTTCCAACGAAGACGCACGCATCTACGAGTTGTGCGTTTTGTACCCGTATCCCTACGCCCAGAAGGACGAGCACAAGTTGCTCAAAGAGCTGGAGCAGCTTTTCACGGAAGCCGGCGGCAAGCAGGTGGCCGTGGACAAGTGGGGTCGCCGCGGCTTGGCCTACACCATCGGTGGCCATGACGAAGGCAGTTACATCGTCTACTACTACGAATTCGAACCCGCCAAAATCCGCGAATTGGACCGCATGATGCGCATTACGCCCGGCGTGTTGCGTCACATCATCGTCAAGCCTCCCAAGGGCTACCAAATTGAGAAGTACGCCGACAAGTACGAGCAGTGGTTGAAGGACAAAGACATCGCCGTGGAAACCAAAGCCCGCGCGAAAGAAGAGACGCTTAAGAAGAAAATGCTCGACAAGCAGAAGACGACCGCCGCTCCCAAGCGCCCCGAGCGCAAGACCGCGGCCGAAACGCCCGCCGCCGACGGCAAGAAGCTTTCCGCCGACATCGACCGCTTGATCGCGGATGACGATTTGAACATTTAATCTCCCTCTCCCCCTCGACTCCCATGGCCAAAGAATCCAACGCCAAGCACATGAATCGCGATTCCAAGCAGCAGCGCAACGACCCTCGTCTCAAGAGCTGTCCGTTCAAGGACAAGGGTGTGAAGTACATCGATTACAAGGACTACCCGTTGCTTAAGGATTACATCGACTACTTCGGTAACGTGCGCGCCCGCTACTACACCGGCGTGTCGCTCAAGTACCAGAAAATGCTGAAGAACGCCGTGGAACGCGCGCGCTTCATGGGCATGCTCTCGTACCGCAAGTAATGCTTCAGTGGTTGCTTGCCTTCGTGCATGACTTCCTCAAGTCGTACGTGTTTCTCATACCGCTCGCGGTCTTGGTGCTGAGCGACATCACGAAGGTCTTGGTCGACTGCGCCCGCCGTCGCGAGAGCTTGCTCAGCGGCCATTGGCTGGGGAATTTGTTCCGCCCGGGCGGCATTCCCAGCACGCACTCGGCGTTCGTCACTTCGTTGCTCATCGTGGTGGCGTATCGCGAGGGGTTCTCTTCCACGCTCTTCGCCGTCACCTTCGTGTTCGCCTGCGTCGTCTGGTACGACGCTTTCGGCGTGCGCCAGGCCGTGGGCCAGCAAGCCGAAATTCTCAACCGTCTGCAGCGTTGGAAGCATTTTTCCGAGCGCTTGGGTCATTCCTTCGTGGAAGTGCTGGCGGGCATCGCTTTCGGAGCCATAGTCACGGCGGTGGGGATTTGGCTGGCGTAGCGGTATACTGGCCCTGACTTTCCCTTCGTTCGCATGTCCGGTCATTCCAAGTGGCATAACATTCGGGTGCGCAAAATGGCGTCCGATTCCAAGCGCGGCAAGGTGTACACGCGCCATTCCAAACTCATTCAAATCGCGGCCCAAGGCGGCGGCGACCCCGTGACGAACTCCGCCCTGCGCACGGCCATCGAGAACGCGAAGATGGACGACGTGCCGAATGCCAACATCGAACGCGCCATCAAGAAGGGCAGCGGCGAGCTGAAAGGTGAGCAAATGCAGGAAGTGTTGTACGCCGCCATGTCGCACGGCGTGGCGTTGCTCATCGAATGCCTGACGGACAACAAGCAACGCACGTTTTCCCACACGCAATCCGTGGTCACCAAGCACGGTGGCAAGTGGGCCGAAACCGCTTCGGTGCTGTTTCTGTTCAACCGTCTCGGCGTCGTCACCGCCGTCGGCGCGTTAACCGACGAAGCGGAATTGGCGTTGATGGATGCGGGCGCAGAGGAAATAGAGCGAGGGGAGGAAAACCATTTGACCGTCACCACGACCGCGCATCACTGGACGACGGTGCGCGACGCGCTGGTGAAAGCGGGTTTGAAAGTGGAGAGCGCCGGCTTGCGCTACGTGGCTTCGCAGAAAGTGGAAGCTTCCGCCGCCGACGCCGAAGCGGTCATGAGT
>CAZWVP010000116.1:0-3949 GCA_964636635.1 uncultured Candidatus Peribacteria bacterium
CCGTCTCCGTGGTCTATGACTACCACGCCCCATTTTAAATCTGCAGCTTCATTGCCGGTGTATGACCCTGTACCGGCAATGTGTAGCGTGCCGTCCGCTACAGCACGTATAACATTTCCACGATCCGTATCGCTACCACTCAAGCTATTTAGATCTGCCGCGTGAAACTCTGTGCCGTCGTGAAATCCAGATCCAAGTAGCCAGTAGTATTGACTGGCATTTCCGAGAGGGAAGTTCTTTTTTAGAATGCCTTCAATGGTTCTGTCTTCATTCTCAATTTCCATTTTTGCTACTGGAGTTTCATCAAACACACGATCATCATGATTGTTTGACGTCCACACCACCACGCGAATCGAGAACTTAGCAGTGCGATATTCAGGCCCTCCAGAGCTCGCAGTCGACCACATTCTTCGCCCAATTTCTTTGGCATCAAACTCCGCAAACAGCACGCCAGCACCCGACTCCACTCCGCCGTTTTTCATGGGCAGCTCGTCTCCAATTTTTGCGCCGTTTTCGTCGAGCAAGTAATACCGCGCATGGTGGAATGCAGGCACATTCACATTGAAGCGCACCCGTATCGTTTCATCTGCTTCATAAGGATGTCCTTCTATGGTGCGGTCAAAGGTGCGGTATGTTGTCAGTACATCGGCCAGGTCATCTTTGCCAACGTACTTGTCGAGATACGGGTCTACGCTTTTCGACATGGTTTCAGAAAATGCCGAACCGTATTGTGCTTCCGCAAAAAGGTCACGCAGGTTTTGTGCTATGGCTTGCTGCGTAAGGGCATTTCCGTTGCTTTCTACTTTCTGCAAAACTCTCCATTGTGAAATGCCGGTCCTGGCTTGAACATCTTGCGCGATACCGGTGCGTGCTTGCGGCGTTGAAGCACCCCAGAACTGCTGCACGATTTCAGCGAAATATCTGCCCGCTGCCGTTCTCGTATTCACCGCCACTCCTGCTGCAAGCATCTCTCGACTGTATATCTCTCCCAAGACGGCATCTTCGGTCTGTTCTTTTATCACCACACTCCCTGCGGCCAATCCATCACTCTCTCCCGCCATGGCAATGGTGTGCATGCTCACTATTTCTATATCGAGCAGTTCGCTCTTCAGGTTGGTAAGTATGCTCGCAAACAATTGCGGATTCTGTTCGCGCAGGGCCACGATTTGAGGATGCGCGCTGCTCTCCAGGGCTACTTTCGCTTTCTGCGCTGCCCGCGCATACGCCGCCTGTTTTTCCGGGGAGCTTTTTGGGGCACTGCGGACTTGAGCGATTTTGGCAGACATCGCCTGCGCCAAGACCGTTTGGTTTTCCTTCGCATAATCAATTTTCTCTTCCTGCACAATCCTTGCCCTGTCTCCGGGGGAAAGGTCATCCAGAGAAATCTCGTTTCGGTCCAATTGCTCTTTCAGTTCCGCTATCGCCGCGTCTTTGTTCATGCGGTTGTCGTTCCACTCGCTGTATGCCGCATCTTGAGCATTGAAGTTCGCGGCAATATCCACGGCCTTGCCGCTTCGCACCATACCGAGCACGTTCTGCCAAATACTGTCTGCCGATGGACGTACCCAGCCCGTGTCGGTCAAATACGACTGGAAGGCGCTGTAGGGCATGTTCATGCGCGTACGCCACGCGGTCATCACCATGCCTTCATTCCCTCCCGCCTGAATGCTGGCGATGGCAGTCAAGGTTTCGGGAATGGCAATGGTGCGCAGGAAGGTGTTGTAGTAGCCGGCATCTTGGTTCACGCGGTCCCAACGGTCCTGCCAGTCGGCGTGCAGTCTTTGTTCCAGCGCACCCAGCTCTTGCAGGTACGTTTGGGGGAAGGCTGCGGGCGTAATGTTCAGGCGCAGCGCCTCGGCCGCTTTCCACTGCGCGAAGTTCTGCGGGTCCATGAACGGTTCGCGCGCATACCACCAACCTTGTATCTGCTCGGGCGTCACGGCCATGCGTGAGGCATCGAACATGCTCCACTCGAAGGCGTTTCGCACATCGCTGTAGCCCGGCTGCGCATTGGTGAGAAGTCTGCCTTGGCTCGCCACGGTGGTGCCCACGGTCGCAAGCAAACTCGCTTCTTCGTCGCTCACCAAATCTTCCGCCAAAAGCGCTTCCACGGAACCGTTGCCGCCTATTGGCAAACGGCTCAGGTTCACATGGTTTGTAAACGACGTTTCGGAAAACTTGTCCGCTTCCGCGGCCGTGAACTGCTGCCCGTTCCAGGAAAGTTCCACGCTCCACACTTCCGTGCCGCTCGCGTCTCGCACATGCAGAGTGTACGTGCCGGCCGGGCTTTCCGGACGAATGGAAACGATGCCTCCGGTACCGGCGAGCGGAATGTCTTCCACGGTGAGCGCACCGAGGACGCTGCCGTAGAACGGACCGTCGATGAACGCCGTCATCGGCCCCTTGCCCGTGAGATGCACCTGCACGTTGTTGCGTTGCAGGGAGGTAATCCACGCTCTGGGCAGAAGCTCGAGCACGGGGGAGAGCGGTTCGCCGAGAGCGGTGAGAGACGAGCTTTGAGCCGTGAGCGATGAGCTTTGAGTCGTGAGTGCGGTTTCCTGTTGCAGAATCTGCGCCTCAGCCGTTTGCTTTTTGGCAAGCAACCCATCGCGAATGGCCTCCGCCGGCCACAGACGATTGGCCGTGAACCACGAGCGGCCCTGCGTATCGCTCGGTACGTAGTCCGCTTCCATTTGCGCTTTGCGCGCCAAGACGTTCGCTTCCGCGGCAGGCAAAAGTTCGCTCGCGCGGTCCAGCTCTTTTTGCGCCCGCGCCAGTTGTTGTGCCACATCGCGGTATTCTTGCTCGGTTTCCGTCAGCACTTCCCAGGCAATGCGCACGCTTTCCGCCGCCATCGTCTCGGCGAATTCCTCGCACTCTTGTTCGGCCACGCTCGGCAACGCCTCCATGAGTGCCTGACTGTGTCTGTTTGCCTCGAGGGCCGCTCTCGCACTCTCCAGCGCCGTTGCTGCGGGTACTGCGGGCAGGGAAAGCGCTTGTCCTGTTTGCGCCACATGCGTAGTTTGCAGCAGAGGAAGTGCTCGCTGGAGAATTTCCATTTTCATGGTGTTCGCCTCGCTGCGTCCAACGGTCGGAATGGGCAAGCTGGGAATGTTCGCCTGAGGGTCGTAGGGGTAACCGGCGTACGTATGTTTGCCGCTTTGCACGCCGAAGCCGCCGAGCCCGTCTATAACGACGGTTCCGGTACCTGCTTGGACGATTTGCACGATGTACACGCGACGGTCTCCATGCGTGAATGACTGCAGGGGAATCGTCGTCGTGCCGCTTCCTGCCGGGAGGGCAACGGTGACGTTTCCGAAGCGGACGGCCAGGTTGGCCGGCAGATTGGAAAATTGCACTTGCAACGAACCGGTCACGCTGCGACGGGCGATGGTGTTGAACGAAGCGATTTGCGTGATGTTTTCCACCGCTGCTTGCGCGGTGTTCCATTCGGCTTGCAACGCTTGCCACGTTACCTTCGTGCCGTCAGGCGCAGTGCTCGAAGAAAGGAGCGTGCGCAGCGCGGAGAGTCCTTGCGTCAGAGAAGGGTTGCCGGCATTGGCCTGTATGGCGGTTTGCACGGCGGCAAGAGCCTGTGCCGTGGTTTGTACTGCGGGTGTGATGGCGGCGTTCCATGCATCGCGTAGTGCCGGTGTCCAGGTGATGGTGGGCAGGGTGGTACTGAGAACGGTTGCCGCGTTCTCGCGCAAAAGCAGCGTTGTTTCTTCTTGGCGCAGGGAAGTGAGAGTGTTTGCAACGGCGACCGGCAAGGTGTGCATGAACGAGTCCAAATACTCATCGCCTTGCTGCCAAGCTGCATGCTTTTCTTCAAGCAGAAGCCCGCTCACCGCCGCTTGCACTTGCTCGGTGTACTGCGAGACATCGCTTGCAACACTCAACGTCGGCAGATTGCCGGTCATGAGATCGCGACGTTCCAAAGGTTCGAAGG
>CAZWVP010000117.1:0-3904 GCA_964636635.1 uncultured Candidatus Peribacteria bacterium
ACACGGGCCAACCCATCGACAAAGTGAAAATTGACACCGAGCGCGACAAGTTCCTCTCCGCACAGGAAGCGTTGGAGTACGGACTCATCGACCGCATCGTCTCCAAGTCGGAAAAGGCCGCGAAGTAGCCTTACTCCAAGCGTCCCGCTTCGTACACATGCTGCAGGTGCGCAGGCACCACTTCTATGCGTACGTTCGGTATGCTCGGCAACTCTCGCATGTGCATGATGTCCAACAACAGCTTTTCACAAAATCTGCGCTGCTCCTGGGTATGCACCCAAACGCGTCGGGCCGCAGGACATTGAGCCAGCAGGTTCACCGCATCCATCGTGGAGCGATGCAGCGTTTGCCACCCTTCGGGCGGTGGCGGTTTCAGCGGCGTTTCCGGCGGGGTTTCGCTCATAAGAAAGGGGCGAATTTTGCCGAGAGTTCACGTGCGAAGCAATACATTCCTCTAGAATGCGAGCGCATGTTCACCTTGGAAAAACGCTCCGCTGCCGGCCGTTTGGGCACGCTGCACACGGCGCACGGCCCCGTGCAAACGCCCGTCTTCATGCCCGTGGCCACGGTGGGCGCCATGAAAGGCGTCACGTTTGAAGACGTGCGCGGGCTCGGCGCGCAAATCGTCTTGGGCAACACGTACCATCTGCACATTCAGCCGGGCGAAGAGGTGGTGCGCAAAGCCGGCGGCTTGCATACCTTCATGGGGTGGGACAAAGCCATACTCACGGACTCGGGCGGGTTCCAAGTGTTTTCGCTGGCCGGTATACGCAAAATAGAAGAAGACGGCGTACGCTTCGCCTCCCACAGAGACGGCTCCATGCTCTACATTGCCCCCGAAGACAGCATGCGCATTCAGCATGCGCTGGGTAGCGATGTCTTGATGTGTTTTGACGAGTGTCCGCCTTCGACGGCGGCACGGGCAGACATTGAAAAAGCCGTGGAGAGAACGCTTCGCTGGGCCAAGCGCTGCAAAGACTTCCATGTGCAAAGCGGAAGCAAGGCGATGCTCTTTGGCATTGTGCAGGGCGGTTTGGAACGCGACTTGCGTGAAAAGTGCGCCGCAGAACTCATGGCCATAGGCTTCGACGGGTACGCGCTCGGCGGCTTGGCCGTGGGCGAAAGTGAAGAGGAAATGTACGCCGTGGTGCGAGACATTGCGCCGCTTCTCCCCGAAGACAAACCGCGCTACCTGATGGGCGTGGGGGAAAGGAATCAGCTGCAAACGTGCATTGCGGCCGGCATAGACATGTTCGACTGCGTGCTGCCCACGCGGAACGCTCGTCACGGGAAAATTTTCTTAAGCGACGGCACGAACATTCGCATGCAAGCCGCTCCCTACAAAGAGGACTTCTCGCCTTTGGACAGCGGTTCCACGGCTCCCCTTTCGCGCACGCTCAGCAAGGCCTACGTGCACCATTTGTTCCGAGCCAACGAGCGGTACGCCGAAACCATCGCCTGTTTGCAAAACTTGGCGGTGACGTTTGCGGCGGTGGAAGAACAACGAAAAAGAATTAAGAATTATGAATAAAGAATTATGAATAAAGAATTAGGATCGTCCTAAACAATCATCATTCATAATTCCTAACTCATAATTCCCGTCTTAAGCGCTGATTTTCGTCACCTCCACTTCCGTATACTGCTGACGGTGACCTTGCGTGCGGCGGTAGCGCTTGCGGCGGCGCATTTTGTAGACGCGGATGGTGTCTTCCTTGCCGTGACCGAGCACGGTGACTTCCACCTTGGCGCCGTCCACCGTGGGCTTGCCCAGGGTAACGGTGTCGCCCTTGCTGATGAGCAAAACGCGGTCGAAGACGACCTTGGCTCCCACAGCGGCATCCTGCAGGGGAATAGAGAGTTTTTCGCCCTCCGTAACCTTCTCCTGGAAGCCGGACATTTCGACAATAGCAAACATAGCCCGCGCAGTGTAGGGAGGGTATAATCGCTGGGCAAGAGGAAAAACCGTATTTTCACCCCCACCCTTTCCCCTCCCCGCCATGAAGATGCTGCAGGAATTCAAGGAATTCTCCATGAAAGGCAACGTCATGGACCTGGCGATAGGCGTGATAATCGGCGGTGCCTTCGGCAAAATCGTCTCTTCGCTCGTAGGCGACATCATCATGCCCGTGTTCGGCGTGGTGTTAAACGGCGTGGACTTCAAAGCCCTCAGCTTCACCATCGGCGAATCGGTCATCGCCTACGGCAACTTCATTCAGGCCATCGTCGATTTCGTCATCATCTCGTTCGCCATCTTCTTCGTCATCAAGCAAATAAACCGCTTCAAGAAGCCTGTCGAAGCCGCTCCCGTCGCCCCTTCCGACGAAGTGCGCTTGCTCACGGAGATTCGGGATGCGCTGAGGAAGTAGTCGTTAGACCGTTTGCAGAGGCAGCTCCACGAAGAAAGTCGTACCCACGTTTTCCGTGCTTTCGTAACGAATGGTGCCGCCTTGAGACTCTATGGCACCCATGGCGACGTGCAGACCCAAACCTGTGCCCTCCGAACCCGAGTTGCTGGCACGAGACAGTTTTTTGAAGATGTTTTCTTTGTCTTTCTCCGGAATACCAATGCCCGTGTCTCGCACGGTACAAAGCAACTTCTGACTCTTCAATTCGACGGTGAAGTAGACATCGCCGCCACCCGAAGGGTGTTTTAGGGCCGTGTATTTCAAGGCATTGCTCAGCAAATTCTCAAGAGCGATTTCCGTGTACTTCGCGTCCAAGTTCGCCTTGGGCAGTGCGGAGGGCACGTTGATGTGCAGCCGTACTTGTCGTTTTCGTGCGTGCAGAAGTGCGGACTCGGCGATTGTATGAATGAACGAATGCAAATCGACTGCTTCCTTTTTAATTGGCAGCTGCTTACCCAACGAGATGTGCGCGGCATCAAGAACCATGGAAGAATGGCTTTTCATTGCCTGCGAAGATGTGCGAATGGCCTGAATGTTGTTTTTCTGCTCTTCGGTGAGAGAGCCGAAACTGCCGTCCAAAAGCATTTCCGTCACGAAATCTATGGCGGACACCGGCCCTTTCAATTGGTGTGCCACCATGTGCAGCACTTTGTCTTTCTGTAAATCCAGTTCCTGCAAAAGCTGAATTCGGTAATGACCGGCTCGCATGATGCTGACAGAAAGACACACGATGATCACTCCCAGCAAAAAACAAAAAATTAGAAACGGTATGAGTGTTTTTCTTGTAATGACGGAGAAATCCTCGGCTCGAATGTCCACAGCCAAGACTGCCACGGTTTCGCCTTCTTCATTACGAATCGGCGCGTATCCGGTAAGCACCTTACCCCACTGGTCCTCATACAAATCCGTATTCGTCATGGGTTTTTCGTAAGCCAGGAAAGCTTCTCGCGGCGGCGTCGGATACGGCTGACCCGGCCACTGGAGTACATCGACTTCATCAATGATGCCATCGCCGTTGGGGTCCACATTGTTTGATTCGTCTGCGTCGCTGTTGGCGTAGGGATTCAGGGAGTGCGAGTCGGCTACGAATTCCATGTCTTGAGAATTTTGGCGAGATTTCCGAAACAAATACGCAAACAGGATATCGGGGTTTCTCTCTCGAATGTCGCGCAATTGCCCGACCACCTTCTTCCACTCCGGTTTCTGCCAATCGGACTCCGTCTGCAATCGATTTATTTCCTCGGCGCTGAACTGAGCACTGCCTGTAGTGACGATGGCAAGCAACCGTTGATGAAGACTGTCCGTAAGCAACTGGACGGTTCTCGAGTAAAAAAACCATGAGGAAACCAGCATGACACACAGAGTGATGGCGGTGGCCATGAATCCAAACAAAAGAAATCGCCGATGACTTGTGTGTGTTTTTTTCTGCATTGTGTAGACATATTTTAACAGAAATGATGAAAAATGACCACGAGCCTATTCACGATTACAGGGCTACA
>CAZWVP010000118.1:0-3899 GCA_964636635.1 uncultured Candidatus Peribacteria bacterium
ATGGTTTTTTCGTACTGCACCAACGTCTGCTTCACTATTTCCGGCCAGCTGCAGGTGAGCGCGTATTTTCTGGCTTCCGTTTTCAGGTGCTGGCGCAGCGCTTCGTCATCCAACACTTCCGTCACCGCTTTGGCGAGGCGCTCCACACCTTCCGGCTCCAAACGGTTTTCCACCGCGTACGTGCTTTCTTGGAACGAGGCTATCAAGTACCCGTTCTCTTTGTGCGTAATGAGTTCCTTTAAACCGCCTGTGTCCGTGGCCACAATGGCGCTGCCGCTGCCCATGGCTTCCAAGCAGGCAAGGCTGCGCGCTTCGGCGATGGAAGGTTGTACCACCACATCGGCCGCGGTGAAGTAGTAGGGGAGCTTGTCGTGCTCCACGGAACCCAAAAACACCACTTGGTCCGTAACATTCAACTCGGCGGCTATCTGCTTTAACTTTTCGTACTCACGAATAAGCGGCGAAGCCAGCCACAGCACGCAGTCGTGTTTCTTACGAATAATGGGCAGCGCCCGCACAATGTACTCAATGCCGTTTTTGGGGACGAGGCGACGAGCGCAGAGAAGTACGCGCTGGCCGTCTTTCACGCCGTGCTGCGCGCGCAGGTACGTGCCGTCTTTTTCGGGCGTGAAGTTATCGGTATCTACGCCGTTGGAAACGGTGACGGTTTCAACGCCATAGCGTTCGCGCGCCATGTCTTCCATTTCCGTGCTGGTAGCCAAAAAGGCGTCTGCCTTCACGGCGCCTGCGTTCCAGAACGGGTAGAGAATGCGTTCGAAAATATTCGTGGGTTTGTTGTACAAGCCCTTGCCGCGGTTGGTGAGAATGGCGGGCACGCCCTCGGCATGCGCGGCTTTCACGCCCACGTAACCGGACTCCAGCATGAAGTGCACGTTCACAATGTCGGGCTTGAACTCGCGTATCACCTTGCGCAGGTTGTGAATGCGGCCGAGAAATTTCATATCCATTCCCCACATGCGCGAAGGCACGTTGGCGAAGGCAAACTTCTGCGAAGGCGAAGAGGCGTTGGGTTTGGAAATAACCGCCACGCACACGGCGTGACCTTGGTCCGTGAGGGTGTCCGAAAGTCTGCGGATGGCCGTTTCGCTTCCCCCCACCTCGGGGTAGAAGCTGTCTGTAACCATGAGAACGCGCATTAGTGTGAGAGCAGAATACCCAGAATCCGCTCGCCTGTCTTGCCGTCCCACAGTTCGGGCACCGAAATGATGGGTTTTTGCGGGTTGGCCGCGAACTGCAGCACGGTTTTGCGTTCCAGGGGGTTGCTTGGGTCTATGAGCAAATTGCTGCCGCTTGCGATGGTGCTCGGGCGTTCCGTGTTGCGGCGCAGCGTGAAGCAGCGCTGGCCCAAGAATGTGGCTTCTTCCTGTATGCCGCCGGAGTCGGTGAGAATGAACGCGCAGTGTTGCACCAGCTTGAGGAAGGGGATGTAGCCGAGGGGTGGGACGAGCTGGTAGCTGGTAGCAGGTAGCTGGTGCTGCATGCGAGACAGTGCCGCTTGCAAACGGTGATGCGCAGGCAAAACCACGGGGCACAACTGCGAAACTTCGTTGATAAATTGCATGAGACCCAAAAGCGTTTCGGGGTCGTCCACGTTGCTCGGGCGGTGGAGTGTGGCCACGGCGAAGGGCTTGGCAATGTCTACGGGCAGCGGCTCTTGTTCTATGTGCGGTAGCATGCGCACCAGCGTGTCTATCATCGTATTGCCCACCAGAAACGCTTTGCCGGGCGCGCCTTCTTTCAACAAATTTTCCATGCCCGCTTGCTCGGTGCAAAAGAGCAGGTGGCTCACGTGGTCTATTTCTTTGCGGTTCAGTTCCTCGGGCATGGAGTCGTCGAACGACCTCAGCCCCGCCTCCACATGCGCCAGCGGCAGGCCCAAGTGCCTGGCTGCGCGGGCGGCACCCGCGGCGCCGTTCACGTCTCCGTACACCAGCACCATGTCGGGCTTCAGGCGCGTGAACACTTCCCGCAGCGCTTTGTCCGTTTGTTCGATTGTCTCTTCGCGCGTGCCGCCGTGAATGCCTAAGTTTTCGGTAGGTAGCGGAATGCCGAGTTGCTCGAAGAAAATATCCGAAAACAGCGGGTCGTAGTGTTGCCCCGTATGCACGATCGTATGCTTCACCGAAGCGTCACCTTTGCCGGCAATGGCGTGGTGAATGGCCGCGAGTTTCACGAAGTTCGGCCTGGCGGAGCAAATGCTTATGAGGTGCATGCGAGTGGCAGTTTACGTGGAAAGCGCGTGAGTGAGGATGTTTGCCATGCGTTTTTCCCAGGTGTGTTCGCCTTCCACGAGCGTCCTGGCGTTGGCGGCACGCTTGGCTGCCTCTTCGGGGTTGTCTGCTATCCACTGCAAGCACGCAGCCAGCGAAGCCGGGTCATCGGGCGCGCAGAAAACAGCCGTTTCTTCCGAAAGCACGTCTCGTACGGTGGGTAAATCGCTCGTTACCACGGGCTTGCCTGCGGCCATGTACTCGAACATTTTCAGCGGCGACATGTTCAGGCGGTAGTGCGGTTTGTCCGGCCACGGCATGGCGAGCACATCGCAAGCCATCATGGCACTCGGCACGCTTTTGCCCGGCAGTTCACCCGTAAAGAGCACGTCGTCGAGCGTAAGACCCAGCTCGTGTGCCTGCTGCGTGTACTCCTCCTGGTCTCCGCGCGGGCCGCCGACTATCAATCCGAAAAACTTCTTCGTGCCCTGCAACAATTTCAGTGCCTGCAACAAGTCGCTCACGCCTTTGTCCATGCCGAGCGTTTTCAGCCTGCCCACGTAGCCCACGACCAAGCGATTTGTTTGAGCATTGTCATGGTGAGCCTGACGAACCATGAACTTCCGTATATCCACCGCATCTCCCGCCACCATCAGCTTGAAACTCGGCACGTTCCACCGCGTCAATTCGTCGCGCATGGGCGAAGTGAGGCAAGCCACGGTTTTGCATTTGTGGCAGAGCGCGGCGAAGGCACCCACGTTCCAGCGCGGCAGACTGTGCAGCTCCATGACCGTAGGCAGGCCCGTTGCCACCAACGTTTTCAGGAGCGCGGGCGAACGGGTGTAGAGCAGGTCCGGTGTTTGGGTTTGCAGAAAGCGGCGAATGTTTCGGCAAAACAGCCAATTCAGCAGCCACAGGTTCAGGGGGCCGGGCAGCCAGAAGCGGTTGATGGGGTCGAACGTGCCTAATGTCTCCAGCCGAATGTGTTCGCTGACGCCGTAGTACTGCGCAAACGGCTCCGTGACGGGGTTTCTTCGGTACGGGCACAGCACCGTCACGTCGTGACCGAGTCGCACCAGAGCGTCGCACACTTGGGCAATTTGGTGCCCGTGCGCGCGTTCGCTGGGGAGCCGGACGTTGGTGCAGTACACAATGCGCATGTAAGCCAAGTATGCCGCAAATATCCTCCTGAGTATCCGCTTTTTCGTGTTTCTGCCCGCCGCGAAATGCGCAATACTGCTGCCGTATGCCGCAGTACGTGCCGTACATCTCCAAAGATTTCGTCATTGAAGGCAGTTTTCTGCGTTTGGATGAAAAAGATGCCGCGTGGGAAGCACTCGACGGGCGCATGCGCACCGCCGTGCGCAAGGCGCAGAAGAGCGGCGCCGACATTCGCAAAATGCCCAACACCAAAGAGAGTGTGGCGCAGTTTGCGGGTTTCTGTTTGAACATGGACGACGTGCCCGAGGAACTCACGGACCGCTACCACTTGTACTGCGCGTTTTTGGCGGACAAGTGCGTGGCGGCCATTTTGGTCGTGGAAGTGGAAAGCAAGCTCTTCATGCTCTGTCATGCTTCCACGCCCGAAGCCAAAGCGCAGGAAATTCCCAGTCTGCTCATTTGGCACGTGGCCGAGCAGTTCATGGGGTCCAAGTTCACGCGGTTCGA
>CAZWVP010000119.1:0-3896 GCA_964636635.1 uncultured Candidatus Peribacteria bacterium
TGCACGTGCCTTCACATACGGCCTTGCAGGTGCCGTCTTTGCAGCAGGTGGTGCCATCCGTACAACCCAAGCCGCCGTTTTTGCACGAACCCGTACACTGCTTCGTTTCGGCATTGCACAGAAGTCCCGTACCGCAACTGTCCTGTTTGTCGGCGCAATCGGCACAGCTGCAGTTTTCGTTGCTGTCGCACGTACCGTTGCCGTTGCATTCGCCGCCGTTGCACGAACCGGACTTACAAATACCCTCGGTACAGCACTCCCCTTCCTTGCAGCCGGGTGAGCCGGGCAAACCGCAAGCGGTCACGCAGGTTTTCTCGGTGAAACTGCAGAGCAAACCTGTCTGACAACTGTCTTTCTGGCCGTCGCAATCTTTGCAGCCGCAACCTTCGCCGGCGTCGCACTTGTTGTCGTTGTTGCACGTGCCTTCACATACGGCCTTGCAGGTGCCGTCTTTGCAGCAGGTGGTGCCGTTCTTGCATCCCTTGCCGTCTTCTTTGCACGAACCCGTGCACGTTTGGGTGGTGGCATCGCACAGAAGTCCCGTCTGGCAGCTGTCCTTCTGGTCTTTGCAGTCGGCGCATTCGCAGCCTTCGCCCGTATCGCATTTTTTGTCGTTGTTGCACGTCACGTTGTCATCGCCGCAACTGGCTTTGCAAGTGCCGTCTTTGCAGCAAGTGGTGCCTTCCTGGCAACCCTTGCCGCCGTCTTTGCAGGAACCGCCGCACGTCTCGCTGGCAGCGTCGCACAAGAGGCCCGGCTTGCAGCTGTCTTGCTGGTCTTTACAATCGGCGCAGGTGCAACCTTCGCCGGCATCGCACTTCTTGTCGTTGTTGCATTTGGTGTTGTCGTCACCGCAATCGGCTTTGCAAGAGCCGTCCGCGCAACACGTCGTGCCTTCGCTGCAGCCGGGAGCGTCCGGTCCGTCGCAAGAACCGGGATCTTCGCAGTCTTCGCCCAAGGCGTTTTCGCACTTGCCGGAAATGCACTTGTCTTCGGTGGCGTCGTTTTTGTCGTCACATTGATCGTCACCGGTACATTCGCCGCAGGTGGCACCTTCGGGAATGCATTTGCCAGCCGCTCCGCAGAACACCAAGCCTTCTTTGCACACGCAACCTTGCACGCAGGCTGCACTTTCCCCTTCTTCTGCGCCTGCCGCGCCCTCTGCGCCTTCGTCATTTTTCGCGCATTCCTGGCCTTCCAAACACTCGTCCGGATTGCATGCCTCTTCCTGACACATGAAGTTGCAACCGTCGCCGTCGGTATTGTTGCCGTCATCGCACTGTTCGCCGGTTTCCTTGGTGCATTCCTTGTTCACGCACTTGGCGCCGTCACGACAATCGTCGTCGCCGTTGCACGAAAGATCACACACGCCGCCTTTGCACTCGCCGCCGTCGTCGCAATCGGCGTCTTCTTCGCATTTCTGCTCGCAACTGCCTTGCACGCAAGCCGCTTCATCGCCGCAGGAACGCGGACAATCGATGAGACAGCTGCCGGCATTGCGTTCGGCCAAATCACACTTGCCGTCGCCGCAGGTGGCCGGCATCACGCTGGTGGCCACAAGCGTGTCCCAACCGGTCAGCGCACCGAGCGCACCCGGCGTTCCGCATTCCGGCACGCAGGCACCGTCCGTGCACGAACCTTCTTTGCAGTCGGCATCGCTGCGGCAAGCGTTCTTCACGCAAATGTCGTGGGTGCACAAACTGCCTTCTTCACACTCTTCGTCACTGCGACAGTGCGGGTAACAACCGCCGTTTATGCAGTATTCGTTCTGGTCGCAAAGGGCACAGGCACTGTTGCAACGGCCCGCTTGGCACTGGCCGCCGCGACAATCACCGTCATCGACACACTGTCCTTCATCGCAGTACGAAGGCTGGCCCACGCCGCCGTACACGCACTTGCCATAGTTGCAGTCGCGGTTCGTGGTGCAGAACGTCTTCTGGCCGCAGAGCGGACCCACGCAGGGGCTGGCGCAGGTTCTGCCGGTGGTGTCGTCGCACTGAATTCCCCACGGGCCGGTGTTGGCACATTGCCCGACGCCCGTGCCGGAGTTCTTGTAGCACGTGCCACCCATGCAATCGCTGTCTTCGCGACAACCTTTGATGCAACGTTGAGCGGCTCCGCACCAGCCTTCTTTGCAGTCGGCATCGGTGTAGCAACCTTCCGTGCAGTACCCGCCGTCACAGACGGTGTTCGCGGGGCATTCGGTTGAAGTTTGGCATTCTTGAGCCGGCCTGTCTTTCGGACCCGGAGGAGCGTTGGGGTCGCGCGGTCCGCAATCGACGAATTCCATGTCCGTAATGCCGCCTCCCGGCACTTCGATGGTGGCGGAATCCGTACCGCTCTGCACGTGGATGGTCACCCTGCCGCCGGTGGTATCGGCATAGGCGTAGCCTTCATTTTCGGGGTCCAGTGCGAAGCTTTCGCTGTTTTGCGGGTAGGCCGACGGGCCGACGCTGACTGCAGGCGGAGCGGAGCTTCCCCAGCTGAGCGGAATGGTAAGCATGGAACCCAGAATGGGCCCGCCGTTGTTGGCTTGTTCCTGGACGAACGTGAAAACTTGGGAGCAGTCGTTGTCCACATGGGCCGTGTTGAAGGCCAAGTAGTTCGGGTTCATGTTCGGGTGCATGGCCAGCACTTGCGGCTTCACGGACTCCAGCGTGACGGTGATGGTTTGATTTCTCGTGACGTTACGCACGCTGATGGCCGCCCCCGGACCGCCGGTTTGGGTCACCTGGCAGTTATCGGCGGCTTGCTGGTCCACACGCGATTCGGTATCCGCGGCACCGCAATCGTAGAACTCCATGTCCTCCAACGAATAACAGCGTTCCTCGGCATTGCCGAACTCATCGTTCACGTAATCGTATTCGTTGGTGAACTTCAAACATTTGCCGACGGGCGGAGGATCTTTCTTCGGCAGAGTGCCGCTACCGCCCTGCGGTCGTTCGGGATCGTTGCTCGTGGAGCCCGGCGGGACGGTTTCCTGCAAATCGCCGTCGCCGCACACTTCGGCCTGACACTTGGAATTGCAACCGTCGTCGTCTTCGGTGTTGCCGTCATCACACCCTTCGCCTTTGCACCAACCGTTGATGCAACTGCCGTACGTGCAATCGTCGTCGCTCGTGCATTCGTTGCCCGGAGGCGCGTCCACGATACCGTTGAGTGGCAACCAGGGGTTGATGCATGTGCAGGAGTCGCCCGTGGGCGTACCCGCGGAATCTATGCACTCGCCGCCGGAACAGAACGCGGCTTGTTTGTAGGGAACAAGCAAGGTGATGGGCTGACCGGACGTGTTGGTGACGGGTGCGTCCGGACACGTGGACACGTTGGCCGAGCAAAGGTTGTTGAGACCATGTCCTTTGCCGCCGCACGCGGGAGACTTTTCACACCACTGAGAGGCACCGCCGCCCACGGCGTAGCCACAGTCGTCTTCGGGTCCGAGACACAAACAACAATCGCGTTCTTCCTTGCTGCACACGCCGTCTTTGCAGGAATTGGAGGCCACGGGGTTCAAGCTGTCGTCCGTCGGCGGGTCTTTCTGTTCGGGCTTCACATCGGCCACCACACCGTCGCCGCAAACGGCCACTTTACAAGCAGCCGTACAACCGTCGTTATCGGAGGTGTTGCCGTCGTCGCAATCTTCACCGTCGTCCACCACGCTGTCGCCGCATTTCGGGTTCGTGCAATCCTTGCGACAAGCACCCGGCTCCGTATTCGAGTTATTGTCGCCATCATCGCATTCTTCGCCGGCATCGGGCTTGCCGTTGCCACACGGGCCGGCTTTGCAGGCCGTGGTGCACTGTGAACCGGCACCGTCCTTGTTTTTCGTGCCCATATC
Source organism: uncultured Candidatus Peribacteria bacterium (assembly GCA_964636635.1). Classification (GTDB taxonomy): domain Bacteria; phylum Patescibacteriota; class Gracilibacteria; order Peribacterales; family Peribacteraceae; genus CAZWVP01. The sequence goes on from CAZWVP010000119.1 coordinate 3,836, forward strand.
GCACTCCTCGCCCGTGTCTTTCACGCCGTCACCGCACTTGGCTTTTGTACAATCTTCACGA
>CAZWVP010000120.1:0-2999 GCA_964636635.1 uncultured Candidatus Peribacteria bacterium
CAATGTCCTTGACGATATCCACCAACTGCCTGAGAGCCTGCGTAAGGTGAATGAGATTGTTCGTATTTTCCGTATCGATAATGATGCGATCGGGTTTGGGAACACTCTGTGCATACGTACGTTCTTTGCCTGGAGAAAAATCACTCACCAAATGACGCTCGTGCACGTAAAGTTCAAGCAATTGCACGAGATGCGCCAAGTTTTTAGCCTCCACAGGAATACCGAAATGTACCGATTGCAGCGCCAAGCGCAGAAGCGGCGCAAATGACAACCGATCATCCAACGCATCAGGTACCAAATTCTTCGTCAAACGCTCAACCTCACGCTCAAACCCCTTCTGTGTTGCACGATATTCGCTTCCGACGGACGGGAACATCTCGCTCAAGAGCGCCACCTGAATGGAGCCACGGTTGTCATACGTCATCTGCACCAGGTGATTGTGATGTTGATCGAGTGTTTCGGGCTTTTGACCGAGAGCATCGGACATGGAAGGCGAACCGTCCATATCCACACCCAACACCGTCTGACCGTTTGCTGCCAAGGCGTGGGCCACGCTGGCGGAAACGGTAGATTTTCCGACGCCGCCTTTGCCGGTGACGATCACGGTTTTGCCGGACTGCTGCTCCAGCACTTGGGCTACGGTTTCTTCACGTACGGAAAAAGAGGGTTTCATAAGGGGGGCATGATAATCCGATGTACGCCGCAAGCAAGCGTTTAGGCTTTCTTGCGCTCGTTCTCCGTGAGCAGCTTCTTGCGCAGGCGGATGTTTTTCGGCGTCACTTCCACCAATTCGTCGTCTTGGATGTACTCCAAGGCCTGCTCCAACGAAAGCACGCGTGCGGGAATAAGCATGATGTTTTCGTCGCTGCCGGAAGCGCGCATGTTCGTGAGTTTCTTGCCCTTGATGGGGTTCACGGTCATGTCGTCGGGCTTGGCGCTTTCGCCGATGATCATGCCTTCATACACCTGCGTTTGCGGCAGAATGAAGAGCACGCCGCGTTCCTGCAAGTTCCAGAGGGCGAAGGCCACGGCCTCGCCGCCGATCATGGAAATGATGGAGCCGCGACGGCGTCCGGGCATTTCGCCCTTGTGTTCGATGTACCCGATGAACGCGTGCGTGAGAATGCCTTCGCCGCGCGTTTCAATGATGAATTCGCCGCGGAAACCGAGCAAACCGCGGGTGGGCACCGTGAATTCCATGCGGGTGTGGCCTTGGTTCGTGCGCATGTCCACCATTTCGCCTTTGCGCTGGGAAAGGAGCGAAATCACCGTGCCGGAAAACTCTTCGGGCACGTCCACGATGACCTGTTCAAGCGGCTCCATGGTCTTGCCGTTCTCCTCCTTCATAATCACCTCCGGGCGGGAAAGCTGGAGCTCGAAACCTTCGCGGCGCATGCCTTCGATGAGCACGGAGAGGTGCAGCTCACCGCGGCCGGACACCTTGTAGCTGTCCGTGCCGGGAATGTCTTCCACTTGCAGACCCACGTTCGTTTCCAGTTCGCGGTCCAAACGTTCGCGAATGTGACGCGTGGTGAGCAACGTCCCCTCTTTGCCGGCGAACGGCGAGTTGTTCACCTGGAATTCCATGGTCACCGTCGGCGGGTCGATTTTGATCATCGGCAACACTTCCGTATCGGCGGAAGCGGCGATGGTTTCGCCCACGGAAATATCCGGCAGACCGGCCACCTGAACGATTTCGCCCGAAGAAGCCTCCTGCACTTCCGTGCGCTTCACGCCGTCGAAGACGTAAATCTTGCTGATGCGCCCGCTTCGCGGCGAGGCATCCGGCCGCAGAATGGAAACCGACTGGTTCACTTTAATGACGCCGCCCGTAATGCGGCCGATAGCCATGCGACCCACGTACTTGTCGTAGGCAAGCGAAGCCGGCTGCAACTGCAACGGCGCTTCCATCCGCTTCGGCGACTCCGGCACTTTCTGCATGATAAGGTCGAAGAGCGGCGTGAGATCGCTGCTTTCGTCGGTCAGGTTCATTTTCGCCATGCCTTCACGGGCAATGGCGTAGCACACGGGGAAATCGAGCTGGTCATCGTTGGCGCCGAGAGCGGCGAAGAGGTCGAACACTTCGTTCACCACTTCGGTGGCGCGCTGGGCCGGCTTGTCGATTTTGTTCACCACCACGATGGGCTTGAGACCGATTTCGAGCGACTTCTTCAGCACGAACTTCGTCTGCGGCATAGGACCTTCCTGCGCGTCCACCACCAAAAGCACGCTGTCGCACATACGCAGCACGCGCTCCACTTCGCTGCCGAAGTCGGCGTGGCCGGGGGTGTCCACGATGTTGATTTTCTGCCCCTTGTAGCGAATGGAAGCGTTCTTGGCGTAAATGGTGATGCCGCGTTCGCGTTCTTGGTCGTTGCTGTCCATGATGAGTTCGCCCGTTTCTTCGTGCGCCGCAAAGGCACCGCCTTGCTTCAACATGGCGTCCACGAGCGTGGTTTTGCCGTGGTCGACGTGAGCGATAATGGCGATGGTGCGGAGAGTGTCAGACATGAAATGGGCGAAAAAGCCGGCAGAAGATACGCGAAAAATGCGCTTAATGGAAACAAAAAGTGTGCAATCGCTAGCGACGCTTTTGCTTGAGCTTTTTGAGCACCAAGGCGAAGCCGCCGCTGCCGTACTGCAACATGTGCGAACCGCGCGTGATTTTGCTGATGCTGACGCCGAGTTTTTCGGCTATTTCGCGTTGCGGCACGTCTGCAGCCAGCAGTTTGATGAGCTGCCAACGCTCGGCCAAACTCTCCAACTCCTTGGGCGTGAGCAAATCTTGCAACACCAAATGCGCCTCTTTGGGTGACTGCAGCGAAGAAACGAGGGCGCACAGTTCGGCGATGGGGCGAGGAATGCGGGGCATGAGCGGAGTATACACAAAAAAAGAGGGCTTTCGCCCTCTTTCGGAAACAAGATTGATGGTCTTACTTCTTCAACTTGTTCACTTCCAGCACCTTCTGGTACTCCTCGATGGCGTTGCTGTGCGCCGC
>CAZWVP010000120.1:3009-3804 GCA_964636635.1 uncultured Candidatus Peribacteria bacterium
GTACTCCTCCGGCTTGTTCATGCGGAGGTAGTTCAAAAGCGTGCGGCGGCGGGCGACTTTGCCCAAAAGACCGCGGCGGGCGGAGTGGTCCTTCTTGTGTTCCTGCAAGTGCTCGGTGAGCATTTCAATCTCTTTGGAAAGAATGCCGACCTGGACCTGAGGGGAACCGGTGTCCTTGTCGTGCGTGCGGTGTTTGGTGATGAGTTTTTTCTTGGACGTACCTTTTATAGCCATAAAAAATTGGGGGTGGTAGAAATAGAATCCGCTGCGCGCGATACCCCTTTCACCGAGAGTATCTCTCCTCGCGGTGAAGCGAAGGAGGTCAGCTGGATGTGAATTGTATGCATGGAAGGTTTGAATGCAAGGAAAGCACGGAGTTTCGGGCAAAAGGTAGACAATCGTTCACCCTGTGCTACCATGCGCGGCATGGAACTCACCTTCTTGTTTGCCATTGGTTTGCTGGTTGGATTTGCCAGCGGAGCATTGCTCGCTTATCTCTTGATGAAACGCCTGCAGGGAGACACCTCGCAACTTACGGAACAAATCTTGCGACTGGCGGAGACGAAACTCTCCGGAAAAAAAGAAGTCATCGACGGTACGTTGCAGCACATGCGCGGCGATTTGCAAAAAGTGGAGCAACTCATGAAGAGTTTGGAAAAAGATCGCGATGAAAAGTTCGGCAAAATAGACGAACGCTTGCAGAACGCAGCCACCGTCATTCGAGATCTCGACCTGACCGCCAAGCACATTAAAGTGGCCCTTTCCGGCAACAGCAGTCGAGGGCACTGGGGTGAG
>CAZWVP010000121.1:0-3793 GCA_964636635.1 uncultured Candidatus Peribacteria bacterium
AGTCGTTACCGCAGTAACGACGGCGAGTCGAATGGTGGGCGCCAAGGGATTCGAACCCCTGACCTACGAGGTGTAAGCTCGCCGCTCTAACCAACTGAGCTAGGCGCCCAAAAAAACTGAACGGACGGATTGTGCCGAACTCCAGGGTGAACTACAATCTCTTCGATGACTATTCTTCACGCCATACATATCTGCGTCGCCTTGCTTCTGACTTTCGCCATTTTGGTGCAGAGTCGCGTGGCGGGCCTTTCTTCTTTCGGCACCTCCGGTGCCGTGCAAGTGCAGCGCCGCGGCGCGGAGAAGGTGCTTTACCAGATGACCGTTTGGCTCGCGGTGGTCTTCTTCTCGTTGGGTGTGGTGTGGTGGTTCGTACAGTAATCCCCTTCTTTCATTCTTCACTGTGTCGTTTCTTTCCATTGACTACCGCAGACGGCTGCGCTGGTCTGTAAGACAGTGGCTTGTGGCAGGCACGGTGGCCTTGTTGGTGTTGGGATTTTTGCTGCTGCTTCGCATGTTCTACATGCAAAACACCACTCCTCAGCCGAGGCGCGGCGGCACGTATATAGAGGGGTCCGTCGGGGAAATTCTGCCCATCAACCCGTGGTTCGCGGTGAGCAACGACGTCACGCGCGATGTGACGACCTTGGTGTTCAGCGGGCTTTTGCGGTACAACCCCGATACGAAAGCCATAGAGGAAGACCTGGCGAAATTGGAAGTGAGCGACGATGCCAAGGTGTACACGCTCACCTTGAAAGAAGGCTTGCTCTGGCATGACTCCACACCCGAAGCGCCTCACCCCGTGACGGTGGACGACGTGCTCTTCACGTTTCAGGCCATTCAAGACCCCCTGTTTCCAAACCCTCTGTTGCACCAGAACTTCCAAGGCGTGACGCTGGAGAAGGTTTCGGACCGAGGCGTTCGCTTCACTCTGGAAAAGCCGTACCGTTTCTTCGGCAGCAACCTTACGCTGGGTCTTTTGCCCAAGAGTGCCTTTGAAGGCGTGCCTATCGATCGCTTGGACCAAGCCTTGGACTTCGGTTTCAACCCCGTGGGAGCAGGACCGTACAAGTTCAAAGCCCTCGTGCCTACGGAGCTGAGCACGGAGGTCACTCTGGAGCGGTTCGAACGGCCGCTGGAGGAGTCGTACCAGCTCGACCGCATCGTGTTCCGGGTGTTCCCGGACTACTCCACGCTGCTCTCCGATTTGCGGAATTTACAGGGTGTGCGTTTGGTACCTAGAAACGCAGACGGAAGCCCTCAGGTCCCGCGCCGTTTCGAGGCAGAAACCTACACGTTGCCGCAGTACGTAGCGCTGTTTTTCAATTTGGACACGCCCATTCTCAAAAATGTACTTGTACGCCAGGCGCTGCAGATAGGTACGAACCGCGACGAACTGCTCAAGTTGGTGCATGAAGACGTGCTGGTGGACACCCCGCTCATGGAAATAACCGCCGGTGACTGGCGCACGCAGTACGACTTGGAAAAAGCCCAAGGCGCACTGTTTAGAGCCGAGTGGCACTTGCCGGAGAAACGCCGGCTGCAGAGATTGCTGGAAATTCGCGAAATCAACGACACGGGTGCGCTGCGCGTGCAACCCATCATTCTCCTCGGTACGGGTGCCAGCCTCACGCTCACAGGCTCGCTTACGCCCGCGGTGAACTCCGGTGCCACGGTGAACCAGTTGCGCGTTTCCGTTCAAGGGACGGCATCGGGAACGTGGAAGGTCATGCTTCCCGCCGAAGGCACGGGCGCTCTTTTGCCCGGCATGAACCAAGTGAGTTTGCGCAACGCCAAGGGCGACGTGTTGGATTCCGCTTACATTTGGCGCACGGTCACTCCGACACAGTACGCCCAAGCCTCGGCTGAAGCGGCCATCGTGGACGGTTTCCTGCAGAACAAAACCGACCCCGCCGCCACGCTGAAGCTCGATGGCGGACTGTTGCGCAAACGCCTCCCCGAAGACGCGCCGTCCATTCGCTTGAGCGAGAAGGGCAATCCCCTGCGTCTGCGACTGCTCACCAGCCCTTCGCCGCCGCAGTATGCCGTGTTGGTGGAGCAGTTGAAATTGCAGTGGGAACAGTTGGGCATGGACGTGCAAGTCATCATTCCGCCCACGAGGCAAGAGTTCGAGGAAATGCTTCTCAAGCGCGACTACGACATTCTGCTCTTCGGGCAATCTCTGCTCGACACCCTCGACAGCTTCCCCTACTGGCACAGTTCAGGCGTGCAGCGCCAAACCACCGACGTCAAACAACTGCGCAGCGACGCCTACAACCTGTCGCAATACACGTCACTCAAGGCCGATTCCTTGCTGGAGCTCATTCGCAAGTCCACGGATACAGATGAACAACAATCGGCTCTGCGTGAGCTGCAAGACCTGTTACGCGACGATATTCCGGCCGAATTCCTCTACTCCCCGCGCTACACCTACGCCCACCGTGCGCAGCTTTCAGGCGTGGACTTCGGGGCCCTGTCTCGCCACAGCGACCGCTTCCTCAGCATTCGTCGTTGGTACTTCCGCGAAAGCCGGGCGTTTTTGCCCGGCAAGAGCTGGTGGTCGTTCCCTGGTTGGATACTCGGTTCTGTGTTCTAAACCTCTCTGCAGAGCGAAAAAGGGCCCAAAAGAATAATGAACTTGACACCCTTGGCCGGGATCAATAGACTGCCTTGGCCTTTTCGGCAAGATTTTTGTTCCAATTCGTATCATGGAAGTTCTCCTCCTCCAGGACATTCAGGGCATCGGCAAGAAAGACGACTTGATCGTCGTCGGTGACGGTTTCGCCCTCAACCACCTTTTGCCTCTCGCAAAAGCTCTCGTAGCCACGCCTACCGTGCGCAAGCGTTACGCCGAGCGTATTCGCCGCCGCGCCCTTGAGCGCGAAGAGGAGAAGACGCTGCAGGCCTCCACGGCTTCCGCTTTGGCCAGCAAGCAAATCACCATCACCAAGAAAGCCACGAAGACGGGCAAGCTCTACGCCGCCATCACCGAAGACCTCATCGCCGAGGCTCTTTTGGCCCAGCACAAGATTGAAGTGAAGCCGGAAGACATTTCCATCGACGATGCCATCAAGGCCGTCGGTACCTTCACCGTCGGTGTGGAACTGGGTTCCGCTACGCAGAAACTGAGCGTGGTGGTCGCCCAAGAGAAGTAATTCTCGTTTCCCTCTCCCCTTTCTTTATGAAAAACGCTTCCGTCACCGGTGTGATGAGCCTCGTTTTGGGTTCGCTGCTGCTCGCAGGTTGCTCCGGCAACACCGCCCAGCTGGACGAAGCCAGGAGCTACTTGGAGAAAGTGGAAACCCTGACTGCGTCTTTGGAGAATGCCGGCACGACTTTCGAAGCCGCCATGTCCAAGGAAGGCGACATAGACCAAGTAGCCATTGGTTCCCTTTTGGGCACGCTCCAGAGCACCATAGACAACCTGCAAGCCATTCAGGTGGAAGACGCCGAGATTCGCGCTTCGCACCGCGTGCTCATTCAGGGCGTGCAGACCTTCCGCACGGCCGTAGACCAACTTCTTTCCGCCGCAAAGGACCCTGCCTCCGCTCCGGATGACTTGGAGAAGCAGTTGGATGAGAAGATGGCGAACGCCGACCGCAAAATAGACGAATGGGCCGAAGGCATTGCCAAACTTCTGCCTGCCGATGAAGCGGAGGAGTTGTTGAAGTAGTTATCTGGCGTCGTTCCGGTGTGGCTTGGCACGGTTTTTTCCGTGCTGTATTGTTAAAGCATGGGGCTGTAGCTCAGTTGGTAGAGCGCGTCGTTCGCAATGACGAGGTCAGGGGTTCGATTC
>CAZWVP010000122.1:0-853 GCA_964636635.1 uncultured Candidatus Peribacteria bacterium
AGTTTTTTCAGTTCGGTTTCGTTGGGGTCGCGGAGGAATTTTCCTATCAGTGAAAGCATCGTTCGAAAGAATACCTGAAGAAAAAAAATACGGAAAAAATGGCGCAGGTAATTTTTGACTATCTTGTAAAATGTAGTATTAATATAAATATGGAAATCAGCTCTTCGGAACAACATGAACGAGATGTTTCCGCACTGCGAACGGTGACGATTTTGGGTTTGAACGGCACGGCCGTGGAAAAGCGTCTCATTGAAGAGTCCGCCGCCGACATGACCAACGCCTACGTCGGATTGTTTGCGAAGGCTTTCGCCGCCGGATCAGTTTCCTACGAACCTCCGGAAAACACCTTCGTCGAGCGAGTGGAGTTTGTGGAGCGTTACGACGTGACGCCGTTCCCCGTGCACATGCTCAACCAAACCGCGGACATCAAAGGAGATTTGTCTCTGTAGTCACCAGCCGCGGCCGTACCAAGGTTCCAGTGTTTGCATTTGATATGTTTGTTGGTTGAGGAGGGTGGGGAGGACGGCTGGTAGCGGGTAGCTGGTAGCGGGTAGCAATCCAGCTTTTTCCATAATGCTTTGATGCTCGGGTATCAACTCTCCCGTCCATTGCGTGCCGGCGGGAAGTTGAGGCAGCAGCTCGTCGATGTGTATCAACGTCGGCTCCATCCATGTTTTTGCAAACGCACCGAACCCGCGCACGAACACCTGGGTTTTTTTGGTGGAATGCAACCAAAGGAAATTCCAAGATCCAAAATCCAAGATCGCAAGGTTGTTGCTTGTGACGTTTTGGTTCTTGGAACTTGGTTCTTGAGATTTGTCACCCTGAGCCTGGCGAAGGGTGGTTCTTGCCG
>CAZWVP010000122.1:896-3792 GCA_964636635.1 uncultured Candidatus Peribacteria bacterium
TTCAGCCAGCGTGCGTTCGATGAGCGGCAGCAGTTCGGCATCACCGATGCGGTGGTCCACTTCCGTGCGTGTTAAAACGGCGGTTTCATCAACTACGGCCAACAAGCCCGCATTGCTTGCCACATTCAGAAACAGCGTGGTGTTCACGCCTCCAGTAGAGACGTTTTTGCCGCCTTAGGCAAGGTGTTGCCTGCGCCTTTTCTCCGCTGCCACCGTCGGTTTTTCCCCGTCGGGGAACGGCAAAATTTCGTGACGTTGCGGTTCCGTGGGTTTTTCCGCTTGGCGCGTTTCGAAGTCACTTTTCATCACTTTGCTCACCCATGCCTTCAGTTGTTTTTGCGTGGCACCGGTGGCACCGGCAATGCGAAAGAGCACCAAGTCATCGTTCACCGGATGTTCTTCCAGTTTCACATGCAGACTCTTGGCGGTGCTCATAGTTTCCTTTTTCAAGTTCATATGTACCCAGAACCAATCACCCTTGGTTATCTCGGCATGTTCGTCCGTTTCAACGGTGGTACTGGGCTCTAATTCAAGAGGAGAATCATTCATGTTGTAAAAATATTCAACAGAAGTAACTTTGTCAAAAAAAAGTGTGAGAATATTCCGTTACACTGGCCGCATGCTTTCGGTGGTCATACCCACGCATCGGCGAAGTGACATTCTCCGGCGAACATTGGAACACATCGCCGCGCAAAGCACGGTGCGCGAGTTGGAGGTGATCGTGGTGAGTGACGGCGAAGACACGCAGGCAAGAGCGGTGTGCGAGCAGGCACGTTGGGAGTTCTCGTTGCGGTACGAAGAAATTCCCAAGGCGCATCAGGGTGTGGCGCGCAATCACGGCGTGCGGCTGGCCACGGGCGACATCGTTCTCTTCATCGGAGACGATATGTTTCTGGAGCCCGAGGCGTGCGCGTTGCACATCGGTACGCACGAAGGCGTTCGCAAATTGCGCGCATCTCATGCCGAAGCCTCGGCCCTCGCCTCTCCCGCCGTTCTGGGTTTCATTACGTGGGACCCCGACTGCGGCATTACGCCGGTCATGCGTTTCTTGGAAAGGAGCGGTTGGCAGTTCGGCTACCCGAAACTCGCGCGCTACGGCGGTCGTTTGGTGCCGCCGCGCATGCAGCACTGGTTCACGTACACCGGTCACATCAGCGTGGCGACAGACGTGGCGAGGCGTTTTCCCTTTCGCGAAGACGTGAGTTTGTATGGTTGGGAAGACGTGGAGTGGGGACTGCGCTTGCGGGAGGCGGGCGTGGGTTTGCTCTACGAACCGTGGGCGAAGGCGCTGCATCATCATCATTTGGAAACGGACGATTCACTCAAGCGTTTGGAAACACTCGGGCGAAGCGCGGTGGTCATGGAAAAGCTGAACCCGGCATTGCGTCTTACCCCCAAAGGTTTCAAAAAAGTGGCGTACCGATTGCTCTCGCTTTTGCCCACGTTCGCCGGTACGCACAGAGCGGCGTTTTTGCGAGGGATGAGGTCTTGTTGAAGTCAGAAACTGCCGAAAATAGTTCCGAAGTGTAGATATTAGTATTAAAATACATTTGTTGAATAAGTCTACAGTCCAAAACTTCGGCAATGCTCTGCAAGATGCGGAGGGCTACCTTTCCGAAACACTCTCCACGCTGGAGCAAGAACGCGCGCAGCGGATGAAGAGTGTGACTGCGAAAACGCGGAAGAATGCGCAGGTACTTTTGGAAAACCCAGAAGAGAATGCGAAGGTCGTGGAGCGTATAGACCGCTTGCGTGCCTGCTTGATGTTTGTGCGCAACATGCGCCTGAACATGAAGGTGTTTGAGAAGAAGAAGGGTTTGAAACTTCGCATCAATCAGCTGCGCGGCATTCAGGCGCTCATCGAATTTTTCCAAGCCGAGGGCCGCGGCGACAGCGTGGGTTACTTCAAGCAGCCCACCGGAGCGGGCAAGACCGTGCTCTTCAGCATTATTGCCAGGCTCATAGATGTGCAGACGCTTATTTTGGTGCCGCGCACGAACTTGCTGGCGCAAACCAAAGAAGAAATGACGGACGTGGTGGGCATACCCGCCGAGCAAATCGGTCTGGTTGGAAAAGGCACGAGCGAATTGGGCAAAAAGTACACGGTGGCCACGTACCAGAGCCACATGGCAAAAATGAAGCGAGACCCTGCGTATCGTGCGCAAATGGCGAATTGTAGTTTGGTGATTTGCGATGAGGCGCATCGTTCGCTCGGCAAGGCCACGCAAGAAAGTTTGGAAGCGCTTGATGGCGAATACGACGACAAGGAGTGCGGCGAGTTCGATGACGAGATGACCGTGGAAGAGCAGGAATCCGAAGAGGAATTCTTCGATGATTTAGAGAACTTCACGCCGAAGAAAGCATTTAAAATAGGCTTTACGGCCACGCCAGCGCTGGCCGGCAAACACCTGCAAGACACGTTCAAGCACTTGATTGCCGAAGAGAAAATGGGCGAGCTGGTGAAAGCGGGTATCGTGGTGCCCTACCGCATAGTGCACGTGGATGGAACGGTGACTCCCGAAGATGTGGAAAAGTACATCTCGGCCGAAGATGAAATACGCATTTTGAAAAAATCCGGCGCGTACAAAAAATTGCTCGGCGAATATTCCATTGCGTTGGCCGCCTACAACAAGCACAAAACGAAAGAGGAATATCCTCTGCGTGGCGTGGCCTTCTGCGTGAACATTGCGGAGTGCGACAAGTTCAAAGAGCAGGCCGAAGCTTTGGGCATACGCAGCGAAATTGTCACCAGTCGTGAAGCCAAAGGCAAAGAAGCGGACGATGTGCTGAAGGCTGCGGAAAAGCGTTTGGTGGATGGAGAAATAGATATGATCATTACGGTAAACAAACTCGGCGAAGGTTGGAACTTTCCTCCTGCCAGTGCTGCCATTTGGGC
>CAZWVP010000123.1:0-3698 GCA_964636635.1 uncultured Candidatus Peribacteria bacterium
TCTTCTTTGGTCAAAGTCGTGTAGTAGCGGCGCAGTTCCATGGGAGACAGACGCATGGCCTGTTCCGGAGTAATGACGCCGGGGATGCCGTAGAGGTGTCCGCCACCGCTCGTGAGAATAAATGAGGTGCCGATGGTGGGGCAGACGATGAGAATGCGACTGCCTTCCAGCACGCTGATTTCCGGGAAGCACTGGCCTTCGCTTGGTCGTACTTGGTGTTCGGGGTGAGCCCACACTTGTTGGCCGTGTTTGAGCAACATGCCGAGGAACAAGTGTAAGCGGTCGGAAATTGCCGGTTCCAAACCGGTAACCTGAGGAGGACCTTCGTTGTGTTCCTTCGGAGTGCCTGGGGCAGAGTCATCGTCATCTGCCTTCGGCAGCTTTTCCTTTGGTAGCGGGTCGCGTACTTCCCAGCCGAGCGCGCGCATTTTGTTGCCGATGTCGGGCAGAGTGAATGTGCACTGAGAATTCGGTTCTTCCGGTGTGGATGGGTTGACGTAGGGGTGCGGGTTGCCGGGTTGGCCAAGTATATGTGCCAACGCATCGGCACGGTGAGCCGGGCAGTCAATGCTGATGCCGCCGCTTGCTTCCGTAATATGGAGAAGGTCCAGGAGTTCCGGATGCGCGAGCAGCATGGGGCATTGCAGTCGAATGATGTCCATCATGCGCTGGTGCAGTTGTGGCACGCGGTTTGTGATGTCTTGGCGAATGTCCTTTTCTTCTTGAGTGGGGCGCATGGGTTCCGGGATGCGCGGCAAGACTTCGTGGGCTTGTGACAGCGCGTCTATGTCCGGCCAGAAGGCACAATCCACGAGCAATTGAACGTTCCGTTCATCGACATGTTCCAAATGATTTTGCCGCACGATTGCGGCGCAGCTTCGGATGCTCAGGCTGCCGTACTTGTTGCGGACGGTATACAAGGTGTGCATGCGCAAGCACTCTTTATACAAGCGATTGGAACCGGCACTCGCGGTGCCCGGCGTGGCAATGCGCAGCACATTTCGCGCCGTTTGCAGTTGTTCCGTTTCGCGCGTCGGGTCTACCGGGAAGCTGCTGCACGCATCGCCTACGGCCGTCCCGTACAAGCTTTGTATTCCGCGGAAGCGCTCTGCGGAAAATTGTGTTTCGTTCCAACGAATGTCTCCCCAATGTGCGGGCGGGTTGTGGAAATGTTTGCGTGTTTGCTGTGCCACACGCGCCAGTGCCGGTGCCAATGCCGCGTGTTGGCGGCAGATGTCGCGCATGAGGGTGTAACACACCGCTTGCTGGACTTGGTTTATGCCCGATTGTCTCGGCACCAACCGCGCCTGCAACGTTTCGCTCAGTCGCATGATGTTTGCACAGAGCAAGGAGAAGGCGGCGCTGCGATCGGTCGGCGGCACGTTCCACTTGCGCAACGTTTTGTCGTTCATGAACGCGTTGACGATCTTGCGCGTCGCGTTGCGCACGTCCGCTTGCCAGTTTTCACTCGGCGTCGGCGGATTGTCGGTGAACTCCGTTTCCAATTCGCGGCACAGTTCCGTGCAGCGCAGCGCAAACGAACCCAAGTCCGTGCGCGTTTCTTTTCCGGTGGCCTGCTTCACGTTTTCCCAAATAGCGTTGGCATCCACGGCGGCTTCCGGCCTCTCCAATCGCTTGGCGTAAATGATGGCTCCGAAGAGCATTTGCTTGGCCAGCGTCGGTGCGCCCAGTTTGTCGCTTCCTTCCAGGGCACGTTCCAGTTCGGACTTCGGCGGTGTCGGTTTTTGAGTTGGTGCCGAAGGAGTAGACGGTGGGGTGGAGGGAGGTGACGGAGGTGAAGTTGGGACGGTTTGGATCTTGGAGTTTGGATCTTGAGACTTTCGAGAAGCAATTTCCTTCTTGGCCGCAGCCACCACTTTATCCACCGCCTGCACCAGGGTCATATTGTGCTTCCTAGCAAGTGTTTCGTGCAGCGCCACTATCGTATCAACAGCCTTCCCTGCATCCATTTTATCGGCATCCAGGGTGTAAGCACTTCGTGCGCATATCGCACGTACTTGAAACATGATGCGTTCGTGCAATTCTGCTTCGGAACATACTTCTTGAATATCAAGTTTTTCTTGCAATTCTGACATCATGTTCCAAAAAATTTCAGGTGCGTTCGTTAAGCAATTTGCGGTTTGTTCAACGGAGGTAGTGCCACTTGTTTTGTATAGATCATGCGTATGTTTCAAGTATGACAAAAGATTGTTTTCGAACACATTCTCACTCAACTGATTCGCCGCCAGCATTTGCGCGAACGTTTTGCGCAGCATCCACCATTCGGCTTTGCGGTGTGTTTCTTTGTCGTTTATGGGCATGTGCACCGTTCGTGCTTCGGCTTCTTCGCACGTTTGTTTCATATCCACCAGCGCTCCCACGTACGAAATATTCTGCCACGTTTGCGTCACGGGCTTTTCCGACTGCCGCGGCAATGCATCCATGGTCACGTGCACACTCTCCGGTTGCTGTGCATTGGCTCGCTCCAACACCGTGGAGCACACATGGTTCCCGTCGCTCACTTTCGGCGGCGGCGTTTCGGGATGCAACACCATCACGTACGCAGGTACGCCTTTCAAGTACGTGTCCATACTGACCATTTTGTTTTTGTCTCCTGCATGCCACAGTCCGGCATCGAGCATGGCGTGCTTCAGTTCAAACAGAATGCCGCGCGGCTCCCAACGAGCGTTGAAGTCTTTCGGGTTCTTGGGAACCTCGTAGCCCTCCAGCGCTTTGGCTATCTGCGGCCAAAGCTCAGTGGTAAATGCGAACGTTTCCTCTGCGCTCAGGTATTCCTTCGGCCAGTCTTCTTCCTTGCAGAGTGCATACCATTTCTTGGCGATGTCGCGTATTGCAGGCAAATGATTCGACCATTCGGAAAAACCTTGATCAGAATTGGCAAAATTCGAACCGATATCCTGAGTCCCGCTCAAGAATCTCAAGCGCAAAAACGCTTCTTCCTCCGAAACGGGTGGTCTCTCTCCCAAGGGATATTCTTCGAGTGTGCGTAACAACGTCTCATCGTCTTGGCAGCCAAAAAGCTTTCGGTTGAAGTCGTGTGTGGGGGTGCGGATGGTGGCATGCAACGCAGCTGCTTGATCATATTTTTTTTCTATGAATTTGGCAAAAAGCAATGTGGCATCCTTAAAGGGTTTACCGAAATTCAGAGCCTGATTTGCATTGTGTAACATTGCGATAGCTTTCTCCGGCATGAGATTGGCCAAAATGGCTGTGGCCGCCCAATACGGTTCTATTTGTTCACAGGGTAAGTGAATGGCCTTTCTCTTTTTTGCATCCGTCGCATGCATAAACATGTGCGGAGAATTTTTATTGGTAATGCGCAGTCGGTTGACCGACTTTGTTTCCGGGCTAAGGATTTCGGCTTCTGCTCCGGAATAATGTACGTATCCGATGTCTATGACAGCTTCATCTATTTGTTGCAGTGCTTCGGTAAATCTCCTGGCTATTTCGGGGGCGTCTTTTGCGTAATACGCCTGCATTTCTGTCGCGTATGTTTTGGCGGAAGCCAGGTAGTGGCGGCCAATTTCTTGGCTCTTTTCCACGAACTCAGGCGGTACGTTCATTCCCGGATTCCGGTCTTCTTTCTCCGCTTCGGTCTTTGCAGGCGCGGGCTTTTCCTGAGGGAATTTTTTTCGGCATTCCGCCAACCAACGTTCGGCAATGTTTGGCAGCAGCGG
>CAZWVP010000124.1:0-3680 GCA_964636635.1 uncultured Candidatus Peribacteria bacterium
CCACACGCTCCTCGTGGGAGGTGGCGCGCCACGGGGGGTGAAGGGGAAGGCCCTGATCGTCATGGCCGTCGACGAGACGGGGCCGAATGCCTATAGGCTCCGGCGAGGAGACCCAGGGCCGGGCGGTGCGAGCAATTGGCGCGCCGGCGTTTGGCTCCACCTTTTCGCCGGAAAAGGTGGATGGAAGTTGCAGGACAAAAGTGTCGACAAAATGTCTTACTCCAACAATCCAAGGACCATGGCGATTTCCGCGTTGGTGAACTGCTCTTCCAACATGAGCGCCGTTAAGTCTTCCACCGTGGTGCTGTGCCCGCGCGTGAGCGCTTTCAGACGTTCGTAGGCGCCCTTCGTCCCCTTGCGCCGCAAAATGACTTGAATGGCTTCGGCCAGAACTTCCGGGTGAGCCATAAGCTCGCGCTTGGTGGTGAAGCGGTCTATTTCCACTTTGCTCAAGCCTTTTTCCAGCGAGTAGAGCGCCAAGAAGTGATGCCCGAAGGCCACGCCCAAGTTGCGCTGTACCGTGGAATCGGAGAGGTCTCGCTGCAAACGACTGATGGGAAGCTTTTCCGCGAAGTGGCTGAAGATGGCCGTGCTCAAGCCCAAATTCCCTTCCGCGTTTTCGAAGTCGATGGGGTTCACTTTGTGCGGCATGGCGGAAGAACCCACCTCCGTGGCCACCACCTTCTGCTTCAGCACGCCGCGCGAAACGTACTGCCACATGTCGCGCGCGAAATCGACGCCGATGACGTTGATGCGACTGAAAAGATGGCTCAGTTCGGCGAGGTCGTCATGCGGGTTGATTTGCGTGGTGTTCTTGAGCGGCGAAAGACCCAGACTACGCACGAACGCGTGACCGAAACGCTCCCACTGCACCTTGGGGTACGCCGCCCGGTGCGCGCTGTAGTTGCCCACGGCACCGCCGAACTTGCCCTGCATTTTGAACATTTTCAGCTGGGCGATTTGGCGTTCCAAGCGGTCCGCGAACACCAGCATTTCTTTGCCCATAAGCGTGGGTGTGGCGGGCTGGCCGTGCGTGAGGCTGAGGAGTCGCACCTTCATCCAGCGCTTGCCAAGCGAAGCCACGGCGCGGTGGAGGTCTTTCAGCTCCGGCACGAGCACTTCTTTCAAGGCGGTTTGCAGAAGCAAGCCGTAGCTCAGGTTGTTCACGTCTTCGCTCGTGAGGCAGAAATGCACGAATTCACGGTGAGCTTTGAGGCCGGGCAAGGCGTCTATTTTTTCTTTGATGAAGTACTCCACGGCCTTCACGTCATGACGCGTGGTTTTTTCCAGCGTCTTGATGCGCTCGTAGTCTTTGGCGGAAAAATTCTGCAGTATGGCCAGTACCTCCGCGCGCTGCTTTTGGTTCATGGGCGGCAAATCGGCAATGCCCTTCTCCGCGCCGAGCGCCAGAAAGTACAGCAATTCCACTTCCACGCGCGCCCGCATGAGCGCCTCTTCGCTGAAGTACGGCAGGAGCAACTCCAACTGCCCGCGGTAGCGACCGTCGAGCGGAGAAAGCGTGGCGTTTTGGAAGAGTGTGGAGAGGGATGACATGGTTTGAATGTACCTGAACGGCAGTCCGTGAGCCAGTGGAACGAGGGTTAGGAAAGACATTGCTCGAAAGCGCGAAGTCGGAGACAATCGCTTCCTTCTCTATGATCGACACCCCCAAACGCAGCCTCGCCCGAGACACTCGCCACGCCGACCTGGCGCAGCGGGTATTCCCCGTGAAAAACCGTGAAGAACTGGCGGTACGCGACGCCTCGCTGGCGGTATTTTTGAAGCAAGAAGGCGCGCTGCGCGCTTCGGAATTGAAGGAATTGCTCTGCGAGGGCGGCATGCAAGACATGGTGTCGAAGGAGCTGCTGAAAGTGGACCGGCTCGCCGCTTTGGCGCAAACGGGCATGGGTATTCGCGGCACGAAAGACGAACTGCTGCTGGACCCCGCCACGTTGGACAGGTACGCCCGAGAACTGCAGGACCAAACGGCGGCTTCGACGTACGCGGGGCAGGCGGTGTTGACGGAAAAGATGGCCGAAGACGAGCAAGGCATGGACGAGCGAGCCTCGGATTTGATGGTGGCGTGCCGCATTTTAGGAAACCGCAGCATGTATTTGCAGTTGCTCGACATAGCCGTCACGAAGCGCGGCCTGCCGGCGGTTTCCATGACGCCGGTTTTGCGCACGGCGGTGGAGTGCGGTTTGGTGCAAAAAGAAGCGGGCAAGCTGCGTGCAGGCGAAGATTTGCGACCGTTTCTCTCGCGTATCGTGAGTGTGAACACGGCCAGGCAAGCGCAAATACATGCGCTGCTGCACCCGCAAGCGCCGAAAGCCGAGCCAAGACCCGTAACGAAGTCGGAGCCGACTCCGCCGTTGGCACGCACCATCGCCGCACCACGCACACCCCCCGCTCGTCCCGCAAACAATGGCGCAACAAAGCCTTTACCCAAACCGTACACTCCCCCGCCACCACTTGCCGTCGAACCAGTGGATCCGCGCTTGAAAAAAACGGTGATTCTCACCACGGACGGCAGAAACACCTCCTTGCCGTTCAATTTGGCAAAAGACAACGAAGCGTTCGTATTGGCACAAGCCAGACAATATCAGGATGCCCAAGCGCAACAGGGCAACTCCGTGAGTTGGGAAGAAGCCAAGGCATTTATCATTCAGAAAATCAACGCCCGCGCGCACGACGGACGAATCGCACGTCAGCCTGCGCCAAAACCGCAGCCTGCAGGTTTGCCCATGCCACCTCCGGCGCCACGATTCGCCGAACCGGCATTGCACATTCCGCCTGAAGCTCGGCTTCATGGTAAAACACCCACGGTGCCAAACGGTCAAAAAGGCAGAAACATTTTCGAGACTCTGCGCAAATTCGGCACAGCCGACGGCTACGAACCGGAAGCGGTTGATGAAACGTTCATCCCTACCGACGCTCCGGCCGGCTCCCAAGAAAAAATAGAAATTATGCGTCGGCGCATAGAGCAAGGCTTGCCCACTCTCCATGATGACGACCGCCGTGATTACGACGGCCTGACGGGCGCCATTCGCCCGCGCGAGGATTAGGGGTGTGCGGTCTGTTCGGTATTAGGTATACAGTATGAAGTATGGCGATAGAGCCTGTCATTCGTAATCGTAATCCTATTCCCTAATCCTACCGTATGCGCCGACCTCTCATTGCCGCCAACTGGAAAATGAACGCCGCTCCGAACGGAGCGTTTGCCGCCGATTCGCCGTACCGCGGCACCGCGGCCGTGGATGCGTGGGTGTTTGCGTCGTTTTTGGATGTGCGTGCCTGCACGGAAGCCAAGCTGATTGCGGGCGGGCAGTACGGACGCACCGAACCAAGCGGTGCGTTTACGGGCGATGTTTCCATGCACATGCTCAAAACGGCCGGTTGCCACGCCGTACTCTGCGGCCACAGCGAGAGACGGCAACACCACGGCGAGACCGATGCCTTGGTGGCGGCGCAAGCCGTAGCGGCTTTGGAGGCGGGACTTCACCCTGTCATTTGCATCGGTGAAACATTGGAAGAGCGTAAAGCCGGCCACGCCAAAGCCGTAGTGAAGAAACAGCTGCACGCGCTGCCACTCGATTCCGACGTGACCATTGCCTACGAGCCCGTCTGGGCCATAGGCACGGGCGTGACCGCCAGCCCCGAAGAAGCGCAGGAAATGCACG
>CAZWVP010000125.1:0-3466 GCA_964636635.1 uncultured Candidatus Peribacteria bacterium
CGGGGGGCGGAGTCAAAGCGTTGTCCACTTTATTGAGAAGGCTGTTCACTTGGTACCGTTGGTAGTCTGAAAGTTGCTCGCCCGCTTTGGCCTTTCTCAGCAAGTCCGCCGATTCTTGCGTCATCACTCTGTCGCGGACCAGCTGATCCAGCACGTCGTCGGTCAGGTTGCCAAGACGGGCGTCGTTGGACGGAGTCGGTGGAGTGGGTGTGGGTGGCAGCGGTGGCGGCGTGCCGGGGGGCGGAGTCAACGCGTTGTCCACTTTATTGAGCAGGCTGTTCACTTGGTACTGTTGCAAATCACTCAGCTCAGCTCCGTTTTTCGCTTTTCTCAGCAAGTCCGCCGATTCCTGCGTCATCACCCTGTCGCGGACCAGCTGATCCAGCACGTCATCTGTAAGCGTAGCCAAACGGAAATCCGTCGGGGCAGACGGAGGCGTCGCCGGCTGGACGGTCGACGGAACAGGTAAGCTGAAATTCGGAGCGGTGATGGCGCTGTCGATCGTATCGAGCACCTTACCCACTTCCCTCTGCTGCGATAAAGTCAGATTCGGCATGTTTTTGACTTGTTTCAACATGGCTCGCGTGCTCGGAGTGATGACTTTCCCATCCACCAGAGCATTCAATACATTGTCACTCAAAGCACCCAAGCGGCTGGCAAGATCTGCCGGAGGCCCATCAAGCAACTGTGCCAACGGCCCCGAAGCTATCGCCATACCGCCGTTCGCATCGCCTCCATCCCACATCAAATCCCCCGCCAACGGCGGCTCATCTTCGCCGACTATTCGGAAACCTTCCGGCAACTCCACCACGTTCGCCACGCCTTCCAACACCAGTTCCACCTCCACTTCTTTTTCGGAAACGTACTTGCCGCGAATGACGTTGGCCAGCGAAATTTCCGCGCGCACGGGGCCTTCTTTGTTTTTCAAACGCGGTGTTTCCGCGTTTTCATCCGTGTCTTGCGGGTCCATGCTCACGATTTCGTTGGTCGCGGGGTCCAAAAATTCCACGTCTATGTGGTACTCCTCTTCCCGCTTGCACCTGCCATCGGACGCGGAGACGGAATCGGACGTGTCACAGCAAAGCACGGCGCCGTCGTCTTGTTTCTGCACGTACGGCGAAGGGCAGCAGCGCAACTCCCCCGTTCGCTCGTCGAACGCCACTTCCTGCGGCAAGTTTTTGTCGGCATCCGTCGGGTATTCGGGGTTGGGCACGCCGGGGCAGCAACTGCGTTCCGCAGTGCAGCTGTTCGTGGCTATTTCGCTGCCGGGCACGCATTGTGAAGAGTCGACCGTGGAACACTTCTCCACCTGCGAGCCGACCATGGCGCAGCAACTGGTCTGCTTCAAGCAGGCATCGCACAGATTCGGCTGGTTCGACTCATAGGTGCGATGCGCGCAAACGTCCGCTTCCACATCGGTGCTCAAGGTGCCCGTTTCCACGTTGCACATGCTCTGGGAATCGCAGCAGTTTTTCAGTTCGATGGCATTGCCCACGCCCAAGGCGCCGAGGGAGCGCCAGTCTTTGGGCGGACACGGAAAGTCGGCCGACGCTTTCGCCAACGGCTCGTCTTGCGAGCTTGCGCCTTGCGCTTGTACGCTCGCCGTCGTCAGCTTGGTTTCCTGGCTGCACGAAGCGCTGACCGAAGACGGTACGGTGACGGTGAATGTGTACGTTTGTTCCGGTTTATCCGAAGTCAACTGCGGGCAGGAAATGCTCGTCGGCGAAAGCAAATCGCAGCCTTGTTCTTCCACGCGAGCGGCGGAAAATTCGTATTGCTCGGGCGCTTCCAATTCATAACGCAGCGGATACACCGTGTTCGCAGCGGCTTTGGAAAAATCCACCGTCACGGTAAACGGCAACTCGTACGAAACGCGGTCATCGGTCAGCTTCCATGCGCCGGCGGCATTGTCTACGTCCACCACTTCTTCCGAAGACGCGGATGATTCGGCGGAGGAAGACGACACCGGCACGCTGCTGGCGTGCGAGGAAGAAGAGCCGACTTTGTACCCGCAGAAATACACGCACAACTCCAAGGCGAACGCCGGGTCATCGGGGCTCATGGCGAAACGGCTGCCTTCCGGGCACTTTGCCGGGTCCCCCACCGAACACAGCGCCGCGCTTCCGGGGTTGCAACAGTAAGCGGGTTCGTAATTCACGCTGGACGACGACTGCGGAGGCAGGGCACATTCGGCTTCGCAAGCGTCGTACGGGGTTTCGGTATCGTCATCGAGATAAAAGTCGAACCCGCCGCACTCCGAAGGCGGACCGTAGTGGCAGCCGTTGTCTGCCGCCGAACGTCTGCAGCAATAACCGAAAAACTCGCGCTTCGAAGACGCGGATGACTTGCTGGAAGAAGAGACAACATCCTGCGAAGAAGAACCCTCCCCCGAACTCCCGCCGATGTCGCCGTCATCTCCGCCCATGCCGCCGCCGCTTACCCCCGTGCGTGCGGAAGAGCTGGAAACGGCTTCAACCGAAGAAGACGAGGAGGAGGTCACCTCGCACGCCTGCAAACACGAACTGTACTCCGTGAATTTGGCGCCGTCTTTCTCGAAAACGCCCCCTTTGGCGGCACAATCGCTTTCCGTCATGCGATCGCCGGCTTCGCCGCAGGAATTCTGCGCACAGCAGAACACGCGCTGGGTCGGTACCGTGCCTTTTTTGACAATTTCTTCTCCCGTGTACACGCAGTCTTCGCAGTTCTCGACCTGGCACTCGCCGAATTCTTTCTCGGAAGAATTTTTGGAGCAGAACGTCGTATCCACCCACGTTTTGCTCAATTGCGAAAGTTGCACGCGCTTCTGGTACTCCAATACTTTGCCGTAGGCGGGCAGCGAGAAGGTCTCGATGATCTGGGGCAACGTCAATGACGAATTGTCCTCGTTCAGGTAATCCCCCACCGCATCGACCAAAGCCAACGTGTCTTCGTAATTGTTGAAAATATTTTCCAGTTCTGCTTTGGCTTGATCGAAGACTTTCTGCATGACCTTCGCCAAACACGGCCCCGGTATGCCCGTACGAATCTCCGCAGGCGTGTAGAGCAGTTCTTCGTTTTTCACGGTAACCCTGTCACAACTGCACAGCACCGCCTGCAAAGGCGGCAAACCGGTATTCGACAGAAAGTACAGACTCAGCTGATAAGGAATGTTCGGGTTGCCACACAAATACTGCGTTTCCAGTTTCGCCGCTGCACGTACTTCTTCCACATATGCTTGCTCTGCCGTGCTGAGATCTTGCGCTTGCAATGATTCCGCCTTCGCGGTGAGAAACGTCGCCGTCATGGCACCCAGCAACACGCCCGTCAGGGTCAAACCTGCGTACCCGAGCCGATGAATCTGGGTTAAGCGTGGCATGGAATCATCGTAAGAATCTCCTCCGCCTCATCCAAGCGAAGCCGGCTGCTGCTCCCGCACCCATGACGGCGAGCGCGGCGGGGCCGGTTTGGCCTTGAGGAGCTTGGTTGC
>CAZWVP010000126.1:0-3406 GCA_964636635.1 uncultured Candidatus Peribacteria bacterium
CAGGCCATGCTCGGCATGAAGAAGTTGGACATTGCGGCATTGGAAGCCGCGGGTGCGTAACTACACCGCTTCGGGTGCGCGTGAGGAGTGGTGATGGATGATTTGCCACTCGCCCGCCTCGTTTCGACGCCAAGCGAACGTGAAACGCGCCACGACCGGCTCGCCGCTTCCTTCCTGACCGAACGTGAACGTGTAGATGCCGGAATGCAGATAGCAATCGGCCGCGCACACATGCACCTCTTCTTGCGACATCACCGCGCACGGTTCGCGTTTGGCCAACATGCGAAAGTACTCTTCGGCACCCAGCTGCGTTTTCACGAATTCCCGCGAAAGCGTGGGGAAGAACGTGGCGTCATGAGCATACAGCGCCGCTATGGCCGCCGGGTTGTGCGTGCTGAGCGCGTCATTCCATCTGTTGAAATTGCGTCGCACCACCGACATATCCATTTTCGGCGGTACGATGGTCGAACCTCTGGCTGGCGTCATCATGGGCGGTGACGAGGAGGGCGGATAAAGCGTATTTCATGAACCGTACCAAATTTCCGTCCGGAGTGCGACGAAATTCCCGCAGTCTTTGAAACGAAACGGCGTATACTGGAAACTCCTCTTCGTAACCACGTCCATGAAACATCGCGCCTTGCTTCTGTCGCTTGCCTTCGGCGCCTGTCTCTGCGCTCTGCTCTTTGCGTTCGTCTCCCTCTCTTCAAACACTACCCCCATACCAACCATGGACCCCTCTCCCAAAGCCGCCTTACCGACCACCAACGCCGATGTGCCGGCCATTCCCGAAATTCCGGCGGCGCCGTCGGCACCCCAACCCGAACGCGATGCCGTGGCCGTAGCCACGTTCGCGGGGAGTTGCTTCTGGTGTATGGAGCCTTCGTACCAAGAGCATGCGGGCGTGATTGATGCCGTGGTCGGCTACGCCGGCGGCACGGCGGAAACAGCCACGTACAGCCAAGTGGGCCGCGGGCTCACGGAACACCGCGAGGCGGTGCAGGTGACGTACGACCCGACCAAGGTAAGCTATGCGGAACTGGTGGAAATGTTCTGGCGGCAAATAGACCCGACCGATGACGGCGGGCAGTTCGCCGATCGCGGACACCACTACACCACGGCCATTTACTACCGCAATGACGCCCAAAAAGCCGCCGCCGAAGCTTCCAAGAAAGCACTCGACGACAGCGGCAAATTCACGAAGCCCGTGGCCACGCTCATTCTCCCCTTCACCACGTTCTTCCCCGCCGAGGAGTACCACCAAGACTTCTACAAAAAGAGCGCCGACTACTACCAAAGTTACAAAGAAGGTTCGGGGCGGGCGCGTTTCCTGGAAGACAACTGGGCCAAGACGGCAGGCCTGGAACTTTCCGATGCCGCGCAGGCCAAAAGCCCCTACGCTCTTTCCGATGAAGAACGCACGCGCCGCCGCCAAGCGTTGGATGAAACGTCGTATCACATCATTGCCGAGGAAGGCACGGAGCCCCCTTTCCAAAACGCGTATCACGACAACAAGGCGGCGGGCATCTACGTGGACAAAATTTCCGGAGAGCCGCTGTTTTCTTCCGTCCACAAATTCGATTCCGGCACCGGCTGGCCGAGCTTTTGGCAGCCGATAGACGAGGCGTACCTCACGGAAGAAACCGACCTTACGCTCGGCGTGCCGCGCACGGAAGTACGCAGTCGCTACGGCGACTCGCATCTGGGCCACGTGTTCGACGACGGCCCGCAAGACAAAACGGGCCTGCGGTACTGCATGAACTCGGCCTCCCTGCGTTTCATTCCCAAAGAGCGCATGGCTGCGGAGGGATACGCGAAGTACCTGTCGCTCTTCGAGGAATAAAGCGAAACCCGCCTCTAAGACCCTTGCAATTTTGCCGCCGATTCTTACGATCGTCGGCTATGGAGAAAAAACTCTTCGCCGTGCACATTCCGTTGGACGCTCATCCTGATGAAGTGAGTCACGTCATCGGCGAGGCCTTTGGCGGCGAAACCTCCAGCTTCTCGACGGACGGCTTGGTGCACCACTTCCTGGACCTGACACGAAGCGACGACATGGTCATGCATGTGGAAACAGGCAGAGTGCTGACCGTGAAGCACATAGCAGAGCTGCTGCAACCGCACTGCGCGTTTCTGCGCGAAAGCAGTTTCGCGCAAAATCCCCGCACCGGCAGACTGGAGCGAGTGTAGTCTGTGCGCATGACCGCTTCATCTCTCTTTCCGCCGCTGTCACCGTACGACTCCGGCATGTTGCCCGTGGATGACCTGCACACGTTGTACTACGAACAGAGCGGCAATCCTGCGGGCGTGCCCGTGGTGTTCGTGCATGGCGGGCCCGGCGGCGGCGCGGGTGAAACGAACAGACAATGGTTCGACCCGGCGCACTACCGCATTGTTCTCTTCGACCAACGCGGCTGCGGCCGCTCGCTGCCGTTCGCCGAAACGCGGCAAAACACCACGGCGCTGCTCGTGCAAGATATGGAAGCGCTGCGCATACATCTTGGCATTGAGAAGTGGCACCTGTTCGGCGGGTCGTGGGGCAGCACGCTTTCTCTCGCGTATGCGCAAGCACACCCTGCACGGTGTTTGGGACTGGTGTTGCGCGGCATTTTTCTCATGCGCGAACAGGAGCTGGATTGGTTCTGGCACGGAGCACCCAAAGTATTCCCCGAAGCGTGGACGGAGTTCATTTCTTTTCTGCCCGAAGCCGATAGTCAGGACCCGCTGGAAGCGTATTATCGCATGTTGCACGGCGACGACGTGCAGCTGCGAGAGCAAGCAGCCAAAGTGTGGAACGACTACGAAAGCAAACTCTCCACTTTGCTTCCGAACCCTCAATTGGTGGCAAGCCGCAGCGATCACGGCCTGGCGGTGGCCAAAATTGAAGCGCACTACTTTCGCAACGAACGCTTTACGCCGCA
Source organism: uncultured Candidatus Peribacteria bacterium (assembly GCA_964636635.1). GTDB lineage: Bacteria > Patescibacteriota > Gracilibacteria > Peribacterales > Peribacteraceae > CAZWVP01. The sequence continues at coordinate 2,919 of CAZWVP010000126.1, forward strand.
CGACGCGTTGCTGCGAAACATCGACCGCATGCGGCATATTCCCGGCATCATCGTGCAGGGCCGCTACGACATGGTGTGCCCCATCGCCACGGCGTACGAACTGGCGCAGGCATGGACCGAGGCGGACTTCGTCGTCGTGCCCGACGCCGGTCACGCCTCTCGCGAACCCGGCATGGAACGCGCGCTTATTGCGGCAACGGAGAAGATGAAAACCAGGACACCTGCAAAATTATGACCTTCGCTTCAGCGGCTTAGGTGTATTTTTGGGGCTTACTTTTTTTGCTGTGTTTGCAATCGGTTTTTTACCGGTCTTCAATGAAGTAACATTGGTGGTTTTGCTGTACGCAGGATTTTTCCACCCCTCGGCACCGGGCAAACATTTTTTGCCTGTCGGGTCCTTGCGATAACTGGCTTTGCATTTGCAACCACCGCTTCCTGTTGCCTCCCCGCCGTCCCCTAAAGATTGCTTGCAAGCACCGTTACTTGCC
>CAZWVP010000127.1:0-3371 GCA_964636635.1 uncultured Candidatus Peribacteria bacterium
TTCCACCTTTGTGCGCGACAAAGGTGGAGCCAAAGCGCGTCGAAAATGGACTCGCTCAGCAGAGCTTCGCTCAAACAGGGCATTTTCGACCGTAGGGTTTGAGGCAATTGAATGAGAGTATTTCTATACAAAACAATAAATAACACACGGGTGGAGGCGCGCCACGGGGGGTGAAGGGGAAGGCCCTGCCCATCCGTCGACGAGACGGAGCCGAATGCCTGTAGGCTCCGGCGAGGAGACCCAGGGCCGGGTGGTGCGGGCCATTGGCGCGCCGGCGCTTTTGGTTACTTTTGTCGCCGGACAAAAGTGACATACAATCTTATGCTCACTGGAAAGGCCATTCATTTTTTGCCTATGCATGCGGCATCTTGCTAGGGTGTGCCCGTGGATTCCATCACCTTTCGCTCACCGACGTTTTTGCAGGACATGGCCAAGGCCGATTCCCGCCATGTGCATTTGGTGATGATTGCCACCAAGCCCGACATCATCAAGCAAGTGCCGCTGTACAAAGAACTGAAAGCGCGCGGGCACTTGGTGCTTTTGGGGCACACGGGCCAGCACTACGACGAGAACTTGAGCGGCGGCATGTTGAAGGAATTCGGCGTGGAGCCGGACTTCAACCTGAACGTGCGCGGAGCCATGCACGAAGTGGTCAGCCAGATCATCGGCAGGTTGGGCGGTGTCATAGGCCAACTGAGAGAGGCCGGTAAAATCGTTATTCCGTACGTGCACGGCGACACCACCACGGCCATGGCGGCAGGGAACGCGGGCTACTGTCACGGATTCGCTTCGGTGCACGTGGAGGCGGGCATTCGCACGCTGACGCCGCGCAAACAACTGCTGGAACACGCCTGGAAAAGCACGCCCGACGAAGCGACGGTGGCGCGCTTGCGCGAGCAACTGCGCGACCGCGGTCAGTGGGACAAGGGCAGCCAGGAACCGTACCCCGAACAATTCAACACGCGCTGCAGCGAGGCGTCCACGGGGGTGCACTTGGCGCCGGTGGAACTGGACAAGCAGTTTTTGCATGACGAAGGCTTTGCGTGGGATCGCATTTTCGTCGTGGGCAATTCCGTGGCCGATGCCACGAACGAAGCGTTGGAGCGCGTACAAACATCCACGGTGTTCGAGCGTTTTCCGCAGTTGGCGGACGGAGACTTCGTTCGTTTCTGCATTCACCGTCGCGAGAACTGTCTTTCCAAAGAACGCTTCACGGCCATCATGAGCGCCCTGGGCACATTGCTGGAAGAAGGCCGCACGGTGCTGCTTATTTCACTGTTCCAAACCGAGTCCGCCATCGACCGTTTCGGTTTGCGCGGCACGGTGGAAGAGTGGCAGAAGCGTCACCCGCATTTCGTGTACTCGCCTGTGTGGGCCGAGTACGTGGATGTGATTGCCGCCATGTCCAAAGCTGCCGTTTGCGCCACCGATTCCGGTTCCATGCAGGAAGAAATGAACGTGCTCGGCGTGCCCTGCGTCACGTTGCGTTTCGGGTCCGACCGCAGCGAATCCATCATGAACGGCGGCAACCTCCTGGCACCGCCGGTTTCGGCGCCATTCATCGACAAAAGCATCGACTTCGCCTGGAACAGGCAAGACATGCGTCAGGCGCCCAAGTTGTACGGCGAAAACGTGAGCGTGAAATGCGTGGATGCCGTGGAGGAAGTGCTGCGCCAAGGCGAGGTGTTTCGCACGGAAGAGGGGAGGTTGGGGCTGTAGCGATTTGGTATAAAGTAGGCGATATTTGGTATATCGTATTTTTGTGATTCGCATGCCCCGTTTGCAATCGGTTCGGGAAGGTCTGACGCTCGTGTTATTGGCCTGCTTGCCGCTGCATGCGCTCTTGGTGACGGTGGGTACCAAGCTGCTCCTCGGAGCCAATCATGCGCCGTGGGGGCTCTTGGCCGTGTGGAAGGAGGCATTGTTGATGCTGATTGTCGGCATGGCGTTGTGGGAATTCGCACGTGAGAAAATCCGACAGCCAACGACGAAATTCCGTTTGGATATTTTGGATGTTGGCATTTTGCTCTTCGTACTTTTGGCGGTGTGTGTTTCGCTTCTGACGCACGGCAATCTCACTCTCATGCTCTACGGCTTTCGCTACGACTGCGTGCCGCTGGCGGCGTTTATGGTGTTACGTCATGTGTCTTGGTCTCCGTGGTTTTGGAAAACGGCGGAGAACATGCTCGTGGGCATGGCGGCGGTTTTGTCTCTGTATGGAGCCGTCACGTTGCTCTTGCCGCAGGCATTTTTCACCTGGCTCGGTTACAGCGACATGCACTCGCTCTATTTTCCGGGCAAGCCCATCGCCGCGTTTCAGTACATTATGAATTCCGAGACCGCACGCGTGCAGAGCACCATGAGCGGACCGAATCAGTTCGGAGCGTGGCTGCTGGTTCCGTATGCGTTGCTGCTTTGGAAACTGAGCACAAGTGCGTTCGTACACCCGAAGCGTGTGCCCGGGTGGACGATTGTTTTCTGGCTTCTTACCTGCGTTGGCTTGGTGTTCTCACTTTCGCGTTCGGCCTGGATTGCCGCCGCGTTCATGACGTTCGTTTTGGCTTGGAGCACGATTCCCAAAGTGCTTGTACGGAAGTATGGCGCACCTGCCTTCGGCCTGCTGCTTGCCTTTGTGGTTCTCGGCTCGTGGATGTTCCCCGACATTCTCCTGCGGGTAGGTTCGTCTCGCGGTCACTTTGAAAAGCCCGCGCAGGCTTTGCAGATGCTTTGGGAAACGCCGCTCGGACGAGGCCTTGGCAGCGTGGGCCCCGCCAGCAGCAAAGTGAGCGATACCTGCGTGCATTTGCGCGAGCAAGATGACCCTGCGTGGGCGAAAGACATCCCCGATCTCTGCGTGTTTTTGGGGGAAACACAAGTACAACCCGCGCCGAGCAGCAAACAATGCGACTGTCCGTTCCATCCCGAAAACTGGTTCCTGCAAATAGCGTTGGAGACCGGAGTTTTGGGGGGAGTGTTGTATGCAATGATCATTGGGTATTTGGTATTGGGTATTTGGTATAAGGCGAGATGGCTGGCAATGAGCGTCATTGGCTTATGTGTCATGTCGTTGTTTTTGCACGCGTGGGAAGACGCCGCCGTGGCGTACACGGTGTGGATACTGGCGGCCGCAACGCTCAAGCCTACCTCTTCCCGAGCTGCTGCCTGAGCATTTCGGTGGCGGCATCGCGGGAGTTGTTTGCACGTTTGCCGAAAGCCAGTGCTCGTTTTTTCACAGGGAACGGCACTTTCGGGTCTTTGATGTTTATCCAAACTTTATCGACGGGGTCGAAGTAGCTGTCGGGGTCGGCTTCGGGTTTTTTCCCAAGCGGCAGTTCGCCCACGTGCGTGTCTTCTTTGGCGAGAGAGATGGA
>CAZWVP010000128.1:0-3349 GCA_964636635.1 uncultured Candidatus Peribacteria bacterium
TACTTTATACCAACTTATCGTAGTCGTGTGCCAACATTTGCGCGTTGATCTGGCGAATGAGTTCCATAACCACGCCCACCACGATGATGAGACCGGAACCGGAGATGATGAGGTCTTGCGACGTGAGGTCGGAGTACATGGTGAAGAGCAGCGGCACCACAGCCACGATGCCCAAGAACAGACCGCCCCAAAGGTTCAAACGGTGGCTGACCTTGGCCAAAAGTTCGGCCGTCTGCTTGCCGGGACGCAAACCCGGAATGAAGCCGCCGCGCTTCTGAATGCTCTCGGCGATGTCATCGGGCTTGAAGGTAACGGAGACGAAGAAGTACGTGAAGAAGAACACCAGCAGGAAGTACGCCACCATGTACAGAATGGAGGGGTTCTGCGGATTCATATAAATAGCCACCCAGTCGCTGACAGGGCGGAGCACGGGTGACGTTTGCATGAACTGACCCAAAATGCTCGGCAACGTGATGAGCGAAACGGCGAAGATGATGGGAATCATGCCCGCTTGGTTCAAGCGCACGGGAATGTTGCCCTGCACGCCGCGACCGGCGCCCTGGTTGGCGTAGGTGATGGGGATGAGGCGGTGAGCGTCGGTGAAAAGCACAATGGCCACGAGCATGGCGAAGGACACGATGCAGAAGAGGTAGAACGCCATGAGCTTGCCCTCCGAAGAGTAGAACATGGTGCTGAGCGTTCCCGGAATGCCGGAGACGATGCCCGCAAAGATGATGAGCGAGGTGCCGTTGCCAATACCCTTCTCCGTGATGAGTTCACCCAACCACATGAGGAACACGCAACCGGCCGTAATGTAGACCATGGGCAGAAGCACGTACGGGAAGGTGACGTCGATGAGGCCGGCTCCCGTACCCGGACCGTTGAGCAGAAGCAGGTAGCCGTAGCTCTGCAAGAACGCCAACGGTAAGCTGAGCCAGCGCGTGTAGCGGTTGAGTTGCACCTGGCCTTGCTGGCCTTCTTTGCTCAGTTCTTCCAACTTGGGGAAGATGACCGTGCACAGCTGAATGATAATGGAAGCGTTGATGTACGGAGCCAAACCCAACATGACCATGGAGAAGGTGTCCAGAGCGCCACCCGTTAGAGCGGAAAACACACCCAGAACGCCGCCGCCCAAGCTGCCGTTCGCCAAAAGCAATTGCAGTTGGTCGGGGTCGACTCCCGGCACCGTGATATGTGAAACGATGCGATAGATGGCCAAAAGCAACAGCGTCACGAGAATGCGCTGACGCAATTCCTGAGTCCGCCAAATTTGGCGCAAGTACGTAAACATGATTAAGCGACGAAGTGAACGGTACCGCCCGCGGCTTCAACGGCAGCCTTGGCGGATGCGGAAGCGGCGTGAACGGTAAGAACGAACTTGGCCTTCACGGACCCCTTGCCGAGCAACTTCACCGGGCGCTTGGTACGCACGATTTTCTGCGCGCGCAAAGCGGCGATGTCGTAGGTGCCGGCGGGCAGAGCCTCCAATTTGGACAAGTTCAGCGCTTCGTGATCCACGCGACGCGGGTGCGTGAAACCGCCCAACTTGGGTTGGCGGCGGATGAGCGGGGTCTGGCCTCCTTCGAAGCCGAATTTGCGACCCTTGCCCGTGCGGGATTGCTGACCTTTGGTACCGCGACCGGCGGTGCTGCCTCCTCCGGCGCTGTCGCCACGGGCGATGCGCTTGGCCTTGCGGCGGGAACCTTTGGCTGGTTTGAGCTTGTGTAGCATAAGAAAAAACGCGGAAACGTGTGGATAGTAAAGAGACTATGAGGAGAGTGCAAAGGAAAAGCGGGATTTCTCAAGCCCGGGGAGCACCGTTCTTTCGATGGCTAACGCCTCACGGCATTCACGTTGCCGTTCTGGCTCCACACCACGGTCTCGTTCGTGCCGTCGGTGGCAATGTGCGGGTAGGTGGCATCTCCGGCTTCGTCCTCTTCCAGAAGTTGCGGCGTCCCCCAACCCACGCCCGGCACGTAGGTATTGAACCAAGCGCTGTATGTGAATGTCGTGCCGCTGGGCTGCTGCCAAACGAGCGTGGCAACGTCGTCACTGTCCACGACCATGTCGGGGTACAAAGCCGCGTAAGGATCGGTATCGATTTGGGCTGACACCCCCCAACCCACGCCGGCCTCGTACCGGTTGGCATACAAGTGATAGTTGTCGGTATAACCCGTGAACACCGCGTGCAGGTTGTCGCCGGAGTCGAACTCAAGGGCATGGTTGCCGTAGGGGCCGCTCACGCCCATGGAATCGGATGCCTGCCACGTACCGTCGTACCTGGCCACTCGCGTGCCGTCCATTTGCGTCCATGCCGCCGCCGCTTCGCCCGAAGCGGAAATGGCCACGGCTATGCTGGGAGGATCTGTCACTCCGAAACCACCGTCACCCGTCATATCCAACGCCGTCGGAGATGACCAGCCGCCGCCGGGAGAAAAATTCACTCCGTACATGAGACTGTTTTCGATGTACGCCACCACGGCCTCGCCTGCGGCATTCACGGCCACTCGTACGTTGGAAGCCGCCGCGACGGAAGAGGAAATGTTCACCGGAGAGCTCCAACCCACACCCGAAACGTAGCGGGCGGCATAGACGGTATTCACGCTGCCATCGGATTGCGCCCATGCCACTATGGCATTCCCCGAAGAATCCATGCCGATGTTCGGATCACTCGCCGTTTCCTCGCCACTGGACTCGATGGCGGCAGCCGTTCCCCACCCCACGCCGGCGGCGTACCGGTTGGCCCAGATGCTATGGAGTGAACCGTCGGATTGCGTCCAAACCGCAATGGCATTACCCGAGGCATCGGCGGCGATATCGGAATCGCCCCCGTTGTCGCCGCTGTCACCTTCTATCGCCTGCGCCGTGCCCCAGCCGCCGTCATACCGGTTGGCCCACGTGCTGTGGCTGCCGTCTGTCTGCTGCCAACTTACGAAAGCCCGACCGTTGGCGGCCGCCACCACCGGGTCGTTGGCCGGTGCCGCTTCTTCTTCTATGACTTCGGGTGCCCCACCCCCCGTAGCGCCGCCCGTGACACCTCCGGTCGTTCCGCCCGTCGTTCCGGTCGAACCTCCGCTTGTTTGCCCCACCGCTCCCAAGTGTTCGGCATCAATCGTCACGAACCCACCCGGCGCTTCATAAATGGTGAAGCCAATGAGTGCCCCACTGGCCTCCGCACTATCCACGGGCAGGGCCGTCAGGAAATTATCCGTCACCAAGATGTCCAAATCCACACACCCCGTTTCACCCGCCATGCCTTCCGCACAAATGGGTAGAGCATTCGAACTCCCCGTGGGAATGCCAGAGGGCAAGTCGCCATTTTCTATCACATACTGCGTAATGGCATTGG
>CAZWVP010000129.1:0-3308 GCA_964636635.1 uncultured Candidatus Peribacteria bacterium
CGTCTCCTTGCGGGGTTTCCCGTCTTTCAGCAGGCCGCGCACATATTCCAGCAACTCTCGTTCGGCGGCGTTGCAGACCGCGGTCAAACGTTTCCAGTCGCTTTGGTTTCCGTGTTTTTGCACATCCGCCTCGGCGCGCACGCGGCCCAAGAGAATTTGAAAATCATTCACGCCGCGCAAGCTGGTCTCTTGCCACTTGGCCATCGCTTCGGCTTCCAGAGGCTTTTGACCATGTTCGGCTTGAAGCTGCTGCTGCAGAGCATCGATGTTGTCTTGTGCCGGCTGGGGGGTGGATTTTTCCGCAGACATATCGTTACGTGTTTTCGACAAAAGCCTGATTTGCCGTTTCGAGTTCTTCGTTATGTTCGGCGTTTTCCATCGAGCCTTGAATGGTTTTTTGCTGTTTGCTCAGCAGCCGTGCCAATCCTCGCAACCACTCGACGTTTTTCGTGCTTACTGCCAAGCGTACGGCCTCGGTCAGACACTCGGCCAAACTCCGTTCTTGCGTGCCGACGTCTTGTAAGGAATTGTCGTGCATAAATCCGAATATTATAGCACAAAAGAGTACACACTGGCCATATCGTCAACACCTCTCCCGTGCCCTTGCTTACGTCATAATTCGTAATTCTGTATCCTAACGCGCAGTGCGTCTTCCGTTTCGTCGTCGATTGGCATACGTAGGCTTCGCCGCTCTCACCATGGGGGTGCTGGCGCTGGCTTTGCCGTACACGTATCGAACCACGGCCGAAATCGTGGGCATAGAACCGGGTTCGTGCGGCGGGGTGGACCCCGATCCCGTCACGGGCCAGCGCTTGGTGTACTGCTGTTTGGATGAGCTCTACATGCTGGAAATGGAAGGCCAACCCGGCGAAGCCGACATGTTCCTGAACGCTCTCGAAGCCACCACGAACTTGTCCGTGCAAGACGGCATCGCGTTTTTTGCGAGCCCCTACGACAGCAGTTTGCACCGCAAATACGGCTGGAACAGTTTCTGCGGCGAGCAAATAAGCTGCGATTTGTGCCAACTCGGACCGTTGTGCGGCAACAACGTTTTGCAAGTGGGCGAGGAATGTGATGACGGTAATACGCTCAGCGGGGACGGTTGCAACAGCGCCTGTGCTTCCGAAACCACGTTGGTGCCGGTCACGTCTTCCAGCAGCGCCGCCGTTTCGCAAGCCGCCACAGTCAGCAGCGCGCCCGCTGTCGCAGCCCCCGTCGAACAGCCGGTCATGCCGGCTTGCGGCAACTATCGCGTGGAAAACGGCGAACAATGCGACGATGGCAACGCCCTTTCCGGCGACGGTTGTTCACCGTCGTGCTTGTTGGAAAATCGACCGTCGCTCCCGGTACAGGCGGCTTCTTCCGTGGCATCGCAAGCGCCCGTGGCGGCCGTACCCACCTTCATTGCGGAAGGCGGTGAGCCGGAAGACGTCGTGCCCGAAATCGACGGTCCCACCATTACCGTCACCTGCGGCAACGGCATTCTCGACGAAGGCGAACAGTGCGACAGCGGCAGGGCGAACGCCATGGAAGCCGATCGTTGCCGACCCAATTGTTTGTTGCCCCTCTGCGGCGATGCCGTGAAAGACGCCGCCGAAGAGTGTGATGACGGCAACGGCGAAGAAGGGGACGGTTGCACCGTGCTCTGCAAGCTCGAAGCGTTGCCTGAGGTTGCATCATCTTCCTCCGCCGATTCCGCAAGCTCCGTTGCTTCCGAGGCGGAAGCACAGTCTTCTTCGGAGCCGGAGCCGGTTGCTCCTGTGGTTGCGGCGGTGCCCGCCTCCTCCGCGCCCGCGGCGCTTCCCATGGAACCGGTCCGCACGCGTCCGTCCGGCACCGTCAACGCCTTGGCATTGTGTGGCAACGGCATCATTGAAGAGCCGGAGGAATGTGACGACCGCAACATGGTTGCCGGCGACGGTTGTTCGTTGCTGTGTGTCGTAGACAATCCCAACGGTCGGGGCGCGGCCGATCGTGCGGCGCTCTGCGGCAACGGCAAGGCCGAAGGTCCCGAGCAGTGTGACGACGGCAACGTGGTTCTGGGTGACGGTTGCAACCCGCAGTGTCGCTTGGAATCGACCATCATTACCGGCGGGCGCCAGTGCGGCAACGGTACGGTGGACAGCGGTGAGGAGTGCGATGACGGCGCGTTGAACGACGGAGACGGTTGTACCGCCACGTGTTTCTTGGAGGCGGGCAGGGTGGGGGACGGCGTCGTGCAGCGCGCGTTGGGCGAACGCTGCGAGGCATCGTTGCACGATGCGAATTTGCCCTATGCCTGCAGCTTACTTGGCCTCATGGCTTCCGATTGCGGCAATGGCCGGCTGGATGCCGGTGAAGAATGTGACGCGGGGAATTTCAACAGTCTGGAGCCCAACGCTCCGTGCCGTCCCATTTGCCGACGCACGGGTTGCGGCGACGGCGTGCTGGATGCCGGCGAACAGTGTGACGACGGCAATTTGGTTTCCATCGACGGGTGCAATCGCTTCTGTCTTCGCGGCGGCGGCGTGCGCGGCACGGTTTCGGCCGCTGCGGCGCAAAACACGCAGACCGCGCAACTCACGCAGTACAACAACGCCTACCAGGCGCAGCAAATCGCCGCGGCACAACATGCCGCCGCAGGCCCTCTTACCGGAGCCACGGGTCCGGCGGCGTTGGCTCTCATGGCTGCGGGTGCGGCCGGAGGGCTGGCGTGGATGCGCAGGCGTACGGCGCAATAACGTCGAACCTTACAATCCCAACTCCGTCGCCACGCCTTTCATGGCGTCGAGCGTCAGCGCGATGAATTCGTCGAGCGGTATGCCCAGCAACTCTTCGCATTTGGCAATTTGCGCCCGGTCCACTTGGGCGGCGAAGCCTTTGTCTTTCAGTTTCTTCTTCACGCTGCTCACTTCCACATCGCCTATTTTCTTGCTGGGTCGCACGTAGGTGACGGCAATGATGAAGCCCGTCAATTCGTCCACGCAGTATAAGCTTTTGCGCAGTTGCGAGTTCAGAGGGTAGTCCGCGCCGTACTTGTGCTGGTAGTGGGCACGAATGTCACCGAGCAACTCTTCGGGAGCCTGAATCGTCGAGAGCATCTTCGCCAGCGGCTCGCCGCAGTGACGCTCGTAGTCTTTGTCCAACTGGTCCCAATCCAAGTCGTGCAGCATACCCGCTACTTTCCAGGTCTGGGCGTCGCCGTTGAACCGCTTGGCTAGGGCTTCCATGGCCGCGCCCGTGGCAACGAGGTGCGCCTTCGTTTGCACGGCGTGCGTTTCCAGCAAACCGTGGGCGGCGGGCAGCAGGTGGCCGTAGTCGGCGTGCTG
>CAZWVP010000130.1:0-3305 GCA_964636635.1 uncultured Candidatus Peribacteria bacterium
ACACGTGCCGGAATCTTTCACGCAACAACTGGTGAAGCGCTTCGTGCCGGGACCCACGCAATCCACCACCAACGTGGTTTCGTTCGTTTTGGGACTGCTGAGGCCGATGACGGATACGGAGGTGACGAAACGGCGAATTTCGGTGATTTGGCCCGGCTTGCACTCGCCTATTTTCACGTCCATCACCTGCGTGGCCGTCTCGTCCTTTTTCAAAGAATCGACGTTGATTTGCTGCGACGCGACGTACTGGTTTTTCTGGTCTTCCACTTGCACGCGCAAGCCGTCCACCGGCACTTCGTACACGTTTTTGTTGGTGACTTTGGTCGTGACACTTACCGTCTCTCCCGGTTTCGCATGCACGTACGAGGGCTCCTGCGTGACTTCGATGTTCGTGGCTCCACATGATGCCGAAACGAACGGCGATGACCGGACTTTCTTACCGGTGGATTCCTGGAACGCTTCGGCGTTCAACAAGTGGTTGCTCCTAAAGCAATCTTTGCGAGCATGCTTCAGCGGCAAACTGATTGTTACGCTCCCCGCAGGCGGAATGCGCGCCACCGTACACGTGACTACGCGATTTGCCTCCTGACACGTCACGTCTCCTTCGGTCACAATGTCGCCGTTCAACGCCAAATCGGCTTGGCTCGGCAGCATGAGAGGCAGCGTGACGACAATGTCCGTTTGTTCTGAAGTTGTGGGGTTTTCCACCGTGACCACCGCGTTGGCCTTGCCCTCGACGGTTTTGGATTCGGCCCGTATTTCAATATTCCCGCGCAACGTGCTGCGCATGGTGATGGGGTTCGAGTACACGGTGAACTTCGGGTCTATGAGCCACTGCGCGCCGTTTCGTTCCAAATACGCCCAAGCTTTTTGCGGCAAGTCCACGCTGTAAATGGCATCCGATTTCGGCATGAAGCCGTAGGTGACGCGCATGGCATAACCCATATACCGGGAATCGCATTTGAGAAGATTTTTCTCGAACCCGCACGAGCAAGATTCGCGCACGTCTCCGAACCACCAAGGTTGCTGACAATCTTTGACGTTGTACTTCTCCCATGTGCCGCTTTCGCGCATAAATTCCATGGAAACGATTCTCGGCTTCGTAAACAGCATGTCTCCGGCAATGCTGGGAAGCAGGTCACGAATTTGCACATGCGAGTAACTGGTTTTCAAGCCGCCGATGAGCGCGATGGGGCTGATGGTTTGATTGATGCTGGAGGCGTATACGCCGGGATAAATACCCGTATCGGCAATGATGGTCACCTGCACTTCCTGCCCCACCTGAGGCGCGGTGGTGTTGATGGATTTGCGCACGTCCGCGGTTTTCAAAATGTACGTCCGGAACACCGCCATGCCTTCCTGAATGATTTTGGTGCCGCCTTCGAGCCAACTCGGGTCGGGTGAGGAAGATGCTCCGACGACGACGGGTTCGGCAGGAGCATCCAGCCAACTGAAGGAAAATGCACCCTCTCCTGTTTGGCCGATGTTACCCTTGCCTTCCGAGGTCAAAACGTTGCTCTTGCGTTGCGTATCCGTGAACGTGAACAAGATGAGTTCGGCGACTTTTTCGGCCGTCACCTTGTCCCCTTGCAGCATTTTATTGAAATCTTGCTTGGCGAAATGCCCCGCGATGCTCGCACCCAACTCTTTGGCTTGCTCCATCATGCTGTCTTGCCAACCCTGCGGGGTCCAGCTGTACACATACTTGAGTGTATCTACCAAATTCCACGCATTGCCTTTGCTCAGCACCGCACCCAAATCGTTCTTCGCGGTGGCCCCCGCCACCGTGGGGGTGGCAATGAGCGAAAACCTGTGCCCCGTGCGTTTGCTTTCCGATTCCTGCACGGCTTCGGCTATATACGGCACACGCACCGTCAACAATGACCCCTCGGGTATTTTCTCTCGACTGCTGTTGCTGCCGCTTTTCTTGTACAGCTGCGCATCTATGCCGCCTTTGAATTTGTCCGGCGTCATGTAGGCATGGTCTATGGCGATTTTGGCGATGTCCGGAGAGGCATCTCGGTACACGCCGGTAAGGCGCACCAACTCTCCCGGAATGCGTTCTACTATCATAACGACGACCTCACCGATGATGGTTTCCGCCGCCGCACCCTGCAATGCCTTGACCCCCTGACTCAAGGATTGCATGAGCCTGCCGGCCATACCCGGTTTCAGCGGTACTTTTCCGCGCACGCGTATTTTGGGCATTTTCGGGGGTTTGATGTTGGTAATAAGAGGTTTCATGGGTTTCACGGCCAAACCTTTGGCTTTCACGATGTCGTCGATGACATTCGCCGGAATGTCGTCGATTTTGGCGCCGTACTGACTGAACAACTTTTCATCCAAGGCGTCTATTTCCGCCGCCTCAAAACCGGCATCGAGCAGCTTCTGCCTGTTCACGCCTTCGGGATACAGCACGTCCCCTTCCAGAGGCGGTTTCGTGGTTATTAAATCTCCGCCGCTTTTTGGAGGCTGAGAAGGAGGCGTTGTGCCGGGCGGCACAGGCGGAACGGGGCCACCGGGCAGGGAAACAGCGTTGTCGATTTTATTGAGCAAGCTTTCCACCTGGCTCAGCTTGTAGTCACTGAGTGTGCCGCCCGCCTTGGCCTGACGCAAAAGATCTGCCGAACCCGGGCTGATGACTTTATCCTTCACCATTTGCTCGAGAACGTCATCGGTAATATTCGTCAAACGAGAATTCAACGGAGCGGGGATGGGCGTAACTGGTGGAGTACCGGGCTTTGTAACCGGGGGTGTGGATGGCGGGGTGGTTGCCGGAGGCGGGGTGGTGACGGGAGGTCGTGGCGTTGAAGGCAGAGTACCTACGGATGGCGTACTATCGAGCAATCTGGCCACCTGACCCTGTTGAATGCGATTAAGTGAAGATGCATTATTTCGGGCCAATTTGATAGTGTTGGCATCGCGCGCGCTCAGGGCGCCTTCTTGGCGAAGTTGATTCAAAAGTTCATCGGTCATGCTGCCAAGACGCTCCAGACTGCCTACGGGATACTTGAAATTCTCCGCGTTCGTGAGCAACTGAGACAAGACGATCTGATCATTCGCGGAAAGCGAAAGACCATCTTTCGCTTTCATAAATACCTGAAACTCTTTGGTGCTAACGAGGTTTTTCTCGGCCATGCGAGACAAATCATCTATGGTCATGTTTTGCAATCGAACATCCGGTGGGTTCGTCAGTTGTGCCACCGGGCCCGACGCAATTGCAAACCTGTCGCCACCCTCCGCCCAGACCAATTGCCCCGCCAACGGCGGCTCATCTTCGCCGACTATTCGGAAACCTTCCGGCA
>CAZWVP010000131.1:0-1021 GCA_964636635.1 uncultured Candidatus Peribacteria bacterium
TTCGGCGGGTTCGATGATGATGGCGATGGTTTCACAGACTGTGACGACACGGCGGACTGTTTGTTCGACCCCGCATGTGCGAGCTCTTCTTCGGAAGCAGCTTCCTCCGAAGAGGCGTCTTCCGCTCAGACGTCATCGGGCCCGACTACGGAGACCTATTGTTTCGGCGGGTACGACGATGACTCCGATGGATTCACGGACTGTGCCGACACCGCCGATTGTTTGTTCGACCCCGCATGTGCGAGCTCTTCCTCCGAGGCAGCTTCGTCCGAAGAGACATCGTCAGCCAACTCTTCTTTAGGTAGTTGTTCCGCTTGGTGTTTGGATACGTGTCCTTTGTACGGCACGACTTGCGGAGTGGTGGATGTATGCACATCCATCGTGAACGGTTCCTGCGTGGATACGCAGGAAGGCATTTGCCAGTGTCACACGCAGGAAGACGCCTGCGGCAACGGCACCGTCGATGGTACCGAAGAATGCGATCCCGGTCCCGGCACCTGTTCCGTAAGCAACGAGCCGTGTTCGCCGGTACAAAGCGGTTATCAATGCGGTCCCGGGGGCGGTTCTTGCGTCTTGAATGGCAACCCAGCCTGCGCGGATGATTGCACGGAGAAGTGTGGCAACGGGGACATAGACGAAGGAGAGACGTGTGACGATGAAAATGAGATTGAGACTGATGGTTGCACGAACGATTGTCAGGCGCAGTGCGGCACGTATTTCAGCGACCCCAACAACTCTTGCCAGTGGATACGTGACAGCATTTCGAATCAGATTTTCAATAGTGGTTTCGCAATGTGTTCCTCGTACGACACGCTGAAGTCTTGTCTGGAGAGCGCTTGCAATCTCGGTTGTACGGCCGGTTGCGTGGCCAGGCAAAACGGAAATTCCGTCACGTGTGACGTCATTGGCGACGATAACAACGCCTGTATGAGCGAAGGACAATGGTACTGCCCTTGTCCCGGACAAACCGAGTTACCCGACGAAGCGTACAACCCCCAATGTTCGGATGATCAAAACGATT
>CAZWVP010000131.1:1031-3197 GCA_964636635.1 uncultured Candidatus Peribacteria bacterium
GGCGTGCAGGCCCTGCAGCGCCTCCATCCGGCGGGCGTACGCGCCGCCTGACAGGCGATCCTCTGGCAGACGGCACGCCTTGCGTGAATGACGGCAATGCTTGCAACGAAGGTCCGTACACCTGTCAGGCAGGCGCTTGTACGGGTACGCCGCATGACAACTGCGAAGCTTCCGGCTCATGCAAAGCAAGTACCTGCGTGTTGGATTCCAACCAACCCGAAGGCTATCGCTGCCAGGAATCCAATCAATCGGACGGTACGTCTTGCGATGATGGCAGCGCTTGTACAAGCGGCGAATACTGCAATGCCGGTGCTTGTGGGAACGGTGCGGGCATTTGCAGTTGTTCCGTGGATGCCGACTGTGACGACAGCAACGCGTGCAACGGTACGGAAACTTGCGTGAGCGGCATTTGCCAAATGGGTACGAACGCCGCTTCCGGCGTTTCGTGCGAAGACGGCGACTGGTGCACCGTAAGCGACGAATGCAATGGTAGCGGGGCGTGCGTCGCCACTCCCAAAGACTGCGCCGATGCCGATGCGTGCACCACCGACAGCTGCAATCTCACCAATGGGAACTGTCAGCATGTGCCCGGTGCTTGCGGAGGTTCCAGCTCGTCAGGCGAGCCCACGGCGAAGTGTTGCCAAGATAACAACGATGAAAGCTGCGCGGATTACATGAGCAACGAAGATCCGCCGCTGAGTTGTGATTGCTTGGCTTCAGGGTGCACAACATTCGACCAAGGTTGTGCCACGGTTTCCGTGTGCAACATGGAGTGCACGACGGAAAATGCGGCCACCACCTGCAACGATAACGATGCCTGCACGACGGACGGGTGCGATGCCGGTGATTGCACGCACACTCCCGTGGAAGGATGCAGTTCCAGCAGTGCCGCCGCGGATTCCAGCGAAGCGACGAGTTCCGTGGGGCCGTGTCCGGGGTACCAAACCAACAACTGCGTCATAGACAACCAGTGCGGTTACACTTGCGATGACGGAAACACCTGTACGGTGGATGGTTGCGATACGGGTACCGGCGATTGCACGCACATGGCGATGATTGACGGTGCGCAGCCCACGGGTTGCAATGCTTCGGATGCTTGCGGTTACAGTGCTTGCGACAACACGGGTGGAGTGCACTGTCAGCCGTACGTGTACGATCCCGTGCCTGAGGCATGCTCGAATCCCAGCAGTGCGGCGGTATCGTCCGATGCCGCGAGCAGCGATGCAGCTTCATCCGATGAAGAGAGTTCACCCGCATCTTCCGCCGCCTCCTCCTCGGAGCCCACCGGCGCTTGTTGTGATGAAGTGAATGATGAATGCACCGATGGCATGACCCAGGCCTACTGTGGCTATACCTTTATATCAGGCAGCAACTGTGCCGCGAATCCTTGTGAGTATCAGTCCAGTAGCGACGGCGGATCCGTGGGTACGACCGGCGGAGACGGCGGTTTCAGTACCGGAGGCGATGACGGTGGTTCCGTGGGCGGTGGTGGTAGTTCCGAGGCTGCATCTAGCACAGTTGCCTCTTCAGAACCTGCCAGCAGTGCAGGAGTCTCTTCGTCTGAAGCTCAGTCTTCGAGCGAGGGTGTGTCATCCACTTCCGATTCTTCGTCTTCGGTCTATTCCTCCATTTACTCCTCAGAGGCCTCCTCTTCCGTCGCCACCTGTGCCAATGAAGGCGAGAACTGTTACTCGAATCCTTGTTGTACCGGCTTGGGCCTGTCGTGCGATGGCTGGTGGTGGTCGACTTGTTACGTGGGCGGCGGCAGTTCTTCCGCTGGTGTGTCTTCCTCGGAAGCCGAATCCAGCAGTGTGCAAACTTCCAGCGCAGCAGCTCAAAACAGCAGCGGTTGCGCCGGGTGTTTGATTGGCATGACGTGTTACGCCGAAGGCGACGATAACCCCGGCAACGAATGCCAGGAGTGTGTGGCTGCAAACGATGCCTACGGTTGGTCAAACAAAGGCAGCACCGAAAGCTGCGGCGACCCCACCGATGTCGCCTGCAACGGTGCCGACACCTGCGACGGTTTGGGCTCCTGCCAGGCAAACTACTCTTCCGCCGGCTCGCCGTGCGGCGACGGTGAGGCCTGCAACGGTGACGAGACCTGTAATGGCAGCGGTACTTGTGACAGCGGCACGCCCATGGACTGTGACGACGGCTTCGATT
>CAZWVP010000132.1:0-3190 GCA_964636635.1 uncultured Candidatus Peribacteria bacterium
TACCCGTGTACGTCGCGGGGTTGCTGCGCGGCGTGCGACCGATGGGTGATTGGTCGATGACGATGGCTTTGTCCAAATGCTCCATGCCTTCGATGTCGCCGACGTTCTGCGGTTTGGTGTGGGCATTGTTCAGTTTGGCCAGAAGCGCGGGTGCCAGAATGCCGTGAATCAAGCTGCTTTTGCCCGAGCCGGAAACGCCCGTAATGCCGATGAACGTGCCGAGAGGGAAGTCCACGTTTATATGTTGCAGGTTGTGGTGATGCGCGTCGGTGATGGTGACGACGTTGCCGTTGCCTTTGCGGCGCTTGCTCGGCACCGGAATTTTCTTCTTGCCGCTCAGGTACTGCCCCGTCACGGAGTTCGGGTTCTTGATGAGCTCTTCAATGGTGCCCTGCGCCACGATTTGCCCGCCGTACTTGCCGGCTCCGGGGCCTATTTCCAGCAGGTAGTCGGCCGTTTGCATGGTCTCTTCATCATGTTCCACCACGATGACGGTGTTGCCGATGTCGCGGAGTTTAAGGAGCGTGCTGATGAGCTTGGCGTTGTCGCGCTGGTGCAGACCGATGCTCGGTTCATCCAACACGTACAACACTCCTTCCAGCGCGGAGCCGATTTGCGTGGCCAAGCGAATGCGCTGGGCTTCGCCTCCGGAGAGGGTTGCGGCCGAACGCGAGAGCGTCAGGTATTTGAGACCCACGTTTTCCAAGAACATGAGGCGGGCAACCACTTCCTTCAGAACTTTGCGGACAATGGTGAAGTCGTAGTCGCTCAGGGGCGTCACGTCTTGTGAAAGCTTGATGTCCGCAGGCAGCTCTTTCTTGCGCACGGCAACGGGCACCAGGGACGCGAAGTAGGTTTTGGCCTCGCGGATGCTCAAGTCCGTTATTTCCACGATGTTCTTCTCGGCGATTTTCACGGAGAGAATTTCGCGCTTCAAGCGCTGGCCGCCGCACGATTGGCAGGGGAGTTCCAACATGTATTCCTCTATCTGCTGGCGAATGTAGCTGCTGTCCGTTTCGCGGTGGCGCCGTTCCAAGTTCGGAATCACGCCTTCGTAACGCGTGTCGTACGTGCCTTCGAAGCGCAGGCTTTCCACACTCACCTTCAGGGGTTCCGGGTGGCCGCGCAAAATGGTCTCCTGAATGTTCGCCGGCAGTTTTTCCCAAGGGGTGGTGAGGCTGAAGCGCAGTTCCTTGGCCAGAGCTTCCAAAAGCAGTTGGCTGAAGTTGTGCCGACTGGCCGATGTCGCCCACGGGTGAATGGCGCCTTCGGCCAGCGAGAGCTTGGGGTTGGGGATGACGGATTTCACTTCCACCTGCAAGATGCTGCCCAAGCCGTGGCAAGTTTCGCACGCGCCGTGCGGCGAGTTGAAGGAAAAGCTGCGCGGTTCTATGTTCGGGAATTGCACTTCGGGGTGGCCGGGCGAAGAGTATTTTTCGGAGAAGCGTCGCTCTTCGTTGGTGTCGGGGTCCAACGCAATGACCGTGCCTTCGCCTTTTTTCAAGGCCAGTTCCACCGAGTCTGCCAAGCGCGAACGGTTGGGGTTCACTTCGCCGTTCTTGCTTTCCAAATCCCGTATCACCAAACGGTCTATGACGATTTCCACCGTGTGCTTCTTCTTCGGGTCCAGTTTCACCTCTTCGTCCGTAGTCACGATGTTGCCGTCCACGCGCATGCGCACGAACCCTTCGCGCTTTATGCTCTCGATGATTTTCTGGTGCTCGCCTTTGCGGTCTTCGATGACCGGTGCCAACAGGTAGAGTTTCGTGCCCTCTTTGAACTTGCTGATGGCTTCCACCATGGCGCTGGGGCTCTGCTTTTCCAGCAATTTGCCCGTAATGGGGCAGTACACTTTGCCCACCTTGGACCAGAGCAAACGCATGTAGTCGTAAATTTCGGTCACGGTACCCACGGTGGAACGCGGGCTGCGCGGAGCGGTTTTCTGGTCTATGGAAATGGCGGGAGACAATCCTTCGATGCTCTCCACCTCCGGTTTTTCCATTTGGGCGATGAATTGCCTGGCGTAAGCCGACAAGCTTTCCACGTAGCGGCGCTGACCCTCGGCGAAAATGGTGTCGAACGCCAAGGAAGACTTGCCGGAGCCGGAAAGTCCTGTCACGACGGTCAGTTTATTGCGCGGTATTTGCACATCCACGCTTTTCAGGTTGTGCATCTTCGCTCCTTTTACAACGATGTAATCCATGGTTTATGCGGAAGGTATACCAAAAAACGCCCCCTGCGCTGCGGCGGGGCCGTGCCTCGAGCCTAGCGAAAAAAGGCTTCGCCGTCCAGGGTCTAGGAGTCATTTTCCCGTTCCTTTTTCGCATCGGGTCCCGTGTCTCCTTCCTTTTCCGTCGCCCGAGAGAGTTTTTCCCACCACAGCGCCTCTATTTCTCGTAACAGTTCGGGTGTGTCTTCCTCAGATACCGACGCGGCTGCCAAATCGGTATCCAAGGTTGCAATCAAGGCTCGGATTTCAGCCACGTCTCGTGGCACAAGTTCCAAATTCCATACGTCGTTTTTGTCCTGCATTCTTTCCAGTACGACTGCATCATCCGTTTGCCAGAGTGCGTTAAGTACAGATTCTTCAATGTCATGAATAATCTGCTTTACCTTTTCATGAGGGAACGGCCCATGTCGACCTTCGCGTGCCAACTCGCGGAGCTTCTTCCGCCATTCACGATACAAGCTATTCCCGGTTACCACCTCTTCCTCCAGTATTTCCGTTAGCGGCTTGCGGGCTTGCGTTTGCAGGGAAATAATCATGTTTGCCGCCGCCAAGTCCTGCGGGTCCGTTTCGCTTTCGCCAGCAACGGCTTGTTCCGTGCCCAAGCGATGTATTTGCTCGAAAAGAACCGCGGCTTGTTCTTTCGGTATGGGTAAAGAAAGGACGTTGCTTACCGCTGCATGCGAACCTTGAGAGGCTGAGTTTATGCTCCGAATCACGGCTGCAACCTGTTCCGGTGTCACTTGTCCTTCAAGCATGCCTACTCGTGCTTCCAAAGCATCGAGCACGCCGCCGAGAGTGGTAAGTTCCTTTTCTTGAGTCATCCCAACATCATAGCATATATTCGGTTTTTTCGCAGGGGCACGCCCGTAAGCGTGTTATCATCGGCTCAGGTATGTTCACGGGCATCATCGAAGCCATAGGCACGGTAGTGGCACGCGAAGGCAGTCGCCTGACGCTTGC
>CAZWVP010000133.1:0-3116 GCA_964636635.1 uncultured Candidatus Peribacteria bacterium
GACGGCACGCAAGCCGCGCAGGGCGAAGTGGTGGTGTGGCTGGACTGCGACTTGGGCATTCCGCCGGAAGACATTCAAAGACTCGTGGAAAAGCTGGACGAGTACGACGTGGCCGTGGGTTCGCGCTACGTGCCGGGCGGAATGGACACGCGTTCCAAAATTCGCGGCGCGTTCAGCGTGGTGTTCAACACCTACGTCCGCCTTATTTTGGGCACGCACTTCTGGGACTGGACGTCGGGCTTCGCCGCCGCCAAGCGCGAGGTCATTCAACGCATTCCCCTCTCTCCGTACGGCTTCGGCGAGTACTTCATAGAGTGGATATACGACTGCTCGAAGCAGAAAGTGAAGATGGTGGAAGTGCCGTACAGGTACGGCCTGCGCAAAAGCGGCGTTTCCAAGACGGACGGCGATTTGCGCGTGTTCTTTCGGTTGGGATATCGCTATGCGCTTCGGGTGCTTGCCATTAGGATGGGCAAAGTTTCCAAACCCTCATGAGCACGCTCTCCCAATCCGGACAAAACGTTCCCTACACCACCGTCACGCGCTGCCGCGTGTGCGGCTGCGACAAGCTGGACCCGCTCTACTCGCTCGGGAATTTGTACGTGTCCGACTTCGTGGAAAAAACGGACCAGGGCATAAAAGCCCCACTGGAAATGGTGATGTGCCAAAAGTGCACGCTGGTGCAGCTGCGCGACACCGCGCCGCAAGAACTGCTCTACAGCCGCTTCTACTGGTACCGCTCGGGCGTAACGGACACCATGCGCAAGGCACTGCGCAACATTACCGAAAGCATTGAGGCGCGCGTGCCGCTGCAGGCGGGTGACGTGGTTATGGACATAGGCTCCAACGACGGCACCATGCTGCGTACGTACGCCGTGCCGGGCATTGTGAAAGTGGGTGTGGAACCGGCGTCCAACTTGGCCGAAGAAGGCAGGAAAGAACTCGACTACTTCATCAACGATTTCTGGACCATCGAGAACTACAACAAGGTCGTGCCAAGCGGTAAAAAGGCGAAAGTGATTACGGCCATCGGCATGTTCTACGACATGGAAGACCCGAACCAGTTCATTCGCGACGCCGCTTCGGCATTGCAAGAGGACGGCGTGTTCGTGGCGCAGCTCATGTGCCTGAAGAACATGTTGGACACCAACGACGTGGGCAACATTTGCCACGAGCATTTGGAGTTCTACTCGCTGGCTTCGCTGGAGTACCTGTTGGAGCAAAACGGCTTCACGCTCTTGGACATGGAACACAACCTCGTGAACGGCGGCAGCTACCGCGTGTATGCGGGTTTGAAGAACGGCAAACCGCCGGTCATGGCGGGCGGCGCCGAGCGCATTGCCAAGTTCCGCGAAGAGGAGAAAGACATGAACACGAAGAAGGTGCACGAAGAGTTCTACGCGCGCATAGAAGAGAGCAAGCGTCAGTGCGTGGAGTTCGTGCGCAAGGCCAAGGCCGAAGGCAAGAGCGTGTACGTGTACGGAGCCTCCACCAAGGGCAACACCATTCTGCAGTACTACGGCTTGGACCATAATGACATTGTGGCCGCCGCCGAACGCAGCCCCGAGAAATGGGGCAAGTTCACGGTGGGCACTGGCATTCCCATTGTGTCCGAAGCCGAAGCCCGCGCCGCCAAGCCCGACTACTTCCTGGTGCTGCCGTACGCGTTCTTCGACGAGTTCTACAAGCGCGAAGAAGAGTGGCGCAAAGGGGGAGGGCAGTTTATCGTGCCTTTGCCGCAATTCCGCGTCGTCGCATGAGTAAGAAAGCACTCATCTTAGGCATAACGGGGCAAGACGGTTCTTACCTGGCCGAGCTGCTTTTGAGCAAAGGCTACGAAGTGCACGGCTTCATTCGCCGTTCCGCCACGGGCAATACCGTAAATATTGATCACCTGCTCGAAAAAATTACGCTTCACCGCGGAGACCTGGCCGACACTACTTCGCTCTACCGCGTCATTGCCGCCGTGCGACCGCAGGAAATATATAACGAAGCCGACCAAGACCACGCGGGCTGGAGTTACGACGTGGTGGATTACGCGTCGGACATTACGGGCGCCGCTCCGGGGCGCGTGCTGGAAATTATCCGCCAGTTGGACCCAAGCATTCGCTACTTCCAGCCGCTCACTTCCAACATGTTCGGGCTCACGGATGCCGTGACCCAAAACGAGGAAACGCCGCTGCGCCCGCAGAGCCCGTACGCCTGCGCCAAGGCCTACGCCTGGACGCTCACCAAGTACTACCGCGACGTGCACAAGCTGTTTGCGTCCACGGCCATTTTCTTCAACCACGAGTCACCGCGCCGCACGCCTTCGTACGTCACGCGCAAAATTACGAAAGCCGCTGCGCGCATTTCGTTGGGCCTGCAAGACAAACTGTTTTTGGGAGACACCACGGCCAAGCTGGATTTCGGCTACGCCGCCGAATACATGGAAGCGGCGTGGAACATTTTGCAGTTGGAAAAGCCCGATGACTTCGTGATTGGTACGGGCGAAGCGCACTCCGTGCAGGAGTTTGCCGAAGCGGCTTTCGAAGCCGTGGGCCTGAAGGCAGCCGACTACATACAGGTGGACCCGAAACTGCTTCGCCCCGGCAAAACCAGCACGCTCATTGCCGACTACGCCAAAGCCAAAAAAGCCTTCGGCTACGAACCCAAAGTGAAGTACAAAGACCTGGTGAAAATAATGGTCGACTACGACGTGGAGCAGGAAAAGAAGAACGCGCGTTAAGCGCCCGCCAACATGCGCTTGTTGAGCTCCGCTTGTATGAACGCAGGCACGCCTCCCGCAGGGAGCCGCACGC
This sequence comes from uncultured Candidatus Peribacteria bacterium, assembly GCA_964636635.1. Lineage (GTDB taxonomy): Bacteria > Patescibacteriota > Gracilibacteria > Peribacterales > Peribacteraceae > CAZWVP01. The sequence goes on from CAZWVP010000133.1 coordinate 2,802, forward strand.
CCTTTTGCTCAAGCCACGCGGCAATCATCGCTTCCACTTTCACACATACCAACCGCTCGGCGTCCCAGTACTTCATGCCCAGGCGCCGCGTGCGTTCGGCGTCTTCGTTCAAGTCCTGCCGGCGCGCTTCCGTTTTGGCAATGCGCTCCAGCGGCGGCACGATGTTTCCGTCCGTGAAAATGCCGTCGATGTAGTACTGCAGCAGTTCCGCCTGCGTGAGGTTTCGCAGTTTCTCATCCATATCTTTTCCCGGCGTCTCTTCGAACACTTTGTAGAAGAACGCTTCGTTCGTGGCCGTGGCCAGCGAACCGTCGG
>CAZWVP010000134.1:0-3110 GCA_964636635.1 uncultured Candidatus Peribacteria bacterium
GGCCAACTAACAATCGTACCTGCACCTTAGCTTCAAGCTTCTCAAGATCGACCTCTCACATACAGCCACCCGCCCACATACCCACTCGGAATGGAAAGAAGAGCTAAGGTCCACGGGTACCAAGCAGGGCCCAGGTTCATGTTCGCCGTGGCCACGGCTCCGGCCACGCAGGCCACCACACCAAGCCCTCCAACTGCCAGCGCGTGCCGCATGGGGTAATTCGGCGCGAGTGCGGCCGTAACGTAGCAGCCCAAAATCATGTAAACGGTTCGGTACGCCAGCACCACCCATATGAGCCACGCCGCCACGTAAATATTGCCGTGCGGCAGTATGCCGTTGTATTCCAATGCGAAGTCCGTGAGGTGCGAAAGCAGGACGCCGACAAAAATGCCCGCGAAACCCGCTGCGATGCTTCTGAGAAAGTTCATGCCGGCAGTCTACCGCTTGCGTGTGAATTGCCGAAACGGTCGAGGCAGCACGGAGCTCTCGGCAAACTTACGCCTGCTTCTTCGTCGCCCACGCCGTGAGAAAGTCCGCGGGCATAAGCTCTATTACTTGCTTGGCCTGCACATGCGGAGCAATGGAGGCCTTGGGCAAAAGCTCCAACTCGTGTTCGTGGAGAAGTTCCTCAAAATCGCGATAGTACGAGGCGACGGTGGACTTGTTGTGCCGGGTAAGCTGCACCGTGCGCTGCACGGAAAGCCCCGAACAAAAGCAGAGCAGCACTTGTGCGCACTGCGTCAGTTTTTTGCTTTCGGTCACTTTGTTCACGCGGAATTTCTTGCCGCAAACCGTACATTTTCTGCGTCCGTCCGACAGTCTGTTCAACTTTGTGCGTTTTGCGCATTCTGAGCACAGTAGATGCCTCGAAGAGTCGCTCTTGCTGAGACGCACCTTTTGCTTCAGGTACGGCAGAAGAGAATCTGCATTTATGAACATTTGACGGGCGACGAAGCAAAAGAACTGCAAACACCATAGTCCTATTCGGCGCGAAAGATAGGAAAATGTCGTTTACTGCTTGCTCATGAGTTGCTGAAAGAGCCTCATGGCTTCGGCGCCGTTTTCGCAACGCTTCAGCACGCTCATGGCGGTGGCGTAGCTCGCGCTCGTGGTAAGGCCTGCCGCCGCGCAAATGTCCTGCACGGCTTGGTCTTTGGCAAACTTACGGTTCTTGGTTTGGTGCTGAGGGTAGCGTCGCAACTGCGCCTCCAAGCGACTGACGATGCCAACGGCTCTGGCGGACTCCATCTCGCTCAACGCCAACGCTGCTTTCGGCTTGGGCTCCACGTACGGCGCGGCCGGCTGTGAGACGGGAGCCTTGGCCGCCACAGGTGCGGGCTTTGCGACAGGTTGCACGGGCTGCATGGGAACAACCGGTACCGCTTCCATCTTCGGCACCACCTGCTTCTGCACCACAGTCGGCTTCGGTGCCGCGGGCACAACCGTTTCTTCGCTCGCATTTCCAAGCAGGCGCATGGACTCTCCGCGAGTGCCATCCCTGTAATCCAACACGGCTGTACCGCCGCCGAGGCTTGGCTGCCACTTCTGCCTCTCCACACGAAGCTCTTGTTTGCTGCCAAGACCGCGATGCGTTTCACACATGAGATGAGGGGGAGAACTGCAGTACCTTGTCGCACTCGCGTTTGTAGCGAGGGTCTGCGGGCAAGGACTTTTGGATAGTAGATACTTCTCCACGCAGCCAGTCAAGGAGTTGGCGCAGCTCATGAATAACACCCGTTTGGGCCTGCGGTTCGCCATTCTCCGCCGAGGCAAAGTACGCTTCCACGCAGGGCTGCACCGCTTTTCGGTAGTGCTCTTTGTTCAAATCATCATCTCCGGCTGCATCTCTGGAAACAGCTATCCACGTGGCATTGAGCACTCCTTCCAAACCGTGCTTGGTGAGAATGTCGCGCTGCTTTTTGCGAAACTCTCCCGCCAAATGCGCGAACGGCCCCCTCCCCGCTCGGTCCTGCGCCAACACCGTGCCAAGAAGCTGATAATCGGGAATATCGCGCAGGCTGCGGCGGCCCAAAATATCCGTCCGGCCGGGAAGCGACGTCATAAACGGCAAATCGAGCGGTGTTGCCCCCGCGTCGTAGGCCAGCATTCTGGCGCCCGTCAGGTGGTCGTGGCTCGTGCAAAACGCCTCTTCTTGGTAGCGCACGCCGCAGTCGGTGGTAAGCAACATCGTACTGCCAAGCACGGCACAATCTTGCGGCGGCAACCTGCCGGGCAGACAAATTTGTATTTCGGGATGGTCCAAATCTATCACTCCTTCTTTCGCCAAAAGCCCGATGATCATGGCCAGCTCTTGGCTGCTTGGCATGGGCGGAATGATGAGACAGGTGTTGGCGTGCAGCAGGTAAAAGCCCGAGCGTTCGTACCCGAACACGTTCACCAAGGCGTTGAACTTGGTTTCGTCGATGGCATGCAGCACGTGAATTTTGGCGCCCACGGGACACAGACCCAAGCTCTGTTTGCGCCACTCCAGCACGCTGCCTTCGGCTTTCGCCTTTTCCGGTGCCAAGTCTTTGGCAATGAGCTCCGTGCGTATTCTCTCGTCTTCATCATTCGTGAGCCGAGGGAGATGCTCTTCACTATCCAAATGCGCCAGTGCCACCAGAGCCGCGATGGTCTTGTGCGAAATGGCGTTTACCATGGAAAAATCATCGGCACGGTTCGTTTGCTCCACCGTCGACAGCATCAAGTTCTGCAACCGCACATGTCTATGCACCCACGCGTACGACTCGCGCACGTGTGCCATGCCTTCCGGACGAAGCAGTTTTTCCTGCTCCCAGAGGCGCTCCACTTGCGCATCGAGATAGACGAGCATGCGCGCTCCGTCTGCGGGGCCATGCGTGCAAATTTGCTCGATGGTTCGCCCCACGATGCGCTGCGTTTGGTCGAAGAGTTCCTGCACGCGCTGCAAATCGGCGAAGAGTAGTGGCAAGGCTTGGTCTATGGGCAACGAACGCAAGCACGCGAGCAAACGTTCTTGGCAAATGACTTCGGGCGGAACGGTGGCGGTGCCAAACACGGTCTGCCACTGCTGCAATTCGCGCCGGTGCGTTTCCTCGTGTAGCGAAGGTTGCTCCACCTGCACGGTGGCG
>CAZWVP010000135.1:0-298 GCA_964636635.1 uncultured Candidatus Peribacteria bacterium
AGAGCTGCCCAAGCTGCGTCCGTTCTTGCGTTTGTTTTTTCTGGCGGAGTGCGTGTATCTCGTGGCGTTGTTGTGTGCCGAGCGAGCCATAGACATTGGTGTGCCGTCGCTGGTTTCTGCTTTGGAGACGGCAATCCCGGGGTTCACATTCTTATTGTGCATGGCTTTGTTCTACATAGCCCCCCGTTACGTGCATCCGCAAGCATTGAAACAACTGCCTGCGAAGTTCTGTCTCGTGGGAGTGATGTGCCTGGGTGCTTGGCTTATTCAGTAGGCAGCGGCAGGCGCACCGTGAACG
>CAZWVP010000135.1:308-3021 GCA_964636635.1 uncultured Candidatus Peribacteria bacterium
AGCTGGTACTGAACGTGGTGCCTTTTCCTTCCTCACTTTCGAAGGCAATGCTCCCGCCTTGCGCTTCCACTGCACCCTTGGCCACGTACAAACCGAACCCGTTGCCGTCGATGTTATTTACGTTGCTGGCACGGTATAGCTTGCCGAATATTTTCTTGTGGTCGGCCTTGGGAATGCCGCAGCCCGTATCGCGCACTTCGTAGAACAGGCCGCCGGCATCAACCTTCACCGTAAAGAATACGTCGCCGCCCGAAGGCGTGTATTTCACGGCATTGCTGAGCAGGTTTTCCAGCGTCATGTGCATGAGGCGCCGGTCCAGATTGGCAGTGGGAAGAGCGTTTGGCATGTCTATCTGCAGCTTTACCTTATGCTCGTCGGCTTTGGCTTGAATGGCCATAAGCACGGTCTCGAACAATTCAGCAAGAGGCAGCGGCGCTCTGGCAACTTTCATGCGTCCCAACTGAATGCGAGACACATCCAAAATCATGCCGACCAACTCATTCAGGTTTCGCACCACGCCTTGCATTTTGTTCATTTGCTCCACCGCCACGGGGTCCACCTTGCCATAGTCGCCCTCCATCACCATTTCCAAGCTCAGCTTCAACGCGGAAATAGGCGTTGCCAACTGGTGGCTGACGATGCCGAGCACTTCATCTTTTTGCCTGTCCAACTCCCGCATGAACGTAATGCGCGTTTCCCACATGTGCACCAAGAAATAGGTGAGTGCGCTCAGGAGCAAAATAAGCAGCAGAATGAACAACACGAACGGCAGGAAGGTGGCGTTCACCAAGCTGATGTAATCCGTCACATCCACATCAATTCCAAGCATCGTATTTTCGTTTATGGGCGCGTAGCTGGAAATGGTGAGCCCCCATTCGTCTTCAGCCAACTCCGCATCCACACTGGGGGAGAGGAACCCTTGTTGCATTTCCGGGAACTCGGAAATGTCGTAGGCCTCGCCGGGGAAGTCATTTCCCTCATCGTCCTCCTGAAGCTCCAACTCTTCGTTCACGTCGGCATCCGCCAAGAAAACAGCTTCCTCCCGGCTTTCGCCTCTACCGAGAAGGTAAACATACTTGATGTTTTCGTTCGTGTCGCGAATGCGGTTCAGTTTGCTGAAAATGTCTCGGTACGCATCTTGGTAAATGGCATCGCGTCCATGCTCGTCTATGGTGGCACGAAGCGTTTCTATGTCGTTTTCGGAAATGTAGAGTGCTGCCGTGGTGGTTATGGCCTTCAATCGTTCCTGAAGGCGGTCATGCAGAAGTCGCTGCGTGTAGCTGTAGAGAATCCAACCCACCAAACATACCAACGCTGCGGCTGCCGCGAGCAGGAGAATGCTTCTAAGCTTGCTATTCAGACTTTTGCCGGGTGCGGATGCGGGAGCAGTGGTCATGCGCAAGTATCTTAAAAGTATAGCACACTTTGCGTTTTGTTGCGACTACCTTACATTGGTAGGAGTACGGTGAATGTTGTTCCCTTGCCTTCTGTGCTGTTGCATTCAATCTTGCCGCCCAGAGTCTCAATGCAGAGCTTGGTGAGATACAAACCGAAGCCATGGCCGTGTATTTTTTGCACGTTGCTGGCTCTGAATAGCTTGCGGTACATATGTTTCAGCTCAGCAGAAGGAATGCCGCAACCCGAGTCGGTTACACGGTATTCGAGACGATCGTCATGCATTTCTACGTTCAGGCTTACAACTCCGTTTGCAGGTGTATATTTCACCGCATTGCTGAGAAGATTTTCTAGGGGCATGTGATGTAGCTTCCTATCCGACTTGACCGTTGGCAACGGGCATAAAGTGAATAAGAAACGGATGTTTTTCGCTTTTGCCAGTACAGCAGCCTGCTCGGCGGCGTGCATGAACAATGCATGAAGGTTTACACTTTCATGACGGTGATGAGCCCTGCCTAGCTCTAGACGAGATGCCTGCAGAATAAGTTTGACCAAATCCGACCCGCCGCGGTTGGCGTGCAGGATGCTTGTTACGGCTTTTCGTTGTTCATCGTTTAGTCTGCCGTAGTCATCATCGAGCAGACTTTCGGAAAGAAGTGCACCGGTCGACAGCGGCGTGGCGAGCTGATGGCTGATGAGCCCAAGTACTTCGTCTTTCTGTCTGTCCGTTTCCTGCTGCAGCTGGACATACGTTTTGTGCGAGCGCAGAAGCAACGTGCTGAGCGTTGTGATCAATATAAGAAGAGCAGCATTGAACAGCACGAATGGCATAAAGGCTTGATGCGCATGCCGATAGAATTCTTTCACCGACATGTCGATGCCCACGATTGCGGTGCTTTTGCCTTCCGCATCTTTGATAGGTGCGTATGCCGAAAGCAACATGCCCCACTTTTCATCCAATTGAACGGAGTCTTCTGCAACTGGCTCAAAGAAGGCTGTATCTCTAAGGGCGGGAAATGATTCGGAGCGGTATAGCTCGCTCCATGCAGGAGGCTCTTCATTAGGGTCTAGAATTCCGTTTTGGTTTTCATCTAACAGCTTCGCATCGCGAAACCAGTCAGCATCAGCCACGAATGCAAGTTCGTGCAAGCGATCCGTCTGGCGCATAATGTATGCGTACCGGATGCCGGGATTCGCTTCGCGTATGCGATAAAGTTCTTGGCTTAACTTCCGAATTTTTGCTTCATCAGGCTCAGACTGCGTCGTAAACGTCTGAATATTTGCAGCATCGAAGTGTGTTGCTGCCGTACTTACAATT
>CAZWVP010000136.1:0-3005 GCA_964636635.1 uncultured Candidatus Peribacteria bacterium
CGACATCAGTGAAAAGCGCATCGACCAGCTGAAAAAAGGCATGGACTGGACGAACGAACTCACCGAGGAGCAGCTGAAAAACGTGCAAATGACCTTGAGCAGCGACCCGGCCGTCATGCACAGCGCCGACGTCATCATCCTGGCCATTCCCACGCCCATAGACGAGAACAACAACCCGGATTTGGAACCCGTGAAATCGGCTACGGAAGTGGTGGGCAAGCACATGAAAGCCGGTGCGACGGTGGTGTTCGAGTCCACCGTGTACCCCGGCACCACCGAGGAAATTTGCGGTCCCATTCTGGCGTCCGCTTCGGGCCTCAAGCAAGGCAAAGATTTCACGTTGGGCTATTCGCCCGAACGCATCAATCCCGGCGACAAAGAGCACACCGTCACGAAAATCGTAAAGGTGGTGGCGGGCGAGGACGAGCAAACCACGGATATGCTCTGCGCGCTCTACGGCTCCGTCATCACGGCGGGGGTGCACCGCGCCGCCAGCATCAAAGTGGCGGAAATGGCCAAGGCGATAGAAAACGCACAGCGTGACCTGAACATTGCGTTCGTGAACGAAGTGGCGCTCATGTGCGAGCGATTGGACATACGTACCAAAGACGTGCTGCAAGCCGCGGGCACGAAGTGGAACTTCCTCAAATTCCAGCCGGGATTGGTGGGCGGGCACTGCATAGGCGTGGACCCGTATTACCTGGTGGAGAAGGCCAAGCAGCTCGGCATGGAAACGCACGTCATCAGCGCCGGGCGCCAGGTGAACGACTCCATGGCCGCGCACGTGGCCGCGAAAATCATCGCCAACTTGCCGGTGCCTCCGGCGGAAGCCAAGGTGCTGGTGCTGGGGTTGACGTTCAAAGAGAACATTCCCGACACCCGCAACAGCAAGTCGTTCGACGTGGTGAAAGCTTTGCAACAGGCGGGGTGCGCCGTGAGCGTGCACGATCCGTTCGTGAGCGACGAACGTTTGGCAGGCTGGAACTTGCCGGGCGGAACGTTGCAGCAGGGGCCGTACCATGGCATCGCCTTGCTGGTGCCCCACGAGCAGTACGTGGAAACGAGCGCCGACGCTTTCAAAAAAGCCTTGCCCGAAGGCGGCGTGTTGTTCGACTTGAAAGCGGTGTTGCCAACCGCCTCTTTGAAAAACAGAACCATTCTTTCCCTGTAAATTCATGCACGTTTCCTCCCAGACGTTTCGCGGCAGACACGGTTTCGCACTGCAGGCCATGGGGGAGACGCCCGGTCGCGTGCTGGACGTGGGCAACTTGGGCGACGGCGCTTCCAGCTGCAACGTGCTGCGCGAACACGTGCAGAAGCTCGGCGGCGAGTACTGCGGGTTGGACAGCAACGCGCCGCTCACGCAGAAACTGAATTTACCCAACCAGACGGTCGGCGATTTGCACGCCGCGCCGTTCCCGAACGACCACTTCGACTTCATTTATGCCGGTGAAATCATCGAACATACGTGGGAGCCGGCCAAGATGATTTCCGAGTGCGTGCGCATTTTGAAGCCGGGAGGATCGCTGATTTTGGACACGCCGAATCCATATTCCATCCTCAGCATTTTGCAGTACGTGCTTCGCCGCGAAAGCACCATGGGCGACAACCGTTGGCTCACGTACCAGGAGGCCGCCGCCAACTACGCTTCGTTGGCCGGCAAGGGTGAGCTGCTTTTGCAGCCGCAGCACAAAATTTTCTTCACGCCCGCCATGATGCAGCAGCTTTTGGAAACGCACGGCTGCGTGGTGACGCAAATGGGGACCACGTACAAACCGCGCAACGTCATTCATGCGATGCTTCTGAAACTGTTCCCGCACACAGGTCCGCACTTGTGCGTGGTGGCACGCAAAGCCACGTTGCGGGAAGCCTTCGCCGACGTTTCGTCACGTACGGCATGAGCGCGCGTCGCTTGGCATTGTGGGGCCTGCCTGTGCTTTTGCTGGGCATCGTCTGTTTCACGCTGCAGCCGTACGGCTACAATCCTTCGGCGCTCTTGCACTTGGACGAGCGCACGCACGCGACGGTGAGCGGCGACTCCGGCATGGTGGTGTTGCAAATGCCCGCGTACGACGGCGCGCAGTATTACCTCATTGCCAGACAGTTCGGTTCGCTCTTTAGTGCGGACGGGTGGCGGAAACTGGAAACGTCTCTCCCGCAGGCCTACGCCTACCAGCGCATACTGCTGCCGGCTGTGGCGTGGGTGCTCAGTTTCGGCGGAACGGCCGCGCTTCTGCCCGGAGTGCTGCTTGGCATAAACCTACTTAGTTTGTGCGCGGTGGCATGGTTGCTGCGCGCCAAGCCTCTCTCGGCACTCGCACTCGCACTCTGCCCCGCCGCCATGGTGGGCTTGCACTTCTCCCTGGCCGAACCGCTCACGCTTTTGCTCGTGACAGCGTTCCTCTTGCGTTACCTGCGGGCATACCGCGTGGGTACGGCGGAGGTGCTGCTGCTCTGCGCGCTCGTGCTCACGCGTGAAGTGAACATCTTCTTCGCGTTTGCCGTGGGCGTGCATCAGTTGCTTCGTCGTGACCGGCGGCAAGCGGTGCTTTGCTTGCTGCCCGCCGCCTGCTTCATCGCCTGGCACGCCGTCATTTACGGCATTTTCGGAGACATACCGTTTCTGTGGAGCGCCGAAAAAAAAGCCCTGCCATTCGTCACGCCGTGGTTGCTGGCAAGCGGCGCGTACGGGTACGGGATGATGTCGCTTTCGTCGTTGGCGCTTCTGCTTGCCTTCGTGCTGCCCGCGACGCTGTGGTTGCTGTGGCGTCTGAAAGGCGGCGAGCGCGGGTTTTTACCCGTGGCCGCGCTGGCGTTTTTCTTCCTCATGTTCAGCATGCCCGACCACATTTGGAGCAGCATCACGAGCATCGGGCGCGTGATTACCCCGGTGTATCCGCTCTTCGTATTTGCCGCCGATGCCGCCGATACGCCGTACAGTCGGCTCTTGCGAGCGGCGTTGATAGGCTTGGGGTTGGCCGCGGCTTTGGGCTTGGGAATGACGC
>CAZWVP010000137.1:0-2976 GCA_964636635.1 uncultured Candidatus Peribacteria bacterium
GTGCAGACCCGCTGCCGCCAACTTGGGAGCCAGCGAGTTGGGAATTTGTCCGCCCATGGAAACCACCACGCCTTCCGGGCGGTAGAAATCGGCGATGTCGCGCACGCGCTCCTCCGTCAGTTCGTCGAAGAACAAGTCGTCGCACTCATCGTAGTCGGTGCTCACCGTTTCGGGGTTGCTGTTGATCATGGCCATGCGGTAGCCCTGACTTTGCATTTCCTTTACGGCTTGCACGCAGCACCAGTCGAATTCCACCGATGAGCCGATGGAGTACGGTCCGCCGCCGAGCATGAGCGCGCGCTTGCCGGCCACCGCCTGCGGCGCCACGTCGTGTTCGGCGCCGTTGTACGTGAGGTACAGGTAGTTGGTCTGAGCCGGAAATTCGCCCGCCAGCGTGTCTATTTGCTTCACCACCGGCGTAATGCCTTTGTTCAGGCGAATTTTCCGCACTTCCTGCGCGTCGCGATTGGCGAGCTTACCGATGGAAATATCGCCGAAGCCTTGTTTTTTGGCTTGCCTGAGCAGGTCTTCATTCAGTTCTTTGCCCGAACACTGACGCAGGGCATGAGCGGTGCGGGCGCAGGCGGCCATGCGCTCCAGGAACCAACGGTCTATGCCGGTGGCGATGTTCACTTCCTCGGGCGTCCATTCACCGGCCAGAGCCTCGGCCACGGCGAAGAGTCTTCGCGGGGTGGGGCGCTTCACTTCTTTGGTGAGGTCGTCGAATTGCATGTGCACCGGGTACAAACCCGGCACGCCGATGTTGAGCATGCGCAGCGCTTTCTGCAACGCCTCTTCGAAGTTGCGACCCAAGGCCATCACTTCGCCCACGGACTTCATTTCGCTGGTTACCGTGTCGCTCACGAAGCGGAATTTCTGCAAATCCCAACGGGGGATTTTCACGGCCACGTAGTCGAGCGAGGGTTCGAAGTCGGCGCAGGTGACCTGCGTGAGGCTGTTGCGGAGTTCCGGCAGGCAGTAGCCGAGGCCGAGCTTGGCGGCGACGAAGGCCAGCGGGTAACCCGTGGCTTTCGAGGCCAAGGCGGAGCTGCGGCTCAAGCGGGCGTTCACTTCGATAACGCGATACTTGCGGGAACGCGGGTCCAGCGCGTACTGAATGTTGCACTCGCCGACAATTTTCAAATGGCGGATGACTTTCAGGGCGATGCTGCGCAGCATTTGGTACTCGACGTTGTCCAGCGTTTGGCTGGGGGCGATGACGATGGATTCGCCGGTGTGAATGCCGAGCGGGTCCACGTTTTCCATGTTGCAGACCGTAATGCAGTTGTCGGCGTCGTCACGCACCACCTCGTACTCTATTTCCTTCCAGCCGGTTAAGTCTTCCTCCACCAGAATTTGCGGGGAGTCGACGAAGGCGTTGGCTGCCAACTCACGCAGTTCCGCTTCGGTTTTGGCTCGGCCGCTGCCCTTGCCGCCCAGCGTGAACGCGGCGCGCACGATGACGGGGTAGCCGATGCTGCGCACGGCGGTCATGGCTTCTTCCAAGCTGTGGCAGGCGACGGAGAGGGGAACATCCACGCCGATGGAGCGCAGTTCCTGGTTGAAGAGCGCGCGGTCTTCGGTTTTGCAAATGCTGTCCACGGGCGTGCCGAGCACCGCCAGGTTGTACTTGGCCAGAACGCCGGTCTTTTCCAGCTCCACGCCGCAGTTGAGAGCGGTTTGGCCGCCGAAACTAAGGGCAATGATATCGGGCTTTTCCAGTTTGATGATGCGTTCGACGAAGAGCGGCGTGACGGGCACGAAATACACGCAATCCGCCAGCCCCCAGCTCGTTTGGTTCGTGGCGATGTTGGGGTTGATGAGTACTACCCGGGCGCCTTCTTCTTTAAAAGCTTTTATCGCCTGGCTGCCGGAATAGTCGAACTCGCCGGCCTCGCCTATTTTCAGAGCGCCGGAACCGAGAAGAAGAATAGTTTTCCCCTCCGCTTTTTTGCTGGAAAGGGCAGGGGCAATGCCGTCCGTTGGGGTGAGCCCGGACATGTCCGCGCGAGGGTAGCGAACATTTCAGAATTTGTCTATAATACTCGTATGAAACACACACGAATGTTGCGCGGTATGCTCTGCACCGCTTTGCTCGTTTGCTCGCCGCTTCTGGCCGCAGCTGCGCAGCTCGACGACGTTTTGCAGGACGTGGAGAGGCTGAATGACTCTTTGGACAGCGACGCTGCGGATTTGCAGTTGGAGCAAGCCGACCGAGAGTTCGCCGAACAGGCCGATATTTTTCCGCGTAATGCCATTGAGGAAGGGGGAGACGTGCTTCTGCCCGACGAAATTCCCGCCGCCGAACAAACCGGCAGCGTTTCCGTCCAAGATGGCGATGCGGCGGTGGTTCTTACCGACGTACCCTCTGACGCCTGGTTTGCGCCCTACGTACGCGATATGTCGGCCAAGCAGATTATTTCCGGCTACCGCGATGCCCAAGGCAAGGCGCTCGGTCTCTTCGGGCCGGCCGACAACGTGACCGTGGAGCAGCTGGCCAAATTGGCCGTGCTTTCCGCCAACGTCGACCTGTCCACGTGTCCCGCCTCATCCATCAACGCCACGGCCACAGGCTCGTGGTCAAGCTCGGTGGTGGCCTGCGCCGAAATGCTGCGTTGGACCATGTACGCCGACGGTGCGGTGGACGTGAAACGCATTGCTACCCGTCGCGAAGTGGTGCTTACCGTTTTGGAAGCGTTTCGGGTAACCATTCGTCCCGCCACGGGCACGGTGTTTTCCGATGTGCCGAGCACCTTGGAAATGCGCGATGCCATTGAAACAGCCGCTGCGGACGGCATAGTGGGTGGGTACACGGATACCGAAGGCAAACCGACGGGGCTCTTTGGTCCGTTGGACAGCGTGAATCGCGCCGAAACGGCCAAAATTCTCTCCTTGGCTATGCAGATATATGGGAAGTAGCGAGTAGCGAGTAGCGAGTAGCGAGTAGCGAGTAGCGAGTAGCGAGTAGCGAGTAGC
>CAZWVP010000138.1:0-2736 GCA_964636635.1 uncultured Candidatus Peribacteria bacterium
GAGCCGCCGGCTCCCCCCGAGCCTTCCGCGAAAGAAATTGCTCAAGATAAAGTGCAAAACCTGCCGAATACGCTGGCGGAGAACGGCGAACTCTACACGAGCAAAACTCATGGTTTCTCTCTCATGGTGCCGAAAACCGCCATGGTGTACGGCGGGGACTGCGTCCTGGACGGAGGAAAAGCTGCGGTCATCGACGCTCCCGTACCCGTTCGCGTCTCCGAAGACGCTTCGGGAGTGACAATTCTGCCCGAGTACTGGTATGAAACCGGCGAAAACAATGACGCGTGTACGAAAGTGGCGATGGATGCCAACCAACCCGGTGTACTGACAGGCACGGTGTTCAAGGGCTGGAAAATAGAGAGCCGCGCCATTGCCAACGACAAAGAACTGGAAGGTTGGATACAAGAGCGCTACGGCAAGGGTTGCAAGTTGGGTGAAAAAATCGAATCGCCGTTACCCGGCGTGCAAGACGTGCAAATCGTCATCAACCCGGACTTGGACGCACCGCCGGAAGAAGAGTGTCTGCTCAACTACTCCGTGAGCCTGAAGTACATTCCTGCCCAGAAAAAGGCCTTGGCCTGGAACTTGGGCCAGGAAGCGGCCTTCTGGAGCGACTGGGGAGCGCACAACGCCTACGACCTGCAAATGCTGGCCAGCTTCCGCATTCCGTAAGACGCTTAACCGAAGAACCCGGCGATGAACGGTGCCAGTTTTTCGACGGCCTCTTGCACCACGGTTCGCACACCCTTCGCCGCAGTTTCCTGAGGACTTTGCTCCGTATCGCGGTCCGTAATGCCGCCTTCGCTGAGAGCCTCTTTCACCACCAACCGTTTTTCATCGGGAATGCGCTGCTCGATGCTTGCAAATACCTGACGCAAGTCGTTGGTGACGGCATCGCGCAGCGACTGCATGAGCCTGTTGAACCCATACCCGGCCGCCAACACCAACCCTTGTTTTATGAGCATGATTTGCAGCGGGTCGTTATTTCGATGCGAACTGACGGCCAGAAACACGGCTGTGGCGAACAGCATGGTTCTCGCCACAATCTGCATGCGTATTTTCTCGGTTTCCTCCTGCGCCAGCGAGTCGTAGCGTCCGAGCAAGTTCGTGACTTCCTCGGCTTGTTCTGCGCCGAATTTCTGACCGATTGCCTGCAGGTCTTCCGGAGTTCGAATCATGGCCGACCAGGCTAGAGAGGAGAGAAGTCCAACGCAAGAATCTTGGTCCACACGTCCGAAATGACCTTGGAGAGATCTCGCTCCTGTTCCTGGCTTATTTGAAACACCCGCTGCACTGGGTGTTCTTCGCGTTCACCGATGAAGTCGAGTACGTACGACCGGGTTTCCAAATGCGGCTGCGCGCCAGCCATGAGCAGTGCGTAGAACACGAGCTGTCTGTGGTAGTCCTCTTCTTTCAGAATGTCGTTTTCCGTTTTCGGCTTGCCCGTTTTGTAATCTATAACCGTGGCCACGGCGGATTCCGGACCTGCCAAATCGATGCGATCCAACTTTCCTTTGATGGGTACGTCGAGCACGCGGGTGTGCAGCGGCACTTCCACTTTGTAAATGTAGGGATGTGCGTTTGCCAAGCATTCCTCCACGTAGCGAGTGACGTCCTTCTTCCCTTGTGCCAACAAATTCGCGCGTTCAGCATCTGTGAGCAGCTCACGTTCCGTAAGGTACGACTCAAAGGCTCCAAGAATTTGCGATGCACCGAACGGCTCACCGCGCTGCACGGAAAGCGCCCACTGGCGCAAGGCATCATGCACGGCGTTGCCGTAGACGAGGGACGATTTCTTGGCCTGCGGCATTTGCAGCAAATCTATTTGCAGGAACATCTGCGGGTTTTCCAAAAAGTGATTCAGCGCCGTCACGGACAACTCGTAATCCTTCAGTCGACCGAGCAAAAACGCCCGTTCCGCGGCGTCCGATATGACGATGGGGGGATACAAGACAGTGGAAAGGAACTCCGCATTCTTCGGCTCCAGATGCTCGCCTTCGGCCAACTGGGCTTCCGCCACGAAGCTGGAGGGCGAAATGTCCTTGGCTTTGTCGCCGGTGGTGAGGCGCAGGGGGCAGGTGCAAAGCAACTCGTTGCGCGCACGCGTCATGGCCACGAACGCCACGCGCCGCTCGTCTTGGTTCTTCTCGTAGTCTTTTTGGTCTTTGTGCCAACCGAACACCAATTCCTCGGGCACGGCCACACCGCCGGGGTTGCGGCGCTTGTCCCAGTGAGCGTGGCGGAAGTTGGGCAGAATGACGACGTCGAATTCCAATCCCTTGCTCTGGTGAGCCGTCATGAGCTGCACACCCTCCTCGGAGAGCGAAGGCAGTTCGTAGCGCAGTCGCAATTCGCGGTAGTCGGGGTTTTCGTAGAACTCCAAATCACTCAAAAACACATCCAAACTGAAGCCGGGCTGCTCGTACGCACGGTACTTCAGGCGCTCGAAACACTGTTGCAAAGCCACGAAATCGAGTGGTGAAACCCGAAGCCCCGACGTAAACATGCCAAGTCCCTTGGCTGGCGTCTCTTTGTCATCGATCGTTTCATCATGCAACTTTTGAACGAACCCGAGCAACCCCGTTTCTTTCAGTGCGTGCTCCAGCGTTTCCACGATGGTGCGGGAAGGCAGTTTTTGGTGCAGGTCCAAAAGCGCGTTCCTGGCAGAAAGCAATTCCGCCGGCTTTTCCCAAGGCACACGAGTCTCCGAAGGCGTGTCTGCGGCCAAAAGCGCAT
>CAZWVP010000139.1:0-2687 GCA_964636635.1 uncultured Candidatus Peribacteria bacterium
CGAAATTCCGCAAATCCGCGCTCATCGTGGGTGACGTGATGGGTAAGTATCACCCGCACGGCGACTCCGCCATTTACGACGCGCTCGTGCGTATGGCGCAAGATTTCTCCATGCGCATTCCGCTCATTCAGGGCCAAGGAAACTTCGGCAACATCGACGGTGACGGCGCGGCAGCCATGCGTTACACGGAGTCCAAAATGGCCAAGATCACGGACGACTTGGTGCAGGACATTGAGAAAGACACGGTGGATTTCCGCCCGAACTACGACGGGTCGCGCAAGGAACCTTCCGTGCTGCCGAGCAAGGTGCCGAACCTGCTTTTGAACGGCACGGTGGGCATTGCCGTGGGTATGGCCACCAACATTCCGCCGCACAACTTGGGCGAGCTCATCGAGGCCACGTTGCACTTGGTGAAGCATCCGGACGCGAGCGTGGAAGATTTGCTCGAGTTCGTGCAGGGTCCGGACTTCCCGACCGGAGGCATGGTCTACAACCGCGAAGCCATCAAGCAGGCGTATCTCACGGGTCGCGGCTCGGTCAGCATTCGCGGCAAGGCCGAAATTGAAGAGCAAAAGAACGGACGTTTCCAAATTCGCATTTCTGAAATTCCGTACCAGGTGAACAAGTCCTCCATGATCGAACGCATGGCGGAACTCGTGAACGAGAAAATCATTCTGGGTATTTCCGACATTCGCGACGAATCCGCTCGCGGCACCATTCGTATCATCATCGAACTCAAAAAAGACGCGTACCCGCAGAAAATTTTGAACCAGCTCTTCAAGCTGACGGACCTCCAGACGAGCTTCGGGTACAACATGATCGCTTTGGCCGACGGCATTCAGCCCCGCCTCATGAACTTGGCGGAATTGCTTTCCGTCTTCATCGGTCACCGCCGCACGGTCATTACGCGTCGCGTCATCTACGACCGCGACCGCGCCAAGGAACGCGCGCACATTTTGGAAGGGTTGAGTTTGGCTCTGCACGACATCGACGCCGTCATCGAAACCATTCGCAAGAGCGAAACCAAGGAGCTGGCGAAGGAGAACCTTATGAAGAAGTTCAAGTTGAGCGACTTGCAGGCCGACGCCATTTTGCAGATGCGTCTGCAGACGTTGGCCGGCTTGGAGCGCAAGAAAATCGAGGACGAGCTCAAGGAGAAAAAGGCGTTCATCGCCGAGTGCGAAGGCATTTTGAAAGACCCGAAGAAAATCGACGGCATTCTCACGGACGAGCTGAAGCTCGTCGGGAAGTCGTACGGTGACGAACGCCGCACCACCGTGGTGCCGCACGCCATCGGTGAATTCACGGCCAAGGACACCATCCCGAACTCGCCCATGATCGTCACCCTCACCATGGGTGGCTACGTGAAGCGCTTAAGTCCCATGCAATTCCGTGCGCAGAACCGCGGCGGCAAGGGCATCAAGGGTATGACGACCAAAGAAGACGACGAAATTCAGTCGTTGGTGCATGTGCGCAACCACGACGACGTGCTGTACTTCACGAACACCGGTCGCGTGTTCAAATTGCCCGCGTACGAATTGCCGCAAGCCAGTCGCATCGCCAAGGGTTCGGCCATCGTGAACTTGTTGCAGTTGCAGCCGGGAGAGCGCGTTACGGCCATTTTGAAGGCCGCGTTGGAAGGCAAAACGCACCTCTTCATGGTTACGCGTCACGGCACGGTGAAGCGCACGGAACTGGCCGAATTCGACAACATTCGTCGCTCCGGTCTCATTGCGCAGAAGATGAACGATGACGATGAACTGCGTTGGGTGGTGGCGACTTCGGGTAAAGACGAAATTCTTCTGCTCACGAAGAAGGGCAAGGCCATTCGCTTCCCCGAAGATGACGTGCGTTCCATGGGTCGCAACGCCGCGGGCGTGCGTGGCATTTCGCTGACCGCCGGAGACCACGTGGTGGAGGCGACGGGCATCGCCCAGCCGGAAAAGAGCCAGCTCTTGGTGGTGATGGAAAACGGTCTCGGCAAAATGACTCCCGTGACGGAATACCGCTTCCAGGGTCGCGGCGGCAGCGGCGTGAAAGCCGCGCAGCTTACGCCCAAGACCGGCGATATCGTCGGCGGATGCATTCTCACGGAAGGCGAGAACGGCGACTTGCTCTGCATCAGCAAGCAAGGTCAGGCCATTCGCATGCAGCTGTCCGACATCCCGTCCCGCGGTCGCGCCACGCAAGGTGTCATCGTCATGCGCATGAACGACGGAGATAGAGTTGCTTCCATGAGCGTGGTCATGAGCACGGGCGAAGAACTGGCCATGGGCGAAGGCGAACAGGCCGAACTTCTGGAGGAAGTGGCTGAAGGTGAGGAGGTGACGGCGTAACGAGCTAGTAGCAAACAGCAAGTAGCAGGTAGCACGAGTTGCTACCTCTACTTGTTGCTTTTGTAATGAATCCGATAACTTGCTCTACATTTCTGTTTGCTACTTGCTACCCGCTACCAGCTTTTCATCGCTTTCTGTAGAAAATTCTTGTTTTAGAAAGGCGCTTCAGTACAATTCACCCACTATGAAGTCCGGAATCCACCCACAGGTCTACGACGATGCAGTCATCACCTGCACGAACTGCAATACCGTGTTCCAAATTCCGGGAACGGTGAAGGAGCAGACGGTGGAAACCTGCCGTATGTGCCACCCCATCTACACGGGTAAGAAGCAGACGGAAGCCCGTGGCGG
>CAZWVP010000140.1:0-2675 GCA_964636635.1 uncultured Candidatus Peribacteria bacterium
CATTTTGTTCCACAGAATTTGGGATTTTAGATCGCACTTATAGGAAGCCGCTTTTAATCAAAATTGAATACCTTAGGCAACAGCAATAAGCTCTCAAGCCATACTTCGTAGTGGGTCAGAATATCGCTTTGAAAATGAGGTACAAAAGCGCCCAGCCGCCGCCGAAGACGAAGGCGATGACGATAGCTTTGAGGAGAGTGCCACCCATGAAAGAGAAAGAAGAAAGTACTCCATAAAGACGAAGGGTGCGGGGGTTTCTTACGTAACGTCTCTTCGCATGACATAGTCCGAACGCGTTGGGAAAACATTCCCGATGAAGGCTATGATGACCTCCTCTACCACCCGCCACTCATGAAAAAACACCTCGTCGTGCTCTCAGCCATCCTCCTCTCGGCTTGCCTTGCATCCACACCTCCCGCGGACGAACACGCCGTGCACAGCGAAGACGCCGGGCACTCCATGCCGACAACGGGCATCGATCGTCTCAACGATTCGCCGAGGCACCAAGAATGGGTGACCGTGAAAAACGGCGACAGAAGCATTCGCACCTTCGTGGTATACCCCGAAACCAACGAGAAAGTTCCCACGGTGTTGGTGATTCATGAAAACAAAGGCCTCAACGACTGGGCGCGCGGCCTGGCCGACCAAGTGGCGGAAGCCGGCTACATTGCCGTGGCACCGGACTTGCTTTCGCAGTTCGACGCCGCGCACGCCGATACCGCCGCCTTCGCGAGCGATGACGAACGCACGAAGGCGTTGATGACGCTGGACCCCGCTCAAGTGATGTCCGACCTGCAAGCCGTGGCGGATTGGGCGAAGACCATTCCCGCCTCAAGCGGCAAAATCGCTTCGGCAGGGTTCTGCTGGGGCGGTTCGCAATCGTTCCGGTTGGCAACGCAGTCCGACGACTTGGCCACGGCCATGGTGTTCTACGGCACGGGACCCGCCGATGCGAACGTGTATGAAAATATAGACGTACCCGTCGTCGCTTTTTACGGCGGTGCCGACGAGCGCGTGAACGCGACCATCGCCGCCTCCGAACAGGCTATGAAAGCGGCGGGCAAAACCTACGACTACGTCATTTACGAAGGTGCGGGGCACGCATTCATGCGCAGCGGCGAAGACCCGAAAGGCGATGCTGCGAACGTGGCCGCGCGCAACGCCGCGTGGGCGAGAATGAAAGAAGTCCTCTCGAAGCTGTAACTTTGCGGCGTGCGTTTTCGTATGGGAAAGCCTCGCGTTGTCCCGTACCCTTGTCTCATGCAATTCGCCAAAATTCCTGGTCTTACGGGTGCCGTCTTGGGAGCTTTGATCGTACCGGTGTGGTTCCTGAAAATTTTCGCACTCATCCTCATCTGTTTCGAAAACGCGGTGTGCGGGTTTTTTATAGAAAAGCTTGTGGCGCTGAACCCGTACGTGTTTTACCTGCGCCTCCGCGGCTGGCGCTTCAGTGAGGAGTTGCCGCCCGTGGCACCGGAGTTTTTCCTCGACGATGTGAGTATGGCGGAAGTTTTCGTGGTGAATATGGTGATATTTGCTCTGCTCGGCGCGGGCTTGGACGTGCTCCTCAGATACCTGTCGAAGCACAAAAAGAAGGCGTAAAATCACTCTCATGCATGCCACGCGGTCTCCCCTGCTTCGGCTGAAACTCTTCACGTGGTCGTACGTGGTCGTCACCGCCGCCGTATGCGTTGCGAAAGCGAATTGGGAATTCCTCTTTTACATAGGGGTGGTGGTTTCCCTCATCGCCTTGATCGGTTTTTTGCACAAGCGCATCGGTTTTACGAGAGGCGTGTTGTGGGGTCTTTCCCTTTGGGGACTCATTCATCTGCTCGGTGGCTTGGTGCCGGTACCGGAAACATGGCCCATAGAAACTCAGCGATACGTGCTCTACAACTTGTGGCTTTTGCCGTATTTCAAGTTCGACAACTTCGTCCACGCGTACGGTTTCGCCATCGCCACTTGGGCTTGCTACCAAGCCCTGCGGTCTCTGCTCCCGGCCACTACGCCGCGGTGGGGCATTCTCGTGCTCTGCGTGCTTTCGGGCATGGGTCTGGGTGCGTTCAATGAAATGCTCGAGTTCGCCGTTACCCATTTCCTGAAAGAGAACAACGTAGGCGGTTACGTAAATACCGGATGGGATTTGGTCTACAACTTCGTGGGCGGTGTGCTGGCGGCGTTCGTCATCCACTACGGCAAGCCTGAATTCACCGACACGCAGTACGTGCTGGCGAAACTGAAGAAGAAAAGAAGTGATATGCGCCGACGGCGTCTGTCACTATGATGCGGACAGCCTATGAAAATTGCACTTGTTCACCCTTCGACTCGCTACGCTCGCTCAGGGTAAACGATCTTCTTTTGTCCCATGAGAATAGCCCTCGTTCACGAACTGCTGACAATGAAAGGCGGCGCCGAACGCGTGCTGACAGTGCTCGCGAACGCATTTCCGGACGCACCCGTCTACACGCTGCTCTACGACGAAAAAAAGCTGGGTGACTGGTTTCCGAAAGAACGAGTCCGCACTGCCTGCTCCCCGCTCCCTGCTCCCCGCTGCCTGCTCCCCGCTCGTCTCCGTTTCAACCATCATCTGCACCTGTCGCAATTTCCCCGCGCCGTCGCGTCGTGGGATTTTTCGGAGTTTGATCTCGTCATCAGCAGCTCTTCCGCCTTCGCGC
>CAZWVP010000141.1:0-2655 GCA_964636635.1 uncultured Candidatus Peribacteria bacterium
CTCACCCAATCTCCAAGTGGATAAAATGAACTTGGTGAAAGCAACAAAATATCAGCATCCATCAAAGAAGGTTTCTCATGGAAGTTCACACAGCATTCATCAAATGCTGGAATGGTATAGCCTAGAGAAAATATTTTCTTTTCCATATTTTTATTATATCGCCTCGATGAAGACTAGTAAGTAATTACATTAGATTAGGCACCACGATCGTGTGCTTATGTTGGCTGGCCACGGCAATCGCGATTGCCGTGGCTGGGGAGCATGGATTCGAACCATGGAATGGCG
The DNA here is from genome assembly GCA_964636635.1 of uncultured Candidatus Peribacteria bacterium. Lineage (GTDB taxonomy): Bacteria > Patescibacteriota > Gracilibacteria > Peribacterales > Peribacteraceae > CAZWVP01. The sequence goes on from CAZWVP010000141.1 coordinate 286, forward strand.
GCTTCAAAGGCCGCTGCCTTACCGCTTGGCGACTCCCCAACGAGTAAGCCTGCAGATGGTAATGCAAAAGCCGTGCAGGGCAAAGAAAATGAATAATAGTTGTCATAATAGGAAATAGTTGTATAGCAGCATTGCTTTTAGCATTACACCACATGACAATGCTTTTGTGAAAAGCGGTAGGCAGTTCCGGCTGCAGCATCAGCATTTTATCTTGGACGCTTTCTTGGAAGCGCCGTTGGATGAAACGCGTGCTGAACCCTTAACCCAAGCATTCGTGGCCGATTTGCTGCGAACGCTGGGCATGAGCAAGCTTGGTTCGTTGGGGGTGTATGGAGCGGCAGATGAACGTGCGCCGGGTTGGTCGTTCATTCAACCCATCACCACCAGTCACATCAGCGGGCATTACTTCGTTAAGCCCGGTAAAGGTCCGCACATTCGTTTGGACGTGTACAGTTGCGAAGCGTTTCACTGGTTGAGTGTGGTGATGGTCGCGCACAAGCATTTCAAGCTGGCGGACTGGGCCGGCACGTTCTTGGAGCGTGAGTTGGACGGAGGCGAGCGCAAAGCATGGAACCTTTCGGGCACGGGAGACCATCCCACCGTGCAAGAACGCTTGTGTGTTGCGAGCAAGGGTTCGGCTCAGGTCGATTCTGAGAAAGTCGTTGCAACTGAGCAGTCGGGTTCGGTGAAGGCATTCATGGAAAGGCACTACACGCATTTCAATTCACGCGAAACGTTGGCCGCAGCCAAGGCGTATGCCAAGCATGTCTCCGAAGGTGGAAAAGTGCTTTTGGCTTTGGCGGGTGCCATGAGTACCGCGGAAATGGGCAAGAGTTTGGCGCAAATGATTCGCAGCGGCTGCATACACGCCGTGTCATCCACGGGGGCAAACCTCGAGGAGGACTTGTTCGGCTTGCTCGCTCATAACGAGTACGAAATGCTGCCGCACTACGCGCAGCTGACCCCTGCCGACGAACAAGCGCTTTTGCAGCGCGGCTTGAACCGCGTAACCGATACTTGCGTGCCGGAACGAGTGATGTTGACCATGGCAAGCATGCTGTTGCCACTTTGGAAGCAGGCGGACGAAGCAGGGGAGACGAAGTTCCATCACCAGTATTTTTTCGACCTCATTGCCGCAGGCAAGTTCGACCAAGAGTTCTGCCAGGGCAAGCGTGAAGATTCTTGGGTGGTGGCGGCTTACGAAATGGGCATCCCCATTTTCGTGCCCGGTCATGCAGATTCCTCCATGGGCAACATGTTTGCGACGTATCGCATGCAGGGCGTACTTTCGCGTGACGACATCATGGCTTCCGACGTGGCGCAGTACCGGTCTCTCATGGAGTGGTACGCGCGCGAATCGGCGCAGGCGAACATGGGCTTCTTCCAAATAGGCGGCGGCATAGCCGGCGACTTCGCCGTGTGCTGCGTGCCGTCTCTGCGGCAGGACATGAAGCAGGATGTGCCGTTTTGGTCGTACTTCGCGCAAATTTCCGACTCCAATACGTCGTACGGTTCGTATTCAGGAGCTCCTCCCAACGAGAAAATTACGTGGTCGAAACTGGGCATGGATTCCGCCGGTTACATGATTCAGTCCGACGCCACCATCGTGGCTCCGCTCGTGTTCCAGTACGTGTTGGACAGCATTGCGGAAAGCGCGCAACAGACGGTGCAGCGTATAACGGGTGAGCACGTGCGTGAACAGTCGCGCAAACAGAACGAAGTCGTTCGCACATTGCAATCGTAAATATGTGGTTTGCTCTCGCCATTACGGCACCCGTGCTGTACGCGGTGGTGCATCTTATCGACGAGCATTGCATAGATGAGGTCTTCGCCGACGTGTACGTCGCCACCATGGTGAGTGCGTTCGTGTCGCTTGCCATTTTGCTGCTGGCATTCCCGGCGTATGCGCCGATGGTGAATTTTGCGGAGTGGAGTTGGGTGTGGTTGCCCGTCTGTGCGGCAATTCTCTCCGGCGGTCTGGTGGCTGTGAGTCATGCCTTGTACTTCACGGCTTTGGAGCGCTCCGAAGCAGGCATAGTGGCCGCGTACTGGAATATGATTCCCGTGCTGGTACTGCTGGGCAGTGCCGTGGTGTTTCGCGAAGTGCTCGTTCTATGGCAGTACATGGGCATTGTTCTGCTTACGGTCGCCGCGGTCAGCTTCAGTGTGCTCGATGCCGAGAAAGCACAGCGTAAGCAAACGCTCTTCATTATGATTGCGGCTTGCTTCATACAGGCCGCCTCGTACCTGGTCGACGAATACGTCTACCGCGAAATGGCCTTCTCGCAGGGGTTCTTTCTCACGGTACTCGGTTTGGCCGCCGTGAGCTTTCTGCCGTTACTGCTTCGAGTTCATCGTGTGCATTTGCGC
>CAZWVP010000142.1:0-1412 GCA_964636635.1 uncultured Candidatus Peribacteria bacterium
AGAACAGACAGGAACGAGCAGATTCTTTTGACTGCGACTCGCGCAAGCGCTCGTCGGCCAATTGAGCTACAGCCCCGTTTGAACGGTTGCGCGCACGATACGGTGTGCGCAAGACGTAGGCAACAGAATGGCCGCTGGAAAATGAAGACAATAATTGACAAAATAATCAAATAACGGAAAATGCGCTAAATTATGAAACCAGCCATCAAAGCTCTCTCTGAGGGGTCCATTACATTTTTACGCCAAAATGCGGACGACAAGCTCGCGGCGTTCGACGGCAATCCGAAGGAAGGCAATACGCCCGAGGAAAACGACCTGCTCTCGTATGGCGGCTCGTTCGAACACGTCATCGTCACGTACTGTGCCCTGCGTGAGCAGGCTCGCGCGCAATGCGAGGGGTTGTTGGCTCAGCTGAATGCGCTTTGGACGGATGAGAAAATTTCCGATGCCTTCATTGCGCACGCCGTGCTTCTGGAAACGCGCAAACGACTGCTGAAGTTTTTGGAAGAAGACAACCACATGGCGGCCATGTTGAAAGACGTGGGCCCGAAAGTTGACCTCTCCGCCGCCCAAGACACGCCAAGCAAAAAGCAACTGGACCGCGACATTGCCAAAAGTGCTCAGGCCGGAAACCCGCACACCGATGACGATGTGGCAGGCAGTGCTTGGGGTACGAATCGTCCGGACAAAATTCACGACGACGTGGCACAAAGCGCGAAAGGAAATCCGTACAAAGAAAATCCCGACGATGGCGGCGAGGAAGACGTACCGGAGCAGGTATCGCGCATGCCCGACGTTTCACGAGCGGACCCCGTGCAGTGCTACAGAATTTCCACACAGTGGCTTTGCCAAGCGATTGTACTCACGTGCACCACCACCAAAGAACAACGCATCGCCCCGCTGGGAGTAAAAGGCATTCGCACGGTGAAACACGGGAACGACGAAGTGCCCGATACCATTTTGAGCAAAAAGGAGATGATCGCGCTTGGTCAGGAAATTTACAGATACGCCGCAAAACTCAAGCCGCCGGTGACGGACAAAAAAGACGAGTTGTTGGGTTAAGTCAGCAGCTTCTCCAAGACACCTTTGCCTATTGTCAAACAAACTTGACCAGTGTCGGCATCCTAAGTAAAATGCCTTTTCTATGGCAATCCACAAGCCAGTTTTGGACCTTCAGACCGTTCCCCGCATACCTGGGGAGGCAAACTTTACGGAAATTCATCGTCGCGAGCGTGTGTATGTTAAGGAGCTCATAGAACAAGGTTTCTCTGATGACTTAATCACAGGGGGAAATTTAACCGATCAAGGTAGGGTCGCATTCGATAAGTACCCATTCACATTCCTGACCGCACTTCACAATGGTGGTAGGGCAGATGCTGTTAGTCACCTCTCCGCATTGTCTAGCATTACGC
>CAZWVP010000142.1:1422-2580 GCA_964636635.1 uncultured Candidatus Peribacteria bacterium
CGAGGTCCTGTGTACTCAGGTGAAGTAGCCATGCACGGGTACGACCTTCTTCAAGAACATCAAGCAGTAGTTGCTGTATGGAAACGACTAGAGGAATGGATCAATAAAAATGCACATTGCTTCGCGACAGTCGATCCCTCAACACTTAAACTGGCGCAGATGTCTTCTTTGTTCGCTGGAAAGTCAAAAACATAACCGATGCTAGGTCAGCAGCTTCTCCAACACACCTTCGTCCACACCTCTGCGCAGTTCCAAGCCGCAGCGTTCGCCCACGCTCATGGCTTCGCCGTACAGGTAGCCTGAATACGGCGTGGCGCGTGTGCCGGGAGAGCCGGGAATGCGAAACGATACGTCGAAGATGACGATGTCCTCTTTGCCGTCTTCGGCCACCACCGCACCCTGCAGGGCAAACGGCCCGATGATGCCTTTGCCGCTCGGGTCGAGCTCTTTCGGCAGCTTCTTGCACTGCGCGACGAACTTCTCACCGAGCGCGAAGGCTTTTTCCAGAATGGATTCCTTCACCGTGCAGGCAATGTGCCCGGTTTCGATCATCTTGAGCGGCACGTGCGCACCCATTTCCAGCTGCTGTGCGGCGGTCATGCGCAGGAAGCCATCCAGGTTCGTTTGGCGGCGGGTGTCCGTACCAAGCAGTTCCAATTCGTTCGTGATGGGTGAGTAAAAGAAATTGAAGTTCACGGGAGCTCCCACGACGAACTCTTCGACGGTGGCCTCGCGCCATTTGGCCGATACCTTCCCCTCTTTCTCCAGTACGGCGCCTTTCGTTTCATACTCCTGCGCCGAAGAAACCACGAAGAACGCGCGTTCGTAACCGCGTTCCGCCTCCGCCGCCTTCACGAGCACGGGGCGATCGATATCCGCGGGCTTCGCGAAAATTTTCGGCGTACGAATGCCGGCATCTTTGAGCAAATGGTATTGGTTATATGGCTGGTTTCGCTCTTCTATTTTCAGCAACGTGCGCGAACCGAAAATGGGAATGTGAAATTCGTTTTCCACTTGGGAAAAGTCGTCGAAGTACACCCAGAAGTACCGGTTATGCACAAATATTGTATTCATTTTTTGCAGCTTATCCTGAACATCTTTCTGCAAAACATCCGAGAATTTATCGACCACGATGGTCTCGTCTATGCACCCGCGATC
>CAZWVP010000143.1:0-2571 GCA_964636635.1 uncultured Candidatus Peribacteria bacterium
ACGCGCTGGTTGGGTCGTCGCCCGCAAGTGCTCGGTAAGTCCATGAACGCCGTAGACCACCCACACGGTGGTGGTGAAGGTCACGCGCCCATCGGTCTCAAGAACCCGAAGACCCCGTGGGGTAAGAAGGCTCGCGGTGTTCGCACTCGCAACATGCGCAAGTCCACTCGCCTTATCGTTCGTTCCCGTCGCCAGAAGTCCGCCGCTTAAGCGCGCTTTTCACCCCCTCTTATGTCTCGCTCTCTCAAGAAAGGCCCCTACATCGACCCGGTTCTCATGAAGAAAGTCATGAAGACGGTGGAAGGTGGCGGCAACAAGCAGATTATCAAGACGTGGGCTCGCGACTGCGATATCCCACCAGAATTCGTCGGCTTCACCTTCGCCGTGCACAACGGCAAGGAGTTCATCCCGGTGTACGTGACGGAACAAATGGTCGGTCACAAGCTCGGTGAGTTCTCCTGGACCACGAAGTTCAAAGGTCACGGAGGCAAAATGGCCGACGTGCAGAAAGCCGGTCAGGCCGCAGCTACCGCCGCGTAAATTTCGATTCTTCGCCCCCTCCCATGAAAGCCTATCTCCGCTCCGTCCGCATCGCCCCCAAGAAAATTGCGCTCATCGCGTCCATGATTCGTGGCATGACGGTGACCGATGCTCTCAAGTCTTTGGAGCACACGAACAAGAAAGGCGCCCGCATTTTGCTCACGTTGGTGGAGAGCGCCGTGGCCAACGCCCGACACAACGAACGCCAGGACCCCGCCGCTTTGGTGGTGCGCTCTTTGGTCATCAACAAAGCTCAGACGTTGCACCGCGGCGTGCCTATGGCACGCGGCCGCGTTCGCCCCATGCGCAAGTTCCTGAGCCATGTGGAGCTGGTATTGGGTGTGGAAGGTGTGGAAGAAACGAAGCCGGCGAAGAAGGACGCTTCGAAAAAAGTGGAGAAAAAGACTTCCGCTTCGGCGGCTAAGACTGTACAAAAGCCCAGTACGGGCACGAAGCGTGCGTCCTCCAAGCCTGCGAAGGCGAAGGAGGAGACCACTGCTTCGGATTCTTCTTCCTCACGTGCCTAAACTCTATGGGTCAAAAAGTTAACGCCAACGGCTTTCGCATCGGTATCACGCACACGTGGTCCAGCACCTGGTTCGCACGCGGTCGCAAGTACCGCGAGCTCATGCTCCAGGACATGCGCATCAAACTGTTTCTGAACAAGAAGCTGCCCGATGCCGGCATCAGCAGCATCGGTATCGACCGCAACAAGAAGACGGCCATCGTCATTCACACCAGCAAGCCCGGTGTCGTCATCGGCAAGCAGGGTGCGTCCATCGAAGAACTGCGCAAGGAACTCGAGCGTCAGTTCGGCGGCATCTTCGACGTCAACGTCCAGGAAATTCGCACGCCGGACGCCGATGCCCACTGCATCGGTGAGGCCATCGTGCAGCAGATTCAGCGCCGCATGCCGTACCGCCGTGCTTCCAAGATGGCCATGGAAAAGGCCATTCAGGCCGGCGCCAAGGGTGTGAAGATCAAGGTTTCCGGTCGCTTGAACGGCGCGGAAATCGCTCGCGAAGAGCTCTTCAAGGAAGGCAACGTGCCTTTGCAGACGCTGCGCGCCAACATTCAGTTCGCCACCAAGCATGCCATCACCACCTACGGCACCATCGGTGTGCAGGTGTGGGTGTACAAAGGCATGGTGTTCAAGAAAGTGCAGCAGATGCACTCCAACGCTTTGCTTTCCGCCTAAGAGATCCCCTCGCTTCTCATGCTCGAACCCAAAAAACTCCGGTATCGCAAGCACCACCGCAACCGCGGTGCGTTCCGCGGCGCCGCCTGCAAAGGCCATGAGTTGTCCTTCGGCACCATCGGTCTGAAGGCCATCACGAACGCCGAGCTTACGGCTCGCCAGCTGGAAGCCGCTCGCCGCGTCATTGCTCGCATCGCCCAGCGCGGAGGAAAAATTTGGATCCGCGTGTTCCCCGACACCCCCGTCACCAAGAAGGCCGCCGAAGTACCGATGGGCTCCGGAAAGGGTTCCCCGGAATACTTCAGCACCATCATCCGCCGCGGCACCATGCTGTTCGAAATGGACGGCTTGGCAGAGTCCATCGCCCGCGAAGCTCTGGAGATGGCCGCCTACAAACTGCCCATGAAGACCAAGATCGTTACCCGCATTCAGCACTAAACCATGGCCAAACTCCTTTCCACCACCGAGCTGCGCAGCCTGAGCCTGCAAGATTTGAACCGCGAGGTGAAGAAGCAGCGCATCATGGTCAGCGCCCAGCGCTTGGCCGTGCACATGGGTACGGACAAAGACAGTGCACGTTTCAACAACGAACGTCGTCAGTTGGCCCGCATGCTCACCGTTATGCATGAGCGTGAGGTCCAGGAGAAAACCGTTTCCTCTTCCCCGTCCGCCAAATGAGAATCCTTCGCGGCGTCATCACGTCGGCCAAAATGCAGAACACCGTGACGGTGATGACCGAACAGCACGTGTTCCACCCGGTGTATAAGAAGCGCTACCAGCGCAACAAGCAGTACCATGCCGATACGAACGGTCACACGCTGGCCGAAGGGGAT
>CAZWVP010000144.1:0-2321 GCA_964636635.1 uncultured Candidatus Peribacteria bacterium
CGGTGGTGCCTACGAAAGGCAAAACCGTTCCTGTCGCATCTCCTGCAAAAAAAGAGGCTCCTCGTTGGGTTGGCGATCCTTCGGCGGACACCGTCATTACCCCGAAGGCCAGCAGGGATACGGACCCAGATATGGTGATAGCGCCGCCGGTGGTGGTGACGCCGGCGAAGGCAGACGCGTCTGGGGGTTTGCTTTCTCAGTTGGGAGCGTACGTGCAAACGACTCAAGGGAAAATTGTCGCCGTGTCGAGTGCGGTGACCGGTCTGCTCGCCTTGGCAGGCGGCGCGGCAGCCGTTAGCAACATGAGCTCCACGCCCGACAAAACGGAGCCGATTGCAGATGTTCGCCCCGACGACACGCCGAAGCTGACTCCCGTCGCTTCTCCTCAAGTCATCGAAGCTCCGAAAAAGCCTGAACCCGCCTACCTCAGCCCGCCGGAAAAAACGGGCCCCGATGGCCTGACGGATAAAGCCCGCGCCGAGCGCTTGCGCAGCTTCGCCGAAATGGGCAACCCCACGCCAAAGCCCGTGCCTGCGCCCGAACCCGTACAAGTGGCCCAAGCTCCCGTGGCTCCGCCCGCAGGCCAAATTGCCGCCACCTCAGGCAACAAACCGCCGGTCGCGGCCCCCGTTCGCCCCACCGCAACGGTGGAAACAGCAACGAAGTGGAACCCCGAAGACGAAAAGACCAAAGCGGAAATAGGCGCACGCAAGAAAGAACTGCAGACGGTGCTGCAAATTGAGTACAAGAAAGAATTCGATGCCTGGAGCGAGGCCGGTAAGCCCGGCGGCGATGCCAGAAAGCTCCCCGGTGCCGCCAAAGTGCTGGCCCGTTGCTTGCAGCAGTACGTCACCGGCATGAAAGATGTTTCTCCGGAAACGTCGTATGCCGCCTCAATCATCATTGAAAAACTTGCCTACGGCGATTTGGATTTGGGAATGGGTGCCATAGATTTGGCTGCCAAAGCCGAACAAACTCCGCCGCAGGAGGTGGAAGCCCGCGTACGCGAATTGGCCAACGGCTGGGACCGCACGGGTATGAAGCCTTCTCCGGCTACGCTTTTCCGCTTCGCCGAAGCCTTTACGCACGAAGCCGAGTACTTGCTGGAAACGGGCGATACGACCGGAGCCGAAGCCGCAGTGAAAAAAGCCACGGGCTTGCTGCCCATGGAACGGCCGCCGGTTTCCAAAGAGCTGGAAGCAGCCAGGGCGGGCATTGCACGCCTGAACGCGTCCATCAAAACTCGCAAAACCGCCCAAGAGAAGCAACAAGTGGTGACGGACGCGCTTGCGAAATTGACTCTGAACCCGAAAGACACCGTTGCCGCGAAAGTTGTGGCGGCAGACATGGCTGCGAAGAGCCAAAACGATGCTGCTTTGCGCGTTTTGTGCGAAGCCGATTACTTCGGCGCAGGCGTAACCGCAGACGTAGCCCAAGGTTCGGCCGAAGACCAAATTCACGCCGGCGCCGCTTGGGAGGAGCGTCTGGCTGCGGAGCAGGACCCGAATTTGCGCACCGCCATTCGCGCCATGGTGCAAAAGAGCTACCAAGCGGTGGTGAATAACCCGTCCGCTTCAAACGTGCTGAGAGGACTGGCCCAGAAGAAAATTCAGCCCGTAGCGCCTGTGGTGCCGCCGGTCGCACCGCCGAAGACGACGGATACGCCGACGAAAACGACTTCGAAGCCGGTGCCGAAGGAGGTGGCCACAGATCCTTCCAAAGAGCCAAAACGACCCAAAAAAATGCCGACTCAGGCGGTTTGGAGTCCAGAAACAGGCAGTTGGTATCTAATTATTCCAAAGGTGATGCAAGCTATTGAAGCAGAAAAATTAGCAACAGAAACGGGAGGTCGCTTACTTGTGTTAGACCACGAAAAGGAACGTGACTATGTAACTACCGCTTTCGGAAAAGTTCATATCCTTTCTGGAATTAGAAAGAGCGATGGTAGTTGGATCAATTTTGATGGCTCGCCAGCCAAGCCCAATTGGAGACCGGGTGAGCCCTCCAATGGGAAAGACGAGATATACATTGAGACATTTGAAGGAAAAGATAATGATATTAGCCCGGGCGATCCTAGTTGTTATTTTTGCATTGAATACCAGCCTTAAGCTTTAGACACCTAACACGAGGATTGAATGCGACACAATATAATGGCTAATTCCTATGGATGGTTAAATCCTCGCTTACACTCAAGGATTGCCTCTGTGCTAATGTAAGAATATCATTCTTACTGATGCCTATACCAAGCGTTGAGCAAACGCCAAGTTCATGGAATGACGTATGGCAAAGACAAGGCTCTTTTGGGCTTATAACAATTGCCA
>CAZWVP010000144.1:2331-2564 GCA_964636635.1 uncultured Candidatus Peribacteria bacterium
GGAATTGTTAAACCATACCTTACTCACCATAGCATAATGGTGGAACTTGGCTGTGGTTCAGCAAGTCTTGGATTAAGATTGTGTGATTGCATTGATCAGTATGTGGGTATCGACTTTTCAGAAAAAGCTATTCAAACCGCCCACTTAGAAGCCATTAGGCTTCAAAAAAAGAATGTAACTTTTGTAAAAGCAGACATTTTTTCATATCAAACTAACGAGAGATTTGATGTTGT
>CAZWVP010000145.1:0-2512 GCA_964636635.1 uncultured Candidatus Peribacteria bacterium
GCCGCCACGCGCAAACCGTGCGTGAGCGCGCAAGTGACGACCGGTACGGAGCACACGCCTTTCAGGCCGGGATTCTTCTCCAGCATCATGGCATGCCAAACGGCACGCAGTTCGGGTAAACCGTAACTGGATGCATAGGGATACACTTCCTTGGAAGACAGTGCGGTGAGTGCGTCCAAAAAACCGAAATGCAACGGCGACCCGTCGTCTTCCGTGGCAATGCCGATGGTGGCATTCCAACGCTTGCCTTTGGCTTCGGCCGATTGCCCGAGAATGCCGGTCTTCGGGAAATACAAACGTCGCCCTTTGTCCGAAAGCAGGGGCAAAACGGCAGGACTTTGCGCGGCCAACGTATCGTTGAGAGCGACGGCTAGAGGGTGCACGGTGGCGAGTGTACGATGTTTCCGCAACGAAAACATCCCGCATCTGCGTGCGTTGTTTTAACACAGAGCGCAGACGTTATTCCCGCATCGCCGCACTTCAGGAACGAACGAATACCTCCTGTCTCGGCGTGGGCAGAGCGATGCCCTCTTTGGCCAAGCGCTCGAGAATGCCGAAGTTGATGGATTGCTGCACTTCCATGTAATCGCCGTATTCCGGCGCATGCACCATGTACACCACTTCGTATTCCATGCCGTTCGTACCGATGATGCGCGCCAAGTGTGCGCGGTGAAACTCCGCCCGCTTCACGCCATCGATGACTTCATGAATGATTTCCGGCAAGCGACGCACTTTTTCCAAAGGCGTTTCGCGCGAAATCGACACCGTGAACTCCACGCGTCTGGTTTGAAGCTTCTTGTAGTTCTGAATGCGCGCGTTCGTGAGTTCGGTATTGGAGATGATGATCTCCTCGCCTTCCAACGCTTCGATGCGCGTGGTTTTCAGGCCGATGCTCTTCACCGTACCCATCTGGTCGCCCACCGTGATGAAGTCGCCCGGCTCGAAGGGCTTGTCCATGATGATGGAAAACGAACTGAACACGTCCGTAAGCACGTTCTGCAAAGCCAGAGACACTGCCAAACCACCTATGCCCAAGCTCGCCACGAGCGACGTGACGTTGAGTCCGAGGTTGCTGAGAATGAGCAGAATGCCCGCCGTCCAGAGAATGAAGCGCGTGATGACCGAAATGGCCATGGTGGCGTTGCGTGCCTCCGGCGAATGAACCGAGCGGTTCGTGATGAGGTAGACGATGATGCCTTCGCCTATGCGCACGAACTCGTAAACGAGCGCGGCCAAGAACACGCCCCGCACCACGATTTCCACGATGGTAGGCATGTCCAAAAGCAAGCCGCCGACGTACACGCTCACGAGGAACAAAACCGGCGTGCGAATGCCGAGCAGTTGATCCATCACCACGTCGTCGATTTTCGTGGGAGTCATTTTGGCCACGCGCATCAAACGACTGAGAATTTGGAACCGAATGAAAAGCAAAACCGAAAATAGACTTAAAAACACGCTCAAGGCGAATATCACCTGCACGATGCGCTCGGAACCGACAAGGTCCATCAGAGCGGCCTGCAAACCGTCCACGGTGCGAAGCAGAAACGAAACCATCCCATCAGTATAGCAGAAAACGCCTTCCGCGGCTACACTAGGTACACCATGAAACACGTCATCCTTTGCGACGAAGACGGCAAGCCTTTGGGGAGAAGCGACCATCTCTCGGCGCACTCGGGCGAAGGTAAGCTGCATTTGGCATTTTCGGTGTTCCTGTTTCGCCACGACGGCACCGAAATGCTGCTGCAAAAGCGCAGCCAAAAGAAAATGCTGTTCCCGGGTGTGTGGGCCAACAGTTGCTGCAGCCATCCGCAAGAGGGCGAGGAACTGCTCGCGACTGCGGCGCGCAGACTGGAGGAAGAATTGGGCGTGACCCCCCCGCCGCTTTTGGCACAAACGTCGTTCGTGTATCGCGCGCCGTGCCTTACGGGAAAGGGCAGCGAATACGAGCACGACACCGTGATTATCGGCGAGGTGGAGGCGAACGCGACCTTGCGGCCGAACCCGGACGAGATAGACGAAATACGCTGGATTTCGCTGGAAGACTTGGTGACCGAGCTGGATGAAAAACCGGAAATTTTCGCGCCGTGGTTCCCCATCGCCCTCAGCAAGTTGTTCGAATCATGAGCCGGAACAAGCGTTTGCACATCGGCGTCATTCCCGACGGCAACCGCCGCTGGGCGAAGGAGCGAAGTTTTCTGCCGTGGAAAGGGCATGAGGCTTCCGTTGGGGTATTCGAAAACATTTTGGATTTCTGCCGCAAAGACCCGCGCGTTGCCACGCTGACGGTGTGGCTGTTTTCCACCGAGAACTGGCAACGCGAACAAGCCGAGGTGCAGGCACTCATGGCCATGCTCGAACGCTATTTGAAAAACAAACGGCAAGTGTTTCACGATCGCAAAACGCGCGTGCGACACAGCGGCCGACGCGATCGCCTGCCAGCTTCTCTGCTGCGCGTGTTGGATGAAACCGTCGCTGAGACGGCGCAGTACGAGGAATTCACGTTGAACTTGGC